>NZ_JCAKMW010000004.1:0-244093 GCF_059515805.1 Acinetobacter sp. CY05 | reverse complement strand
TGTAACTCCAAAATAGAAATGTCCGGTTTCTCCAAAGTAAAAATGTCCGCTTTTAGAATATGCGCTTTTGCGATTATCGAAGCGGACGGTTTGATATGTTGGTGTCTATGTCGGATAAAGAACTTAAACGATTGTCGGTCTTGCAGGAAATCTGCGATCAACGCATAACTCAATCCCAGGCTGCTCAGCTACTTCATATCTCAGAACGTCAGATCAGACGCTTACTGCAGAAATACAAAGCTCAAGGTCCAGCTGCATTAGCCCATGCCGGTCGTGGCCAAACCAGCAATTCCAAACTTCCTGAAGAACTCAGACTCAAGTGCCTCAATATTGTTTCTGACCAACTCCATGGTTTCGGACCCACTTTAGCGCATGAAAAGCTCACCACCGTACATGGATTCGATCTTTCAGTAGAAACCCTGCGTTCTTGGATGATTGCAGCCGACTTGTGGATTCCTCGCGCCAAGCGCCTGAAACGCCCATATCAGCCTCGATATAACCGGGATTGCTATGGTGAACTGATCCAGATTGATGGCTCTCACCATGACTGGTTCGAAGGGCGTGCTGCTAAATGCTGTCTGCTGGTGTTTATTGATGATGCCACAGGCAAATTACAGCATTTACGCTTCTGTGAGTCAGAATCAACCTTTGACTATATGATTTCGACACGTTTGTATGTTGAACAGCACGGTAAGCCCTTAGCATTTTACAGCGACAAACATTCAGTCTTTAGGGTAAATCAAAGCAGCAAGAAAGACACCAAGATTACCCAATTTGGGCGAGTACTCAGTACGCTCAATATCGATATCATCTTCGCCAATTCACCACAGGCCAAAGGACGTGTAGAACGAGCCAATAGAACGCTTCAGGATCGTCTGATTAAGGAGATGCGCTTAGAAGCTATCAGTTCGATTGCAGATGCCAATGCCTGGCTGCCCTGCTTTATTGAGCAATTTAATCGTAAATTTGCCAAGATGGCCTTTAATCCTAAGGATCTCCACCGGACTGTCACTGAAACAGCTGAAGAATTAGATGATATTTTTACTTGGCGTGAACCCCGCAGAGTCACCAATAGCCTGACCATTACTTATGATAAATGTGTATATATTCTGGAGAATATCCAAGAAAATCAGAAGCTGATCGGTAAATATCTTGAGTTTCTAGAATATCCGGATGGTACTGTAGCGATCATGCATGAAGGACGGAAGATCAATTACAGCATCTTCGATAAATTAAGTCAGCTTAACCAGCGAGAGATTGTTGAGAATAAACGTTTAAGTTCTGTATTGCTGCATATTCAACAACAGCATGAAGAACTGGAACAGCAAAACAAACGTAATCGTTCTCAAAAGATGCCAAGCAGACGTGCACAGAAAACAGCAATTCAACAACGAAATCTGAATCCTGTGCTTGACTTGGAAATGTCCATATAGGACATTTCTATTTGGTTATTAGGTAGGACATTTCTACTTGGGAATAACATGGATCATGATATATTATCCATATCAATAAATGTGGTTGACTGCAGCATATAGATGGCTAAATGAAAAAACAGCCGCGGTATTTATCATTCGCTAACTTTAATAATTAATTTTTTATTCGTCATGCTTCAAATAAATTAGCTTATGCAAAGCATGACTGTTTTTTTAATCTGCTAAATATTTTTTAATTGCATCTAAAACCTCTTGAGGCTTTTCTCCATGTAGCCAATGCCCAGCATTTTTAATGAGTTGAATATCAGCTTGGGGAAATTGATGCTGTATTGCCTCAAAGTGTTCAGGTTTAGCCAAATAGTCAGAGTTTTGGCCACGTAAAAATAGACATGGTTTATTCCAAGGTTTTTGATTTTTCCAGGTTAGAATTTCAGAATAATTTTGCTCCAACCCTGTCACATTAAATAACCATTGTCCTTTGTTAAATGATTTAAGTAAAAATTGAATGACCATCATTTCATTAATATACTGCTGCATAATTTCAGTGGCGTGTTGGCGTGTGGTTGCTTGTGCATCTTGTACTGCAATGAGTGCCTGAAAAATTTTATTATGATGATAATCGTTTGAGGCTATTGGTGTTATATCTAAAATAACAAGTTTATCTAATCGATCATTCACCAGCTCTGCTAAACGCATAGCTGTTTTACCTCCCATAGAATGACCAATTACACTAAATTGATCAATATTTAATCCATCTAGTGTATCTACTACATCTTGTGCCAACAAATCGTAACTGTGTGCGTCGGAATGTGCAGATAAGCCATGATTACGTAGATCAATTTGTAGCGTGGCATAGTCTTGCTGTAATGCACGAGCTAACATCCCCAAATTGCTTAAGCTACCGAATAAACCATGAATAAAGACTAAAGTTTTTGCTTGAGTATTAGGATGGGCTTGGTACTGATAATGAAGTTGCATAATTCAGGAAAATCATAAATAGATATACTTATATTGGGTTGATTGATTGGATTAAGCAAGGATCTTCACTGTATTTTTAAGACATCTTGGTGTTATTAAGAATCTAGTATAAGCTTTTGTTGCATAAATTATTTTGCATTAAATTTGCTGGAATATTAGGCATTTTGGCAGATTTCGCCTGAATTTTTTTTTTGATCTGTATGATCATATTGGTCAATCAATCGCTTGTTGGTGTAGGGTTTTCTGAATATTGCATAGACTAGACTTCCTCAATCTATATCTTAATAAACAGAACGCAACCCAAATAAAATTAAATTAATTAACTGTTTTTGCTTTAATTTTATAAAAATGAACGATGTTGCCATAGGCATACCACACAAAAAGTTTTATAAATACTCATGTTTTAATGCTGCAACAACTCGGCATCTTTAATACTAATACTCACTATATTTATGTCACTTTATGTCTATAGATCTCAAAATTTATTGCTCTTGGTTTTATTTAAAAAATAAAAATTTGTAGCAATCTTGCAAAAAAAAATTTAAAAATGGCATTTTTTAACATTGTGAATTACTTACAAAATTTACAATATAGCACTCATATAACAGCTTGATCTTTTAGTAAATTATAACCACTTAAAAGATCAGATGTAGAAAATTATGCAATAATAGCGCAAACTTTGCATCTATCTTGCAAATTATCATTGCAAATTTAACATTGGAGTAATTTGAATGAGTTTAGCCATTTTGGTGATTCACGGACCGAATCTAAATCTGCTTGGACAGCGTGAACCAGAGGTTTATGGTTACTTAACATTAGAAGATATTAACCAGCAACTTATTCAACAAGCTCAATATTCTCAACTTGAATTAGCAACTTTTCAAAGCAACTGGGAAGGTGCCATTGTTGATCGAATTCATGAAGCCAAACAGCAAGGGGTGAAATTTATTGTGATTAACCCTGCTGCTTTGACGCATACCTCAGTAGCGGTGCGAGATGCTCTTTTAGGGGTAGATATTCCTTTTATTGAAGTGCATTTATCCAATGTACATGCACGTGAAGCATTTAGACATCATTCGTATTTATCCGATAAAGCTGTGGGTGTGATCTGTGGACTTGGTGCCAAAGGTTATACAGCAGCCGTAGATTATGCGATTGCAAAAATTCAACCATCTCATTAAGACTCAGGACTTGAACCATGGATATTCGTAAAATTAAAAAACTCATCGACTTGATGATTGAATCTGACCTACAGGCAATTGAAGTGAAAGAAGGTGATCAATCGATCGCTTTAACACGTCGTGTACCTGTGGTTGCAGCACCTGTTGCAGCTATGCCAGCACCTGGTGCTGCCGCTCCTGCTGCGCCTAAATCTGCACCACGCGGCGCAGTCGAAACTTCGCCAATGGTTGGTGTATTTTACGCAGCGTCAAGCCCTGGCGAAGCACCTTTTGTTAAAGTTGGCCAAACGGTAACTGCTGGCGAAACATTAGGTATTATCGAAGCCATGAAAATCATGAACCCAATTGAAGCAACGCAAAGCGGTGTTATTGAAGAAATTTTAGTAAAAAATGGCGAAGTGATTCAATTTGGTCAACCACTTTTCCGTTATCGCGCTTAAGTCATCATCACGAGGAACGATAATGTTGCAGAAAGTATTAATTGCAAACCGTGGTGAGATTGCCTTGCGCATCACCCGCGCATGCAAAACATTAGGGATTAAAACTGTTGGTATCTATTCTGATGCTGATAAAGACCTAATGCACCTACGCTTTTGTGATGAAGCTGTATGTATTGGCCCGGGTGCAAGTAGTGAAAGCTATTTAAACATCCCCGCAATTATTACTGCAGCAGAAATCACAGGTGCAGATGCCATTCACCCAGGTTACGGTTTTTTATCAGAAAATGCTGAGTTTGCTGAAATTGTAGAAACCTCTGGTTTTATTTTCATTGGCCCACGTCCAGAACATATCCGTTTAATGGGTAATAAAGTTTCTGCGATCACAGCCATGCGTAAAGCTGGTGTACCGACTGTGCCTGGTTCTGCTCATGCAGTGACTACACAAAATGCCTTAGAAGAAGCTAAAAAAATCGGTTTCCCACTGATTGTGAAAGCAGCTTCTGGTGGTGGTGGTCGTGGTATGCGTATTGTAGAACGTGTCGACACCCTGCTTGAATCTGTACAAGCAGCACAGCGTGATGCCGAAATGTGGTTTGGTGATGATACGGTCTATATGGAACGTTTCTTACAAAAGCCACGTCACGTTGAAGTACAAGTACTCGCCGACGGCAATGGTCATGCGATTCATTTATTTGATCGTGACTGCTCATTGCAACGTCGTCATCAAAAAGTACTTGAAGAGGCACCAGCACCAAACTTGCCTGAAGATGCACGTGCGCATATTCTGGAAGCTTGTGTGAATGCATGTAAGCTCATGCAATATCGTGGTGCTGGTACGTTTGAATTCTTATTTGAAGATGGTGAATTCTTCTTTATTGAAATGAATACACGTGTTCAAGTAGAACATCCTGTCACTGAGCAAGTTACTGGTATTGACATTATTGAACAACAGTTACGTATTGCTGCAGGTTTGGGATTAGATATCCAACAAGAAGATGTGGTCTGTAAAGGTCATGCGATTGAATGCCGTATTAATGCAGAAGATCCAACCACCTTTATTCCATCTCCAGGTAAAATTGAACAATTTTACGCGCCAGGTGGTGCAGGTATCCGTTTAGATTCTCATATCTATACAGGTTACAGCATCCCACCTTACTATGATTCGATGATTGCTAAAATTATTGCACATGGTAAAGATCGTGAAACTGCGATCGCTCGCATGAAACAAGCGCTTGATGAAACGATTTTAAGTGGTATTAAAACCAATATCCCACTGCATCGTGAATTGATTTTAGAAGATGCAAATTTCTGTAAGCAAGCAATGGATATTCACTATCTAGAAAAGCATTTGCTTAAGCAGTTAGAAATTCATGCTGAAAAAGTCGTGTAAGCTTTAAAATCAAAAAGCCACTCAACAGAGTGGCTTTTTTTTTACGGATAGATACGTCTTAGGCTGGCAAAACATTGATTGGGATGATCTTCTAAACAAAAAGAAATATGTGATGGTGTATGCCAAGTAATTGCAACTCGAGTCATTTCACCGCTTTGGTCTTCTTGAATACCAGAGCAATCAATTTCGTTGTTATCATGGCGAATATGTAAATTGAGTAAGGCAGAACTGTTGTTTAGGTCAATCCTAGGTTGATAGTCATAATTTCCGTAAGACCACTCTGCCCCACTTCGAATAAATACATCATGATTACTCTTAAAATTGTAATATTCGGTACATTTTTTATTTTCAGGAATAGGCATTCCCCACAATCCCACCAAAGCTGGCCGTGTGCTAATCTTAATATTATTTTGCATATTATCAGCCACTACAGGTACAGCATGAACTGGGATTGTTGCTGTAGCAGCTAAAAGTGCAATCAGTACCTTTTTTTTCATAAAAATCTTTATAGCGTATTAGAAAGTGAAGTTAAATGGAGTGCTTTAACTTTTATCTATCATACTGCTTCACGATTTAATACTCTATAGTTTTAGAATCTAAGTTATGTTGCTTTTTTATTGTCGCTTTATGAGCTCATGTCGCGTTGAATAGGAAGTGGACGCACAAATAGTAATCCTAATAAAGTCACTACACCTGCCAGTATAAAAATTATTTCACCGCCTAAACTCTGCCAATATTGACCCGCCAAAATACTGCCTAAGGCCACCCCAATCCCCCAGATGGTACTATAAAAAGCTTGGGCTCGTCCTTGCTGCTGTGGTGTAAAATAGTCAAAAATAATACGCATGGCAATTAAGTGAAATAAACCAAAACTAAAGGCATGAATAGATTGTGCAATAGCTTGTATCCATAATGAATCATAGAATATGCCCACTAATCCCCAGCGTAATGCAGTTGTACATAAACAAAGGCTAACTAAAGTACGAAAGCCCCAACGCTGAAAGAAAAACGGTGCACAAGCAAACATGACAATTTCTGCTATTACACCAATGGACCACAGGCCACCAATTAAACTGGTACTTAAGCCATGACTTTTTAAATAATTGCTATAAAAGCTATAAAAAGGCGCATGCGAAAATAATAGAATTAACTCAATGATAAAAAATGCACGTACAGCCGGTTGTTTTAAAACTGGCAGAATAGATTGCATTTTTTGCTGTGCCGAGGGTGCCTCATGAGGTTCAGCAATACTAAAAGACCATAAGAAAGCCAGTACAGCAATACATAATAAAACAATGGGCAATTGACTAATATGAATGATATCTAAGAGAGCACCAATACCAAACACGGCGATAATAAACCCTATCGATCCCCACTGTCGAACTCGACCATAGAGTGCTGCACGCTGTTTACCTAACCAAAATGCAGTCACTCCTTCAAATTGTGCCAAAATAGCATTTTGAAAAAAGCTAAAAATCAGCATCAATAAGGCAATAGATTGAAAGCTATTGGGAATAATAAAAATCAGTAACCAAACAAAAGCTTCAACCCAAGTGGCTACCCTCACCAAAAGCATACGCTTGCCTGATTTATCGGCAATCCAACCCCAAATAAAGGGAGCAAAAAAACGAGTGATAATGGCTACAGATGCTAATACGCCAATTTCGGAATAATTAAAACCTTGATCTTCAAGATAAAGGTTCCAATACGGCATAAAGGTGCCAACAATAGCGTAATAAAAGAAGTAAAATCCAGCGAGACGATTTTGGATGCGCATAATAGCCGCAAAACGACAAAAATAAGCCACAATGTTACACCCAAAACCAGTGAATTTTATAATCTATTTATTTTGATCACTCGCTAGGTCTATTTTTTATTATTAAATTGAAGAAAAACTAATCAGATCAAGTTGCTATGGTTCTTTCTATTTACAACGGATTAATAACGTAAAAATAGATAATCAAACTCATCAAGAGCATAATTGCCATAAAAAGATAAGTGTTTAGATTATTAAAACTTAACAAAAATTTCTTTAATTCCATAATATCCTCGGTATCTATGTTAAATGGTTTTAGAAATTATAAACAATTCTAAATAACAAGATGTGAGCGCTCAACATAAATAATAAAATGTGCTAAAAACGACACGTTTTAGATGGTTTTTCTTACACAGTCTTACATTATTAATAATTTCTTAACAATGTTATTTATTGTTATAGTGTGTATGGGTTATATGCATTCTTAAACAAAAAAAAGGATTGCTTTTCAGCAATCCTTTTTTTCGCATCTATCTTGCAGTTTATTGCAAAGGTAAATGCTGAAAATCATTTAACTCTTTACGGCTATAACCACGAGCCGCTAAAACTTTCTTGATACCAAGAATGACATCTTCATCCGTCGCTTGTTTTAATGCTGTAATGAGTTGTTCATTCGATTTACATGAACAGTCATTTTCAACACAAGCGGTTTGGTTTTTATGTGCGTTGACCTGTTGATCAGAGAACAGTTTTTGCCAAAAACTCATAGAGCCTTCATTGATAATCTAACATAGTTCGAAATATAGCCAATATAAAAAATAAAACAAGTGGTCATGAGCGACAAAAGCAGCGATTGATTGACGCATTTTTTCGATGATACTACTGCTTTTAAACGATATTATGCGATTTAATGGGCTTGCTTTTTTATAAGCTATTATTTTTTATAAACAATAAAGGGAGCCCAATTGAACTCCCCTTCGCTTTGGCAACTGTTGTTTGAGTAGAACCTCTATTTATTTCATTTCAAGCAATACACCAGATTCAACATGATGGGTATATGGAAATTGGTCAAATAAAGCAAATTTAGTCACTTGATGTGTATTGGCCAAAGTCTTTAAGTTGTCATGTAGCGTATCAGGATTACATGAAATATAAATGATACGTTTAAAACGCTGTAACAACTTTAAGGTTTCATCATCAATCCCTGCACGTGGTGGGTCGACAAACACTGTATCAAAGTCATAGCTTGCAATATCAATATGAGCTTCTTGCAAACGACGGAATTCACGTTCGCCATTATAAGCTTGAGTAAATTCTTCAGCCGAGAGACGTGCCACCTGAATATTGTCAATTTGGTTTTGTTCAATATTCCACTGTGCAGCATAGACTGATGATTTGGCCAGTTCTGTAGCCAAAACACGGCGAAAACGTGTAGATAGTGGTAAGGTGAAGTTACCATTACCACAATACAGTTCTAATAAGTCTTTTTCTGAATAATCTGCAGCCTCACAAGCCCATTGCAGCATTTTTTGACAGACTTGCGCGTTTGGTTGGGTAAAACTACTTTCAATTTGTTTATACAGATATTCACGTTCAAACACAGAAAGCTTTTCGACCACAAATTCTTCAGTTAAGACAAACTTCTGCCCACGACAACGACCAATTAATTTCACATTGAGTTGTTCAGCGACTTGTTTTGCAACAGGTAACCAATCTTGTTCTAATTTACGATGATAAATTAGAGAAACTAACACTTCCCCGCTTAAAGTCGCCAAGAAATGCACTTCAAATAAGCGTTGTGACAGAATCGGATCTGCCTTAAGTGCAGTTAAAAGTTCAGGCATTAAACGGTTAATGTTTTGATCTGCAATTTCAAATTGATCAATACGAATGACTTGCTTTTGCCCATCTTCATTGCGCTCAAACATGGCATAGAACATATCATCTTCAGTATGCCAAACGCGAAATTCAGCACGCATACGATAATGGTGTTCTGGTGATGCGAACACATCTAAAGCAGGCGGATTAAATTCAGCAAATTGCGCCGTGATACGGGCAACTTTAGCATCAAGTTGTTGTTGGTAAGATGAAGTCATATGCAAACAGGTAAAGCTATGAAAAGTGCTTCATAGTAACAAAATTTAAGGATGTTACCTAAATTTATCAGGTATAAAATCTATACAATTAAAAAAGGCGCTCCACATAGAGCACCTTTTGATGAAGCTAAAACAGGTTTATTCTGCAGAAATATCTTCAAATAATACAGAAGATAAGTAGCGCTCACCTGCATCAGGTAAAATCACCACAATGTTTTTACCTACATTTTCAGGACGTGCGGCCAATTGTGCTGCGGCTGCCATCGCTGCACCACTTGAAATACCCACTAAAATGCCTTCTTGGGTGGCAGTTTTACGGGCCCAGTCAATTGCCTCTTGGCTTGGAATGGCAATCACTTCATCGACTAAATCTAGATCTAAGTTTTTAGGAATAAAGTTGGCGCCAATACCTTGGATCTTATGTGGCCCTGGGGTTAAGTCTTCACCACGTTTGGCCTGAGCAATAATGGCAGATTCGGCAGGTTCAACTGCAACAGAATAAAGCGCTTGGTTTTGTACTTGCTCAAAATAACGTGAAATACCGCTAATGGTACCGCCTGTCCCTACACCAGACACTAAGATATCAACTTTACCGCCTGTTGCTTGCCAAATTTCAGGGCCAGTGGTGGTTTCATGAATTTTAGGATTGGCTGGGTTTTCAAATTGTTGTGGCAGGTAATACAGTTCTGGTTGTTCTTGAGTTAAGCGCACTGCTTCATCCACGGCGCCTTTCATGCCTTTAGCAGGTTCGGTTAACACCAAATTCGCGCCCAGTGCTTTAAGTACCTTACGACGTTCAATACTCATACTTGCAGGCATGGTTAAGGTAATTGGATAGCCCTTGGCAGCAGCCACAAATGCCAAGGCAATACCAGTATTACCACTGGTTGGCTCGACAATATGCATGCCCGGCTTTAATACACCACGTTGCTCTGCATCTTTAATTAAGGCAGCACCGACACGACATTTCACTGAAAATGCTGGATTACGTGCTTCTATTTTGGCTAATACAGTCGCACCACCAGTAATCGCACGGTTAATACGTACTAGTGGCGTATTACCAATGGCTTCAGCGTTATTTTCGTAAACTGCAATACCCAAATTATTTGGGGTTGGAAAAGCGGCATCGGTCATGTGTCTATCCTTCACATTTATTCAATTATAGGGTTTATCATACGCCAATTTTTTTAAATTTATCTTGTCTGACACACCAAGCGTACGCTTATTTTCCTATAAGTTATTTATCTATTTTAGCGATTAAACTGCGGTTAATTTAAGCAAAAATGTGTAAAATCGCCGATTTCAAAATTAACAAAACCGATCAAAATTAAAAATATGTTCGGAGAATTGCAAAAAATCACGGAGATATATCCTGTATCGTCATAAAATATAGCAATCTATTGTTCGGTTTTCTCGATAATGGTTTTTACAATAATAAAGCGCTCATTATATCTATACATAGCAAAAAGAGAGCTGTTTGCTGCTCTCTTTTTGGCTTTTCGCAACTATAAGTTAAGAGACTAACATTTCACGTAACTTAAATTTTTGGATTTTACCTGATGGGGTCATCGGAATATTGTCCCAGACTTCTAGGCGTTCTGGTAAATATTGTTTGGCTAAATTATGCTGTTGTAAGAACGTTAAAATTTCACTCAAGTCTAAAGCGTGCTGAGGATCTTTAAGTTTCACAATGGCACAAGCACGTTCACCTAAGCGTTCATCAGGATAGGCTACTAATGCAACGGTGGCAATTTTAGGGTGCTGATACAATAAAGATTCTATCTCCGCCACTGGAATATTTTCACCACCACGGATAATCACATCTTTTTTACGCCCACAAATGCGGATATAACCATATTCATCTTGATAGGCAATATCACCCGTATCAAACCAATCCTCGCTATTGGTGTCATTTAAATGCGGACGTTTTAAATAACCAGCAAAGTTAGAACAGCTACGCACCCATAAACGCCCTGCGCTATTCACGGGTTTTTCTTGGCCATGTTTATCGACAATTTTAATTTCTACTCCCTTGAGTGCCTTACCATCGGTATGACAAGAGCGCTCATCTGGATCTTCAATTAAGGTCATGGTCACGGCGCCACATTCGGTCATGCCCCAAGCAGAAATCACTTTGATATTTAAGTTTTGCCGTGCTTGTTCAACTAAGGGCCCTGGAATTGGTGCACCAGCACACAGGAAAGTTTTTAAAGATGGAATTTGGGTATTTAATTGTGCCACTTGGCTGGAAAGATCATTTAAAAATGGCGTGGATGCCATGGTAAAACTGACTTGTTCATTTTGAATGACTGCAATCGCTTGATTCACCTCCCAAATATCTTGCAGCACTGCTTTGGCTTGTAACCAAATTGGCATCATTAAGCCGTACATGAAACCAGTTTGATGTGCCATCGGTGATGCCATGAGCACCACATCGTTTTGGTCTAAATGCAAAGTATTGGCATATTCAACAATATTGGCAAATAAAGTATTTGAGCTATGCATCACGCCTTTGGGTTCACCCGTAGTGCCTGAGGTGAAAATCAGTTGCGTGACTTGATCTGGATCTAAGATATATTGATCTAATTCAGCAAGTTCTGTTGCACTGACATCATGTTCTAGCAATTGCTGAAAACTACCTTGTTGCTCATCAATCACCAAAACGTGTTCAAGTGTCGGAATTTTGCTTTGCAGTTGCGTGGCCAAAGCTGCGTGATCAAAACCACGAAAGATTTTTGGTACCACAAACAGTTTGGCTTCGCCGTGTTTGAGCATAAATTCTAGTTCACGTTCGCGAAAAATCGGCATGAGTGGATTGAGCACAGCACCAATCCGACTACACGCCAAATACAGTAAGCTAAATTCCCACCAATTGGGCAATTGACAGGCCACCACATCATGCGCTTGAATTCCCAAACGCTTTAAGCCCAGTGCCATTTGATTGGTGAGTTGCCAAATCTCCTTATACGTAAAACTTTGAGTCGGTTGCTGTTGTTTATAACTGACTAAAGCAGTTTTATTGGGTTGCTGCGCTACGGCCTGTTTCAACGCGTCCAGAATAGTAAAATTATGCCAATAACCGTGTTGTTGCATATAGGCACGGCGTCCTTCAATTAGCACTGCATCAAATTCCATATCCTGATGTCCTTATTGATTTTTATTGTTGTTTTTCATTATGCCGGCACAGCTTTGCGTCCTGCTTTATGCCGAGCAATAATGGTTTTCATAATTTGTGCGGTGCCATCGCCAATTTGGAAACCTAAGATATCGCGTAGGCGTTGTTCCATGACACCGCGGTCATAACCAGCATGACCAAAGGTAAGTAAACATTGATGCACCACATCATAAGCCAGTTTTGGCCCCCACCATTTACACATGCCTGCTTCTGCGGTGTGCGGTAGATGGTTGTCTTTGAGCCATAAGGTTTGTAAACACAATAAACGCGCAGCTTCGACTTGGGTTTCATAATCCGCCAATGGATGTGATACGCCTTGGAATGCAGTTAAAGGTTTACCAAAAGCTTCTCGTTCTGCGGCATACGCCCATGCTTCATCTAAACTCACCCGTGCCACAGCCAATACTTGTAAACCAATCAAGGCACGTGAAAAGTCAAAACCTTGCATGACTTGTACAAAACCTTTGTTTTCATCACCTAAGCGATGATTGACTGGTACGCGCACGTTTTCAAAGAAAATCGAACCACGACCAATGGCACGTTGCCCATGACAATCAAAACGCGTGGTGCTAATGCCGGGCAAATCCATTGGGACTAATAAAGCCGTCACCCCATGGGCACCAGATTCAATCGAGCCGGTACGCCCAAAAATGACCGCAGCATCGGCTTGATCAGCCGCAGAAATTGAAGTTTTTTCGCCATTTAGCACATATTCGTCGCCATCTCTCTCGATTTTTAAACGTAAACTTCCAGCATCTGAACCACCACGCGGCTCGGTTAATCCAATGGCAAATAGCGCTTCTCCACGGGTCAGCTTATGTAGCCACGGCGTGACCACTTCAGGATCACCATGCTCTGCCAAAATCTGACCATTTAGTGAAGCGAGTAAATTAATATAAGAGAAACTTAAATCATATTTAGCAACCGCTTCGTGAATTACGCCTGCTGCTAAGCGCCCCATGTCTTGACCACCATAATGTTCGGGTAATTCTGGGGCAATAAAACCCATTTCACCCATCATTTTCATTAAATCACGGTCAAAAATACGGCTTTGATCACGCGCTAAAAAACCCGGCGCAATATATTTTTGTGCAAATTTTTCCACGGTTTCGCTTAAAAATTCTAAGTCTGCATCGATATAAGGATTTTTTGACATATCATGACTCCTTATTTGGCATACTTACGGAATTCAGGTGCACGTTTTTCTTTTAAAGCATTGACGCCTTCACGTGATTCTTCGGTATCGTAATACAGTTTCAGTGCATACATACCCATGCCGGCAATACCGGCTTGATGCGCGGTATCCATGTTAAAACTACGTTTAGCAATCGCAATCGCGGTTGGACTGCGCTGACACAGTTCTTCACCCCATGCCTGAACTTCAGCATCCAATTCATCATGTGGCACGCATTTATTGGCAAGCCCCATTTCAACTGCTTCTTGACCACTATAACGACGGCACATATACCAAATTTCACGGGCTTTTTTCTCACCCACCACACGGGCTAAAAACGCCGTGCCATACCCTGGATCGACCGAACCCATTTTAGGGCCAACTTGACCAAATACAGCTTTATCTGAACAAATGGTCAGATCACAAATGGTGGCTAAAACGTTACCGCCACCAATGGCATAACCTTGTACACGGGCAATCACAGGTTTGGGTACATCACGAATCGCGGTATGTAGTTCTTCCATCGGTAAACCAATGGTGCCACGGCCATCATAATTCCCATCATGTGCAGATTGATCACCACCAGTACAAAACGCGCGATCGCCAGCACCAGCAAGAACAATCGCACCGACATTTTTGTCATAACCCGCTTTATAGAGGGCTTTAATCAGTTCATCACAAGTTGTTCCACGAAAAGCATTCATTTTGTCCGCGCGGTTAATGGTAATCCACGCCACACCATTTTTAACCTCATATAAAATATCTTCAAAATTCATGCTTTTATTTACTTGATTAATCGCTTCGTAATGCATTGTTGTTCTTCCTTGTTTGTTATTGTTGAATTAACCATTCATGGTTAAACCACCAGACACACTAAGTACTTGTCCAGTAATAAATGCTGCATCATCACTTAAGAAAAAGCTAATGGCTGAGGCAAGATCATCTGGCTGACCTAAACGCCCAAGTGGAATAGCTTTGGTAAAGGCTTCACGTAGTTTTTCTGGATTAGGGGCAGCATCCGTTACACCTGCCAACAGCGCAGTTTCTGTCGGCCCCGGACAAATCACATTTAAAGTAATGTTATGGCGCGAATGTTCGCGTGCGAGGGTTTTAGAAAATGATAGTAATCCACCTTTACATGCGGCATAAACAGCTTCGCCTGATGAACCGACACGCGCCGCATCTGAGGCAATATTGACAATCCGGCCACCTTTACGTGCCACCATACCGCCTAACACGGCGTGATGCATATTCAGCATACCCACCAAGTTAATTTGAATCAGCTTTTGCCATTCATTGGGTTCGGTTTGTACAAAGGGTTTAAAAATATCCCAACCTGCATTATTGACTAAACCAGTAATTGGCCCCAATTTTTGCTCGACTTCAGCAACCGCAGTGCTGACCGCATCACTTTGGGTAATATCACACGCCACGGCTAAAGCTGGTGTACCCAAGGCTTCAAGCTCTTGTTGTAGGGCTTGGGCTTTATTTAAATCTAAATCAAAAATTGCAACTTTAGCGCCTTCTTGCGCTAAACGCTTACAGGTTGCCGAACCAATCCCACCTGCTCCACCAGTGACAATCACGACTTGATCTTTTAATCCACGCATCCTGCTCATCCTTACTTATTGTTTTAAAATTATGATTGTTGATTCATAATTTCAACATAACCAACCTACTCGTGAGTTTCAATAGAAAACTCACGAGTTTTTATAAGGACATATTGGCAAAAAATACCAATAAATTAACTAATCCTTTGATGTTTAAATAATTTCAAAACAAACCAAATTGATTTTAGAAATAATTTGCAATAATTATCATTAAGTACTTGTTTTTTAGTTATGAAATAAAAGCCAAACAGAGCAAAAATGAAATTTTTTATTTTAATTCATGCTTAAAATTCCACTTTTGCAATTGTGACTTGATTAAGTCATGAATTCTATCAATAAATGAGCGTTTAATATGTTTTACACTGGCAAACTCTACCAAAACGACGAACCAACAAGCGAAAATTTAAGCCTCTAAATTAGAGTGAATAGACTAAATATTTTAAATAACCGCATAAATTCTCAGCAATCGGGTTTGTAATCAGAGAAATTATTACCGACAATAGCGCGATATGACACGTTTACTCAGGGAATGTAATGTCTAACGCTCGCTCTAGCCGTTGGTATCGCAACTTCACACAATCCATTTTAAAAAAAATGGTCTCGCCTCAGTTGCTTGGCTCCACTGCAGAATTAGCACAATTGCTTGAAACCCAACCCAACAGCCCTGTGTGCTATGTCGTTGAAGATGATTATGTTAGTAATGCGGTTTTAATTGATCAAGAAAGCCAAAAACAAGGCTTGGCGGCGGCCTTACACCCCTTGCAAGTTGGTCAATTGACAGAGAAAGATGCAATTTTAGTCCTGAATGAAAAAAATCCGCAGCATGTGCCTTATCATTATCCTGCTAAGTTGATTCGTTTCATTGAAGCTTTAGAACAAGACCCAAGCCTAGATGTACAATTTGTCCCAGTGACAATCTTATGGGGACGGGCTCCAGATTATGAAGATTCTTGGTTCAAAGCCTTATTTTCTGATGCTTGGGCGAAACCATCCCATTTAAAGCAAATGTTAAATGTGTCTTTATATGGTAAAGATAACTATATTGAGTTCCATAAACCGCAGTCCTTACGTGCTTTATTAGAGCAAGCCAAACAACAACAACCCAACTATTCACCTGCGCACCACATTGTAGAGCGTCTAGGGAGCGATTTAACCAAATCCAAAGAAGCCATTATGGGACCCGATTTATCGGATCGTCGTAATTTAATTCAAAATTTAATGCAAAGTGAAGCCATTCAAAAGGCCATTTTACAAGAAAGTATTCATAAAAAAGTCAGCATGTTTGAAGCAGAAAATCGTGCCAAAAGCTATTTAAACGAGATTAGCTCAGATTTTTCTTATTCAACTTTACGTTTTGCAGCATTAAGTTTAGAAAAACTATGGACTCAGCTCTATGATGGGATTGAAGTACATAACTTTGATACGGTACGTGAACTAGCCAAAGATTACGAAATTGTCTATACCCCATGCCATCGGAGTCATATTGACTATTTACTGTTGTCCTATGTGATTTTCAATCGCGGTTTGATGGTGCCACATATTGCCGCAGGTATTAATTTAAACTTACCTGTGGTGGGTAATATTTTACGTGGTGCAGGCGCCTACTTTATTCGTCGTAGTTTTAACGGCAATATGTTGTACACGGCGGTATTTAAAGAATATGTACATAGCTTATTGTCGCGTAACAGCCCAATTGAGTATTTTATTGAAGGTGGACGTTCGCGCACAGGCTTATTATTACCGCCTAAAAAAGGCATGTTGTCGATGACCATTCACAGTCATTTACGCGGTGCAACCAAGCCGATTGCTTTTATTCCCACTTATTTTGGTTATGAAAAACTATTTGAAGGCAGCTCATATATTAATGAGTTAAATGGTAAACCTAAAGAAGCCGAGTCGGTGTGGGGTTTACTTAGCTCAGTGCGTAAAATTGAAAAAGTCTTTGGCTTAGTGCATGTCAATTTTGGTGATCCAATTTATTTAGATGACATCTTAAAACAAAACGATGCTTTAGGTTTACAGCTGGGTATTAATGACGATTTACCCAAAAATGTCGTCAATAGTGTCACTCAAACAGCCAATGCCATTTTAGAGAACATTAACAAAGCAGCAGTGCTGAATCCCATTGCGTTACTGTCATTACTCCTACTGAAGGCACCTCAACATCGTCTTGAAAAAGCCAGTTTAATTGAGCAGTTGGATGACTATCGTGCTTTATTGGCTTTAAGCCCGTATGACAGCCGTATGATGCTAACCGAACTCTCAGGCGCTGCGATTATTGACTATGCCTTAAAACTAAAACAAATTGAGCAGCATCAAGTTGACGCTGTGGAGGTTATTCAAGTCAGCGATAAGCAACAAGGCTTACTCAATTACTTTAGCAATAACGTTTTACATTGCTTTAGTTTGCCTGCCTTAGTCGCAACTGCCCTTATTCGTGGTTATGTCAATCTGACGGATTTAAAAGCCTATGTTGCCAAGCTTTATCCATTCTTTAAAGAAGAACTGTTCTTAAAATGGCAAAACCATGAATTAGATGCGGCAATTGATGAGATTCTCGCGGCTTTTGTGCAATTAAATTGGTTAAATCGAAGTACACACACATTACACATCATTAAAGCTGCTCAGATTAAAGCCTTAGCAGAACTTGCCGATTCGAGCTTAACGAATTTTGTTTTAATGGCGCATTTTTTGGCGCAATTTGGTCACGAAGATAGTCTTGGTCTAGCCAAACTTGAAAAAATGACCAAATTGGGCTTAAAGACTTTACTATCCAACAGGCATTTGCATAATAGTTTTTATTTTGACAAAGCTACGGTCAAAAGTTTTGCACAAAGTTTAAAACATACCAGGTTGGCCCAAGTACAAGGCGGCAGTATTCAACTACCACAACCAGATGCATTGGCCTTCTTTAATCCAAGTGACACTGCAAAACTCGAGGCGATTCAACACGCCACCCAATTGAGCGACAAACTACTCAAAGACTTTGATCTTAAGGCAAAATCTTAAAATCATTTGAATTAATCAGCACGCTTTGTGGCGTGTTGGTTAAGTATCAAAATAACTAATAATACTCTTCATTAAAAACCATTGACTTTTGCAAAGATTAAATAATTCTCATTCTCTAACTGTTTTATACTAAGCGCCGTTTTTTATTTTGTAACCTACGAGACAGCTTTCATGAATGATGCGCTTGAGATTAAAGCTATGCGTGATGCCTCTGAACATGTGGTCACAGTTTTAAAATCATTAGCCAATAGCGACCGCTTAATGATTCTGTGTCATTTATCGCAACAAGAATTAAACGTCTCACAAATTGAGCAAATGACTCATATTCATCAACCCACCTTATCTCAACAACTGATGATGTTGCGCAAAAGTGAGATGGTCAGCACACGCCGTGAAGGTAAACAGATCTTTTATTCGATTCAAGATCCCAAATTGGTCAGCGTCCTAAATACGCTCTATCAGTTGTATTGCCCAGCTCGCTAAAGATTAGTTTTGGTTCTTTAGCATTTTTTATGCATAATATATCTAAAATTGTGATTTAGATAAATCTTATGCGTATCTCACTTCCAGCATGGCAATGGCTCAAGCACTATCAGTATGCTGATTTTCGTGCCGATATGATGGCAGCATTTATTGTCTTAGCCATGCTGGTTCCCCAAGGGATGGCCTATGCTATGTTGGCAGGGCTTCCCCCTATGATGGGCTTATACGCCAGTATTATTCCCATGATCCTCTATGCCATGATTGGCGGTAGCCCAACCTTATCGATTGGACCCGTAGCAATTATTTCCATGATGACCTTTGCCACCTTAAACCCCATGTTTGAAGTGGGTTCACCGGTGTATATTGAGGCGGCTTGTTTATTGGCACTGATGGTTGGGGTCATCTCATTTTTATTGGGACTTCTTCGCTTTGGCTTTTTAATTCAACTAATTAGCCACCCTGTGATTAAAAGTTTTATTATTGCCTCGGCATTATTAATTGCTTTGGGACAAGTTAAATTTTTATTGGATGTGCCTTTACAAGCCAATAATATTCCTGAATTTATAGCCAGTCTGTGGCACTATTTTTCACATATCCAGATCAATAGCTTGCTGTTTGGACTTGCTGCAATTTTATTTTTAATTTATCTGCCTGAGCTCTTTAAACGCTTGCATCTGAATACGTTTTGGGTCAGAGCAATCCCGTTATTTTTGGTGGTGATATCAATTGTTTTGGTCATGACATTCAATTTAAACCACGCGGGCATTAAAACTGTAGGTGAAATTCCCTCAGGTTTTCCACCACTTGATTTTCCTCATTGGAATACAGATTTGCTGATACAGCTGCTCCCGGGTGCTAGCATGATTGCCATGGTGAGTTTTGTTGAATCACTTTCCATTGCCCAGGCCACTGCCTTACAACAGCGGAGTCAACTCAATAGCAACCAAGAATTGATTGCCCTTGGTGTGGCCAATATCAGTGCAGGCTTAAGCTCGGCCTTTCCTGTTACAGGCAGTTTGTCGCGAACCGTGGTCAATGCCGATGCGGGTGCCAAAACCCCTATGGCAGGTGTGATTTCATCTTTATTGATTGTCCTAGTGAGTCTCTACTTTACCGGATTTTTCCGTGATTTACCGTTAACCATTTTGGCGGCGACCATTATGGTGTCGATTTGGAAGCTGGTGGACTTTAAGCCCTTCATTGATACTTGGCGCTATTCTAAAGCGGATGGTTTGGCGATGTGGATTACCTTTTTTGCGGTGATTTGCATTGATATTAGTACAGGCTTGATGATTGGGATTATTTCCACATTTATTTTAATGCTGTGGCGTATTAGTCGACCGCATATTGCTCATATTGGTTTAATCCAAGGCACACAGCATTTTCGGAATGTACAGCGTCATCAAGTCAATACTGCAGAGCATGTTTTATCGATTCGTATTGATGAAAATTTAACATTTTTAAATGCACAAACCTTAAAAGGGTTTTTAATTAACGCCGTGAGTGAGCATCCTAAGCTACAACACGTCGTTATCAACTGCTCTAGTATTAGCAATATCGATTATAGTGCACTTGAAATGCTAGAAGATTTAAATGCCGAGCTGGCTAAGCTCAATATCCAGCTCCATTTTTCTGAAATTAAAGGACCTGTGATGGATAGCTTAAAGAATTCGCATTTGCTCACTCATTTAAGTGGCAATATTTATTTAAGTCATTATCAAGCCATACGTGAGTTAGCCCCTGAGATCCTAAACTAATATGCGGATATTCGATATTTTTTTAAAAAACAACAGCTAAATTCAGCCATAAAGTGAATTTTTAAAGTGGAATTTAATTTTTTGTTTTTAAAAAACATATATTTATTTTTTATATCAAAATATTTTTTTAGGCATAATGGTTTTCAGTATAAAATATCGATTCATTTTGTAATTTTTTGTCCTCGTAATTTCTGACAAGGCCCTCCTATGTTTTCAGCTTTTACGCGTTTGAGCTTAGTCACACGAATTGTGATTGCCATCATTTTAGGTGTGCTCGTCGCGGTAGTTACACCGCAATATGCACCTTATTTAACGATTCTTGGCGATCTGTTCATTAAGGCCCTCAAATCCGTTGCCCCAATTCTTGTATTTGTTCTGGTTTTGTCTTCTATTGCGAACTTTAAAGTCGGCAGTAGCAATGCGTATATCAAACCCATTATGTTGATGTACGCAGCTGGCATGTTCTTAGCTGCTTTAAGTGCAGTGGTTGCCAGTATGCTGTTCCCAAGTACTTTATTCTTAGACATGCCTGCACAAGGTGAGTTAACGCCACCGGGTAGCTTGACAGAAATCTTTAGAAACTTACTTTTAAGCTTTATTGCCAATCCAGTGACTGCGATTGCTGAAGCGAATTTTATTGGTATTTTAGCTTGGTCAGTGGCTTTAGGTTTAGCCTTCCGTCATGCATCGGACACGACTAAAGGTGTGCTCAATGACGCGGCCAATGCTGTGAACTCAGTCATTCGCTTAGTGATTAGTTTTGCGCCTTTTGGTATTTTTGGTTTAGTGGCAGTCACTTTTGCTGATGCTGGCTTAAGTACCTTAATGAGCTATGCGCAATTACTGGCCGTCTTATTGGGTACTATGTTCTTTGTCGCCTTAGTAATTAACCCGATTATGGTGGCTATGGTGACTCGTGGTAATCCATATCCGTTGGTATTGCAGTGTTTACGTGAGAGTGGTATTACTGCCTTCTTTACCCGTAGTTCGGCAGCCAATATTCCGGTCAATCTAGATTTGGCAAAGCGCCTTGGTGTACCTGAATCTACAGCTAGTGTTGCAATTCCTTTGGGGGCTGCGATTAATATGGCGGGTGCTTCGGTGACCATTACGGTACTTTCGCTGGCTGCAGTGAATACTTTGGGTATTCCAGTGAGCTTTACTACCATGCTGATTTTATCTGTGGTAGCGACTGTATCTGCATGTGGTGCTTCAGGTGTTGCAGGTGGTTCATTGCTGTTAATTCCTGTTGCATGCGGTTTATTTGGTATTTCATCTGATATCGCGATGCAGGTGGTGGCCATTGGTATGGTGATCAGTGTGCTACAAGATTCAACTGAAACTGCACTCAATTCATCCACAGATGTATTATTTACCGCAGCAGTGGATCGCGGTATGCGCTAATATACGTTGATTCGTATAGTTATTATAAAATTATGCCGTTTCAAAATTTACCTAATTGGGTGCAATTAGGCGCATTCTTTCTTGCTGTCAATGCAGGAATGATCAATGTACTTGGCTTGATGACCGTATTACATCAAGCCATTTCACATATGACTGGCAATGTCAGTGTCATCGCCATGAGTTTAGTACAAAGCAATCTTGACACTTTGTTATATGCCTTGGCCATTGTGATCAGTTATGTTTTAGGCTCAATCTATAGCGGCCTGATTCTTGCCAATAGCCACTTTCGCTTAGGGCGCCGTTATGGTATTCCTTTGAGCTTAGTGGCTTTTTTTATTGTCTTGTGTTGGCTATTTTTACCCTATTGGCCCCGTTATGCACTACTTTGGGCTGCTGTAGCGATGGGTTTACAAAACGCTATGGTCAGCCATTATCAAGGTGCCATCATTCGCACCACGCACTTATCCGGTGTTTTAACTGACTTAGGTTTAGCCTTGGGGTATTGTTTACGTGGTTTAAGTGCAGGACGCCGCCGTGTGATTTTACATCTTTTGATTTTATTTGGCTTCTTATGTGGTGGAGTCATTGCCAGTTGGATTTATCCTTTATTACAATCCAATGCATTCTTAGGGCCAGCTGCTTTAAGCTTGGTGATGAGCTTAGTGTATTGGCTCATTTATTGGTATTATCGACACAATTAATTTGGGAAACATTATGAAAAATGCATTACAGGCTCAACTGCTCAAAGCAGGTTTAGTCGATAACAAAAAAGCGAAAAAATTGTCTAAACAAGCGGTGCATGAGCAACGCACTGGTCAAAGCAATGAAGCTGAACTTAAAGCCAAAATTGCCCAAGATCAACAAGCCAAACTTGAAAAAGATTTAGCTTTGGCAGCCGAAAAGAAAGCTCAGTTGCAACAAAAAGAACTCAAAGCTGCCATCATTCAAATGATTAAACAGCATAAAATTGGCGATATTGATGGTGAAATCAGCTACCAATTTATTGATGGTACGATTAAAAAAATCTACTTAAATCAGCAAATTTACAATGCCTTAGTTGCTGGTTCTTTAGTGATTGCCAAAGATGGTGAAAGCTATGCAGTTTTACCTAAAGCCTTAGCTGAACGCATTGATGCCAAAATGGAAGGCTTTATTTTAGTGAATAATTCACAGAAAAATGAAGACACCACCGATGAAGAAGATCCATATGCAGCTTATGTGATTCCTGATGATTTAATGTGGTAAGTATCTTTGAGTTGTCAAAACCCGCAAGTTGCGGGTTTTTTTGTATAAATCTCTTATGATCGCGTTATAAATCCGTCATTAGACTTTTTTTTGGCCTACCGCTCACTTAAGCTCTAGTTCTATTTAATTGGTGAGGTTTTATTTTGCAACGCATCCAAACAATGACTCATGAGATACAGGCTTGGGCAGATCAATATCCATGGCTAGAAATGCTAACATCGTTGAGTTTAGTGCTGTTGGTCGCTATTTGCGCCAACTTTATTGCTAAACATATCGTCGTTCGGGGTATTCGCGCCCTGATTGCACGAATTAATAGCCAGCACTATGCCATTTTAAATCAACATAATGTGATTCGTCGTATTGCCAACATTGTGCCTGCAGTTGTAATCATGAATGGCATTGTAACTGTGCCACATTTATCTGAAAAAGTGATTACTCTGGTACAGATGGGTGCGCAGGCTTTTATTTTCCTTACTATCGCGCTTGCCATTAGTGAGATTCTCAGTATTTTTAATGTACTGTACCAACGCAATCCTAAATCACGCAATAAACCGATTAAAGGCTACTTACAGCTGATCAAGCTGATCATTTTTATTGTCTGTGGTCTGATGATTCTCGGAACTTTTCTTAAAAAAGATGTATTTACCCTGCTCGCTGGTTTTGGTGCCATGGCGGCTGTATTAATGTTGGTCTTCCAAAATACCATTTTATCTTTGGTGGCTTCGGTTCAAATCTCTTCTTATGACATGGTGAGAATTGGTGATTGGATTGAGATGCCTTCCTTAAATGCAGATGGCGACGTGATTGATATGTCTTTACATACCATTACGGTGCAAAACTTTGATAAAACCTTAACCACTATTCCTACCAATAAGCTGGTGACGGACACATTTAAAAATTGGCGGGGTATGAGCAATGCTGGCGTACGACGTATGAAACGTGCTTTGTTTATTGATCAAAACAGCGTGCACTTTATGAGCAAAGATGAACAACAACATTTAAAAGAGTTCTTACTTTTAGATCAATATTTAGATCATAAAAATTCTGAGTTGGCGCATTTTAATGAACAATTATCTAATCAAGCTGTATATAACCAACGTCGTTTAACCAATTTGGGAACTTTTCGCGCTTATGTTGAATTTTATTTGCGTCAACATCCTGGTATTGCTCAAAATCAATCGATCTTGGTACGTCAACTGCAACCCACTGCACAAGGTTTGCCTTTAGAAATTTATGCCTTTAGCAATACGACAGTCTGGAAAGATTATGAAGCCATTCAATCCGACATTTTTGATCATTTGATCGCAATTTTACCAGAATTTGGTCTAAGTATTTATCAAGCACCCTCTGGACAGGACTTTCAAGCGTTAAAGTAAAAATGACTTAGCCAAGCTCAGCCAGAATGGGCTGAGCTTTTATAATGTAAATAAAAAACTGAATAAGGCATGTGGTCTTTTCCTTCAATTTTTATCATACTTAAAGATTATGCTCTGTCTTATGCTCGCTGTAGCGGTCGGCAGAATCGAAAATATTTCTTTTAGTCTTCGAGTAGTCAGTTCTATGTTAAAGTGGTTTGAAAAGCGCGTGAATCCTTATCCAATGGAGGATTTAAACAAACCACTGCCCACCACTTTTTTTGCCTTTGTCTGGCAAGCCTCTAAAGGCGTACGTCCTTATTTATTGTTTTTGGTCCTGTGTACCGCAGGTGCCGCCAGTTTTGAAGCGTTACTGTATGCCAAAATTGGCGATTTAGTCACATGGCTCAGTCAAACAGCGCCACAAGACTTTTTAACACAGCATCAAAATAATCTAATTATTTTAACCTGTATCTTATTGGCCAATGTGTTTTTTGCCACTTTACAGTCGATTCTCAAACATCAAATTTTGTATAGCAGCTTTCCGATGCGCTTGCGCTGGCGTTTTCATAATTTACTGCTGCAACAAAGCTTAGATTTTTTCCATAATGACTTTGCTGGGCGATTATCTGCCAAAGTAATGCAAACTGCGCTTGCGGTGCGTGAATTTTGGGTGATTTTGGGCGATATGCTGGCTTACGTGACTATTTACTTTATTACCGTTAGTTTGGTATTGGGTGCAATCTCACCCTTATTAATTTTACCTTTATTGGTATGGTTGGCTTTATTTATTTGTGCCGCTTGCTACTTTATTCCACGCTTAAGCAAAATTTCCAATGAACAAGCTGATGCCCGCGCCGTGATGACAGGACGCGTGACAGATGCTTATACCAATATTCAAACCGTCAAGCTGTTTGCCCATGCGGGGCGTGAAAGCCAATATGCCAAAGAATCAATGCAAAGCTTTATGATCACGGTATTTAAGCAAATGCGCTTAGGTACAGGTTATGAATTCAGTATTAAAGCCTTAAGCTTGGTGCTGTATATTGGTGTACTTGGTACTGCAATTTGGTTATGGATGAATGGTCGGGCTGAACTGGGCATTATTGCCGCAACCACCGCCATGATTTTAAAACTCAACAGTATTGCTGAATTTATGATGTGGCAAACCTCTGCCTTGTTTGAAAATGTCGGTACCATTCAAGATGGTATGAAAACCCTTGGCACTGCCATTCATATTCAAGATGCCAAAGATGCCAAAGATTTAGTGCTCACGCATGGTGAGATTGAGTTTAAAAATCTAGAATTTGCCTATAACGAGCGTAAGATTATTGATGGTTTAAGTCTAAAGATTCGCCCTGGTGAAAAAATTGGTATCGTTGGGCGCTCAGGTGCAGGTAAATCCACCTTAATTCAACTGTTATTGCATTTTTACCAACCACAACAAGGTCAGATTTTAATTGACGGCCAAGATATTCAAACAGTCACGCAAGATAGCTTACGTAAAAATATTGCGCTTGTAACCCAAGACACCTCTCTATTGCATCGTTCCGTGGCAGAAAATATTAAATATGGCTGTCCTGATGCTACAGATGCACAGATGTATGCGGCAGTCGCGAAAGCCAAAGCTAAAGATTTTATTCCAGAACTTACGGACTTACGTGGTCAAAAAGGATACGACGCTTATGTAGGCGAACGAGGGGTCAAACTCTCAGGTGGACAACGTCAACGGATTGCCATTGCGCGAGTCTTTTTAAAAGACGCACCAATCTTAATCTTAGATGAAGCCACCTCAGCGCTTGATTCTGAAGTTGAAGCGGCCATTCAAAGCAGTTTAGATGAATTAATGCAAGGTAAAACTGTGATTGCCATCGCGCATCGTTTATCGACCATTGCGCAAATGGATCGTCTCATTGTGCTAGATCAAGGTCAGATTGCTGAACAAGGCAGTCACGACGAATTGGTCGCTTTAAATGGCATTTATGCTAAGTTATGGCAGCGCCAAACGGGCGGTTTTTTAATGGATAAAGAACAAACACAATAAAGGAACACTATGTTGTATTTAGATGATTTAACTGTAGGACAACGTTTTATCAGTTCAAGCTATGAAATGTGTCTCGATGAAATTCTACACTTTGCCAAGCAATATGATCCGCAGAGTTTTCATACCGATGAACACGCGGCTAAGCAACATCAAATTTTTAAAGGCTTAGCCGCCAGTGGTTGGCATACGTCTGCCGTATGTATGCGCCTTTGGACAGAATGTATGCCAATCGCCAATGGTTTAGTGGGTACCGATTCACATGTGCGCTGGCTAAAACCGACGCGTGCAGGCGATCAGATTCATGTTGAAGTAGAAGTTACCCATATTCGCCGCTCTAAAACTAAGCCCAATCAAGCGATTGTCAGTTATCATACCCAAGCCATTAATCAGCATAATGAAGTCTTAATGACATCGGATACCAATATTGTGGTATTTAGTCAGACCAGCCATTAATCTATAACAAGTTAATTAACTATTAAATATCAATTAGTTTAATACATGAATATCTTTTGTTTTTGGCAAAAAGCATGTATAACACAGCATAAAAGCACGTTGTAAGGAGTTATCCATGAATCACCCTTCAGAATTAAAATATGCACGTACGCATGAATGGGTCAAAATTGAAGGTGATCTTGTTATTACCGGTATTTCTGATCATGCTCAAGATGCATTAGGCGATTTAGTCTATGTGGAAGCACCAGAAGTTGGACAACGTGTCACTGCAGGTCAACAAGCCGGTGTGGTGGAATCCGTCAAAACTGCTTCAGATATTCATGCCCCAGTATCAGGTGTGGTGGTTGAAGTGAATCCAGATCTTGAAGATGATCCAGATTTTGTCAATGATGCCCCGTATACCAAGGGTTGGATTTATAAAATTAAGCCAGATAATTTAGCGGATGTAGAAGCTTTGCTGTCAAGCGAAGAATACCAAGCAGGTCTATAAGCTAAAAAAGAATCAGCCCATGGGCTGATTCTTTTTTATTGATTAGTTTTAAATATACTTATCATCACATTGAGATATTATTGCGCATTTTTTTAAATTAAAACCATAATAATGAGCTAAATTCTCATTATACGCTATACTTTTGAATATTTTTTGACTAATATAATTCTATTATGTTCTCTCGCTGCCTTGCTTTAATGCATGTCAATAATAATTAAAATCTTTAACGCCTAGGCCTTAAAACAAGCAGCCGTTCTTGATTGATGTTTTAGGTTGGTTATGTCTCCTACAATTCCTGTGTTATGGAATAGATCATTCATTTTATGTCTATTCAATAATTTATTTTTGTTTATTTTCTATTTTGCTCAAACCACGATTTTACCCATTTATATTTTAAATGAGTTAGGTGGCACGCTAACCCAAGCGGGTTTAGCGATGACCTTATTTATGGTCTCGTCTATCGCCGTGCGGCCTTTTAGTGGTTTAATTATTGAAAAATTAGGACGTAAGAAGACTTTATACTTATCAGAAAGTTTATTTTGTCTATTTGCAGCAGCTTACATTTTTGCTGACAGTCTTAGTGCTTTATTGGTGATCCGTTTTTTACATGGTATTTGGTTTAGTATTTTAACGACAGTGACTGTACCGATTGCGAATGACTTTATCCCGCCTCAGCGTAAAGGTGAAGGCATGGGTTATTTTGTGATGTCAGTCAATTTAGGTATTGTATTAGGTCCACTGATTGCTTTAACCCTGATTCAGGATTTCTCTTATTTATTTGTCACCAGTATTTTAGCCAGTATTATTTTTCTAGGCTTTATCTTCTGCTTTATGATTCCTATTGCCAAGCATGTACCCGCGGTAACTATGGCAAAAAGGCGCTTAACGATTCATGATTTTGTTGAGAAAAAAGCTTTATCGGTTTCTATCCTTGCCCTTATGATTTCATTTTCCTATGCCAGCATTATGTCGTATATCTCACCTTTTGCAGATGCCAAGGGTTTACTGGAATATGCAGGGTTATTTTTTGTGGTCTTTGCCATTGCGATGATGAGCCTGCGCCCAATTACCGGCAAAGTTTATGATCGTAAAGGTCCAAGTTACGTGATTTATCCTGCGATTGCCTTGTTTGCTATTGGTTTAGCATTACTCAGTCAAATTGAAACCCTTACTGGTTTTATGTTAGCCGCAGTGTGTATTGGTATGGGATTTGGCTCAGTGCAGCCTTGTTTACAAACTTTAGCGATTCAACGTGCACCTAAAGCGCGTATTGGTCATGCAACATCAACATTTTTTACTTGTTATGACATTGGTATTGCATTGGGTTCATTGTTATTGGGTATGGTCATTGCTCAACAAGGTTATAGTTTTGCTTATTTAATATGTGCTGCCTTAACTTTATTGAGTCTTGCTTTTTTTGCTTTTTTTGTGAATCGGAGAAATTGATTTAATTGTATAAATTTGATTTTCTGTTTTAAAATTTTATTATACTTAGGCTATTTAAGATAATCCAGAGATTCAGTGTGTCTTTGTATCATGAAACATCATGGGAAAATAATTTATACATTATTGTTTGACAAAATAGTTTTGATTAAAACTCACGCTTTCCAGCTTGATATAGCAGCCTAATTTATGTATTGAGTAAAATTTTATCGCAGCACATTACTCTTCTATTTTGAAGGTAAACCAATCGCTTTAAGGTTGCCCTATTCCACGAAAGATTGCACATAGATTTAATCTCTATTCTTTGGCCTTACGAAGCCCTGCACATTTCGAGTCATTCATACAGGCATAAAAAAGACGCCTAGCAGGCGTCTTTTTTAATGATATGCATTTTAAGCAGTGTGTGCCAATTGCTGAGCACGTAAAGTGGTCGCCACTTGTAAAAATAATGCTTCAGTTTTATGCCAACCCAGGCAACCATCTGTAATGGATTGACCATATTGCATCTGTGCTGAAATTTTTTGTGCCCCATCTTGTAAATGGCTTTCGAGCATTACACCACGGACTTGGCTTTGTGAACGTTCTGCAATAATGGTTTTGAGTACTTCAGGCTGTAATAACGGGTTTTTACTGCTGTTGCCATGACTGCAATCAATCACTAAAGCAGGTAGCGCTGTTTTGGCGTTGGCTTGAATTTTTTTAATCTCTGCTAAGCTGTAATTTGGGCCTGAGTTAGCACCACGTAAAATTAAGTGTGCTTGAGGATTGCCCTGTGAGCTTAAAATTGCGGGTAAACCACTTTGGCTCAACCCTAAGAATTGATGTGGCTGACTTGCGGATTGAATGGCATCTAAAGCAATCTGAATCGAACCATCTGTACCATTTTTGAAGCCTACTGCAAATGGCATATGGCTAGAAATTTCACGGTGAATCTGTGATTCGCTGGTACGTGCCCCAATGGCACCCCAAGCTAATAGGTCATCGAAATAAGCAGTGGCCATTGGACTTAAGATTTCAGAGGCCAATGGCAAACCCATTGCGATCATTTTTAAGTATAAAGCACGTGATTTTTCTAGACCCAATTGCATATTGTTTGAGCCATCTAAAAGAGGATCGTATAGAAAACCCTTCCACCCTACAGTAGTACGTGGTTTTTCAATATAAGCACGCATCACAAAAAAGATTTGATCTTGAACTTGTTGTTGTAATTGTTGTAATTTTTCTGCGTATTCTAACACTGCCGCTTCATCATGAATTGAACATGGCCCAGTCACAATTAATAAACGCGTATCACGACCCGCTAAAATATCTTCAATGGTTTGACGTTGGGCTGCAACTTGCTGAGCCAATGCACTGGTTAGAGGCAATTGATTTTTAAGTTGTTGTGGTAAAACTAAACTGGTTTCTTGCTGAACGTGTAGCGCAGTATTTAAAGCATTCATGATTATTTTCCTCTGGACGGTACCACGTCCAATCTTTTATTTAAGCGTTATGGGTCTATTCAAGTGATGGCTAAGTTGCATAAAGTAAAACCAATACACGTTGCTAAAATATGACTTTTTAAATGTAAACATGAAATTTCTCCAAAAATGAAAGACATAAAAAAACCTGAGCGGGTTGCCGCTCAGGTATTAACTGGTGGGCAACCTTTTTGTGCCCGAACGCCTTCAGGCAACTATTGAAATTGCCAAAAATAAAAATAAGCGTGAACGGTTGCAGGTTGCCAAAGCATGTCGATGTCTTTTAATAAAATCTTAACGTGTAAAATAACATACGCGCTCTTTTAAGATTTGACAATGTTTTTATTTAAAAAAAATAGTTGATGATTCATTAACTTATTTTCATTACCCGATTGATTAAAAATAAATCATAGTTTAAGAATAAACTCTAAAATTAAATAAATTATTTAAATCAAATATTTATCTTGCAAAAGCTCTAATAAAAGCTTATCAATTACAAAAAATAACAAATAGACATATATCCAAAATAAAAACAATTTATTATGAATATCATGAATTTATTTTATGATAATTACTTATTCTAAATAGGAATTACGTATTACGTAATTAAGAACCCTTGTTTACAGCATTGAGCTTGTTAAGATGAGCGCATTCACCTCAAGGCTTGAGGTTTAAAAGTTTTAAAAATGCAATTGGATTGCACACAATAAGAGGATGTTTTCATGCACACGATGGCAAACCCACTGCAACTTTGTGGTTTCGAGTTTATTGAATTTGTTGGCCAAGATGGCTCCTTAGATCATATTTTCCAAACCCTTGGCTTTAGCTGTGTAGCCAAGCATAAATCTAAACGGGTAAGCTTATGGCGCCAAGGTGGCATTAATTTAATTTTAAATTATCAACCTGAATCTTATGCTTCAACTTTCTTTGAGCAGCATGGGCCTGGTGCTTGCGCGATGGCCTTTGGTACACAAAATGTTGCAGCAGCTTATGAGCAAGCACTCAAACTAGGTGCTGTGGCCCTAGACAATGTAGTTGGGCCAATGGAATTGAATATTCCTGCGATTCAAGGCATTGGCGGCGCACCGATCTTTTTAGTGGACTGTGACATATATACGCAAGACTTTATCTTTTTAGAGGGTGTAGATCCTCATCCTGTGGGTACAGGTCTATATGAGATTGATCATTTAACTCATAATGTTGAAAAGGGTCGTATGCAATATTGGGCAGATTTTTATGAAAAAATCTTCAATTTCCAAGAAATTCGCTATTTTGACATTAAAGGTGAATATACCGGCCTTACCTCAAAAGCGTTAACTGCACCTGATGGTAAAATTCGTATTCCACTCAATGAAGATTCAGAACAAGGTAATGGCCAAATTGCTGAGTTCTTAAAAGAATTTAATGGTGAAGGTATTCAACATATCGCTTTTGCCACCGATGATTTAATTGCCACTTGGGATCAGCTTAAAGCTTTAGGTGCTCAGTTTATGACTCCGCCACCTGCCACCTATTATGAAATGCTGGCAGAGCGCCTGCCTCATCACGGCGAACCCACTGAAGAATTACAACAACGTGGCATTTTACTCGATGGCAATACCCAAGGTGAAAAACGTTTGTTGTTGCAAATTTTTTCCCAAAACATGATTGGTCCTGTGTTTTTTGAGTTCATTCAGCGCAAAGCGGATGATGGTTTTGGTGAAGGTAATTTTAAGGCCCTATTCGAATCAATTGAACGTGACCAAATCCGTCGCGGTGTATTAGATATCTCGCACGGTTAATTTTTCCTCTTTAAGGGACAACATTGTCTAAGGGATCGGCATACAGCTGATGCCTTAGCCCTTTTTTAGTTGTAAATCGGCAAAAATAACAATAATGCCGCAACACGGATGATGAACCATGCATAGCTCTGAAGCAGGCCAACTGAAAAAAGGCCTTAAAAATCGCCATATCCAATTGATTGCCCTAGGGGGTTCGATTGGTACTGGTTTATTCCTAGGTGTTTCTCAAACGATTCAATTGGCTGGCCCTGCAGTAATTTTAGGTTACGCAATTGCTGGCTTTATTGCCTTTTTAATGATGCGCCAATTGGGTGAAATGATTGTGCATGAGCCAGTGAGTGGCTCATTTAGTCATTTTGCTTATAAATATTGGGGTAAATTTGCAGGCTTTATGTCAGGTTGGAATTACTGGGTACTGAATGTTTTAGTCTGTATGGCAGAACTCAGTGCTATTGGTCTTTATATTCATTATTGGTGGCCTGAGCTACCGACGTGGATCTCTGCCTTAGGCTTCTTCATTTTTATTAATTTAATCAATTTATTACACGTTAAGCTATTTGGTGAAATGGAGTTTTGGCTGTCGATTATTAAGGTCTTAGCCATTATTGCAATGATTGCCTTTGGTAGCTATCTACTCGCAAGTGGCTCAGGGGGTCCAAGCTCATCGCTCACGAATTTATGGGAACTCGGTGGCTTTTTTCCCAATGGTGTGATGGGGCTCGTGATGGCCATGGCCATGATTATGTTTGCCTTTGGTGGTATTGAGTTGGTTGGTATTGCTGCTGCAGAAACTGATAATCCGCAAAAAACCTTACCTAAAGCCATTAACCAAATTGTCTATCGCGTGTTGCTGTTTTATATCTTTACCTTGGTGGTGATTTTATCCCTATATCCTTGGAACCAGATGGCGCAAGGCGGTAGCCCTTTTGTGCTCATTTTTGACTCCTTAGGCAGTCAAGGCGTAGCCACTGCACTCAACTTTATTGTCTTGACCGCAGCGGTTTCGGTGTATAACAGCACCAATTATTGCACCAGCCGTATGTTGTTAGGTTTGGCTCAGCAAGGCAATGCACCGCAGTTTTTAGCCAAAATTAATGCACGTGGTATTCCAGTCAATGCCTTAATGGTTTCAGCATTTTTTACTTTACTGTGTGTGCTACTCAATTTTCTCTTCCCCGAAACCGCTTTTAGCTTACTGATGATGTTGGTTGTGGCAGCGATTGTGATCAATTGGGTGGTGATCTCGTATACACACCTCAAATTTAAGCAACATATGCTGAGAAATGGCCAAACCACCTTGTTTCCAAGTTTATTTTACCCATTTGGCAATTATTTATGCATTGCCTTTATGGCGGGCATTTTGCTGATTATGAGTCAAAGCCCAATGCGTGTTGCAGTATTACTATTGCCGTGTTGGATCTTGCTGCTGACCCTTGCTTATTATGTACAACAAAAAAAGCTGGCCAATAAAGCCTTAAGCCACAAAGTGAATATTTCAGGATAATCCCATGTTTAATCATATTCCACCCTATGCCGGTGACCCAATTTTATCCTTAATGGATGCCTATCAAAAAGATCCGCGTGCTCATAAAGTCAATTTAAGCATTGGCTTATATTATGATGAACAGCAACAAGTACCGCAGCTTGAGGCCATCCAACAAGCTTATACTGATTTAGATACACAGCTCAAACAGGTCAAATTATATTTACCTATGTCAGGCCTTGAAAGCTTTAATCGTGGTTCACAGCAGTTGGTTTTCTCAACGAATGACCCAGCAGTTTTGGATCGCATTGCTACGTTACAAACTTTAGGCGGATCAGGTGCATTAAAATTAGCAGCCGATTTTATCCATCAATTTTTCCCTAGCAGCCAACTTTGGGTTAGCGATCCAACTTGGGAAAATCACCTCAGCATTTTTCGTGCTTCCGGTGTGATGTGTCATGAATATCCTTATTATGATGCAAACCGTAAAGCTGTAGACTTTGATGCCATGTTAACCTGCTTAAAGCGTTTGGCACCACACAGTGTCGTGCTATTACACCCCTGTTGTCATAACCCTACTGGTGTAGATTTAGATTCAGCACAGTGGGATCACGTGATCAAGGTACTCAAAGAACAGCAACTGATTGCGCTGTTTGATATGGCCTATCAAGGTTTGAGCCAAGGCTTACAACAAGACAACTATGCGATTCAACACGCACTATCTCAAGGCTTAAGTTTTATGGTGAGTCACTCATGCTCCAAGATTTTTTCTTTATATGGAGAACGTGTTGGTAGTTTAAGTATTGTGTGTCCTGATGTCGAGGCTCGGCTACGTGTAGCAGGTCAGCTTAAGTCTTTAGTCCGTAAGATTTACTCGAGTCCACCTACTACAGGTGCGCTTTTAGTCAGCCATGTCCTCAACACAGCAGCCTTAAATAGCCTTTGGCAACAACAGCTGGAACAAATGCGTCTACGTATGCACGCCATGCGTCAGGCTTTACGCCAACAACTAGAACAACAACTACAGCAAGACTTTTCTTATCTGACCCAGCAACAAGGGATGTTTAGTTATACGGGTTTAACCCAAATGCAAGTACAACAGTTACGCGATGATTATGCGATCTATTTGGTAGGGAGTGGGCGCTTATGTATTGCCGGTCTTAATCAGAAAAATCTAAATTACGTGGCGCAGAGTTTTGGCCAAGTACTTAAAAGCGCTGTTACTATGAGTGCATAAAAAAACGGGCAATATGCCCGTTTCTTTTTATTCAAATTTAGTCTTGAAAATGTACCACTGAGCGAATCGATTTACCTTCGTGCATCAGATCAAAAGCTTCGTTAATTTTATCTAACCCCATAGTATGGGTCACAAATGGTTCAAGTTGAATTTCACCTGTCATGGCTTCTTCAACCATTCCTGGCAACTGTGAACGACCTTTGACCCCACCAAATGCGGTGCCTTTCCAAGTGCGGCCTGTTACCAATTGGAATGGACGGGTTGAGATTTCTTGACCTGCACCCGCAACCCCAATAATCACTGATTGCCCCCAACCACGATGTGCACATTCTAAAGCTGAGCGCATCACATTCACGTTACCAATACATTCAAAGGAATGATCAACCCCCCAACCTGTCATTTCGACAATCACTTCTTGTACAGGTCTGTCATAATCTTTTGGATTGACAAAGTCAGTTGCACCAAACTCTTGGGCCAATTTAAATTTATCTGGGTTGGTATCTACTGCAATAATACGGCCGGCTTTGGCTTTTTTGGCACCCTGCACCACCGCCAAACCAATGCCACCTAAACCAAAGACTGCAACCGTATCCCCTTCTTGTACTTTCGCCGTGTTTTTCACTGCACCTAGACCAGTTGTGACACCACAGCCGAGTAAGCAAACATGTTCAGGATTGGCTTCTGGGTTAATTTTTGCCAAAGACACTTCAGCAACCACAGTATATTCAGAGAAGGTTGAGCAGCCCATGTAGTGATAAATTGGCTCACCGTTATAAGAAAAACGTGTGGTCCCATCTGGCATAAGCCCTTTACCTTGGGTGGCTCGTACTGAAGTACACAGATTCGTTTTACCTGATTGACAGAATAGACATTCGCCACATTCTGCAGTATACAGTGGAATCACATGATCACCCGGTTGCACCGAAGTCACCCCTTCACCCACTTCCACCACAATCCCTGCACCTTCATGACCCAAAACTGCTGGAAAAATCCCTTCAGGGTCATCACCTGATAAAGTAAAAGCATCGGTATGGCACACACCCGTATGGGTAATCTTAACTAAAACTTCACCTGCTTTAGGTGGTGCGACGTCAATTTCTACAATCTGGAGCGGTTGGCCCGGACCAAAGGCAACGGCAGCACGTGATTTCATGGTATGTCTTTCCTTAAATATTGATATGCTTTAACAGTTTACTAACAGTAACCGCTTTTTATTGGGCGTTTCAAGCGTTAACATCAAATCATTATCTTTATAACTCATAAAGTCACCGTATCCCAATGAAAGATATGCAAATACAAAAAATAGGTGCAATATTGTTGCTGTTGAGCCTATGTACAGGCTGCAATTTACCTGCCAACTCTGCGCAAAATTCCCAGCCAATTTCACCTCAAGTTGCGCATTGGCTCCCAAATCAACAGTTTGAGGCACAGTTAGCGCAAGGCTTAAGCGCTTATTTAGCATTAGATGACGCATTTTTAAGTATTGCTTCACGTTTGCATCTGATTCGCCAAGCCAAACAGCATTTAGATTTGCAATATTATATTTGGAATGATGATGAAATTGGCCGCATGATGTTGGCAGAATTACTTAAAGCGGCTGATCGTGGTGTCAAAGTTCGGCTCATGTTAGACGACCAAAATGGTACTCAGTTAGATGAACAACTGAAAGCTCTAAGTCAACATCCTAATTTTGAAATCAGAATTTTTAATCCCTATCAATTTCGTCATTTTCGCGTGTTGGATTATGCCTTTCGTTTAAAATACGTGAATCAGCGTATGCATAACAAATTAATTATTGCAGATGGTGCCATTGCAGTCACAGGTGGGCGTAATATCAGCCGTGAATATTTTGATGCTAGTGATCAATTCCAATTTACCGACTTAGATATTTTGTTTTATGGCAGCGCTGTCAAAGAGGCCAATCAATTATTTTTAGATTTTTGGAATGATGATTTAAGCTATTCAAGCCAACAATTATTAGGTGCAGCTTCTGCACACGCACTAGATGATTTACGCCGCAAGTATCAAGCGGCTCGACCAGAGATCCAACAGACCCAAGCACGCATACAAGCTGCCAATGATGAAATCGGTCTCCAACTCAAAGATCGTCCGATTCAATGGGCCAAAGCACATTTTGTTGGGGATCATCCAAATAAAATTCGTGGACAAGCACAGCAGCATGAACTGATCTACCAGCAAATGCTACAACGGATGGGAATGCCAAAACGGCATTTGGAGCTAGTGTCGGCCTATTTTGTGCCGACCCAAGTTGGAACCGATTATCTCTCTCAACTACCACAGCAAAATATTCAAGTGAGAATTTTGACCAATTCTTTGGTGGCCAATGATGTGGCCTTAGTGCATGCATTTTATCAAAAATATCGGATTGACTTACTCAAAAGCGGGGTAGAACTATATGAGTTTAAGCCTTACTTACAACGTCCTGAACGTACCTGGTACGAAAAAATAACTGGTAATATTATTCCAGCCCAAGGTAAAAACACTTCAAGCCTGCATGCAAAATTTTTTGATGTAGATGGCATGGTATTTATTGGTTCATTTAACTTTGATCCACGTTCTGCTCATTTAAATAGTGAAGTGGGCTTGGTGATTGAGTCAGAGAGCTTACAGCGTAATATTAGCCAAAGTTTAGATCGTTACTTACCGCAAATTGCTTATAAATTACAATTAAATCAACAAAATGAATTAATCTGGTTAGAACAAAAACCAAATGGAAGAGTTATTGAACATCAGCATGATCCTGAAACGACCCGCTTTCAAAGGTGGAGCATGCATCTGGTGTCTTATTTACCTATAGAGTGGATGATGTAATGTATATGTCATTACATTTCATGTGTTTATTTATATAAAAAATATATTACATAATTTTTATTTTAGCTTAAATTGGTCAAGAAATTTACTCACCTATTAATTTGTTTTAAGATGCGGCTTTAAAATTATCCCACCCTCTCCCATGCAATTTTTTGATCTCCATCGTCAATTTAACTTTAATGATTTACTTACCCCACATATGACGCTGTCGCAACTCGGTGGTCAGGATTGGTACTTGGCTAAAGTCCGTGTGGAACATGATTGTCTCAATGAAAGTCCAGCTCTATTTGGCCAAGTGGTGCTGCAATCCGATCAGTCTATTCAAATTGAATTAGATTGGGTGATTCAAGATACAGGTCATGAATTACAAGTCTTATTTAAAGGCATCGAAACTAAAGAATTTGGCCCAAGTCGCTTATTACTCAGCGGTGCACAATTGGTAGATGAAGCGGATCAAATCTTGTCTGCTGAAGCATTTAGTCTATGGATTGAGGGTACCCTATTGCCGATGTTACCCAATTTACGTCGTGATATTAAAGCATGCCTAAATTTGTGGGACTATGTTGAATATGATGTTTAAAACTTAGGCTATTCTATCAAGCCTATATCTTGAAATACCGCTGCATATGCTGCGGCCTTTTTAGCAAGTGCTAAGGGATAAGCCCTTGATGAAGACGGCAGTCGGTATAAAGTCAGCAATCGATCATGCCATTGCACTTGACTGGCTTGACCAATTTTGGGTTTAGCGGTGCCATTTGGCATCGATGCAAGCAAAGTTTCGGTGGCTTTTTCACCTGTGGTGATGATATGTTGACAATGTGGAATATGGGCAAACAAAGCCTTGAGATCTGTTAGAGTATAAATCTGTAAAAACTTATCTGCGGCATTATCATTGAGACGAATCACTTGATACGCGGTATCATAAATTGCAATACCCTTCTGCTGTAAAAACTGTCGAATTTCTGCTTCTTTAAAATTTTTTTGTTCTAAATTTAAAAAATGATTGGCATCATCAAAAAAAATTAGACCAAAAATCCGCCACATATCGTTTTGATAATTAGGATAATAGAATTGCATTTTCCAACGATGTGCTTGTGGGGGAAAAGACCCTAATAATAACAGTGTGGCTTTTTTTGGTAAAAATGGCGGTAATGGATGAGTTTCAATCTGCATCTTGATTTACTTTTTGTTGAGCTGTGCTATAGCGTACCCGATATTGAAAATGCTCTAAAGTCCCCTCGGTCGCAGATTGATGGTGGCAAATATAGCTTAAGCGCTGAAAGGGTTGTATCTGACAACGTACAGTGCGCAGCTTCTGCAACTGACTGAGCCATTCCTGTGGCAATTGCCCTGCGATACCCACAATACTCTGCCCCTGATTAAACAGATAAATTGGATTGTCACTGTCTAAATATCGAATCGCATTGCCATTTTGTCCCCAATTCATCTGATCACTTTTGTAATCAAAGGGATATTTTTGTAAAAATGCTAAACTCTGCCCTGCTGAACTATGGTTTTGTCCAAACAGCAGCACTAAGTCTTGCGCCAAATGCCTGTCTGTTTCTGCTGCCAGTGTATTGGCAGCAAGCAACATGACCAATGCCGCATAAATTACTTTATGCATAGTGTCCTCATTATTTTTATGATGGCTTATTATTTTTTTTGCGAATGCTATGTTTAAAATTGCGTTTGGATTTTTTCTGCCATCGTCTTTGCCCAGAATGCATAAATTTCTTGGCTAGGATGAAAACCATCTTTCGCCATTGTGAGATTCATGGCTTGATATTGTTCAAGATCATAATCTAAATACAACATCTGACTTTGACGATGCACATAGGCCTGTAATTGTTGATTCATCTGCTTGGCATATTCACCCAATAGCCATGCCATAGGTTGCGGTAGTGCAGGAAACAAATGCATAGGTGGCACACTGGCAGCTAAAATCAATTGTGGATTAAACTTATTTTGAATCACAGCATATAAACGTTTTTGCTGCTGCATCCACAAATTTACTGGCATTAAACGCGTGACATCATTTACCCCAATTGAAGTGATCACCACATCTACTTTTTGAATAGATAAAGCTTGTACAGCTCGAATTAACTGTGCTGTGGTACGCCCCGTTTTGGCCTCAAGCAGATAACTAATTTGATAATCAGTTTTTAAACACGCCAACAATTGACCCAGTAAAGCTTGGCTTTGCGTGGTTACGCCCACACCTGCTGCTGCAGAATCACCTACAATTAAAATAGACAATCGCTGCCCTTGACCTACACATCCTTGACGCTCACCCTCAGGCTCCCCTAAACGTAATGTATTGCTTTTGACGCGCTGGGCTTGAACAGCCAAAATGGGCAATAGCGCCAGCGTGGTAAGTTTTAAATCCATTGTATTTTGATTAAGCTTTATTTTTATTCAGATTAAAAAAAATTACACCTAAAAGCAATGCGGCAGGCATAAAAAAAGTCGGAGCAAAGTCCGACTTTTTTTATGTTTGAATTTTAAGCCTTATTCCAACGATTGACGCGTTTAAAAGTGCCATAATCGTTAAAACGCACTCCCACTTCACGCATGACTTTATGCGCGGTTTTTGAGGTCATTTGACGAATGTAAAACGGCTCTTTAACCACAAAATGGTGAATCGCATGGGTAGAACCAAAATTACAGCAGAAAATTTGGAACGGTAATAACCACCAAGGCGTTAACACTTGGGTTTGCTTAATCACATCACGCGGGTCAATATCGCCATAGTAATGCATATTTGAGCTAATAAACTGTAAGCTAAATGAACGAATAAAGTTAGGAATGACCCAAACCACAGCTAAAAAGTTAATCACTTTCATTGCTGCGAGCGTATTACTTGACCATTCAATCGCAGAGCCCCACCAAACTGCCATATGATCCACCACATGGAAAATCACAAAGCAATACCATAAACCGTAGTACATTAAACCCAGTGGAATAAAGCCAAGTAACTGTGAAATGACCGTTCTACGACGTTCATTTTCTGGTTGTTTAGATACAAACAACTGAATCATCTTAAACATTTGTAAAGGACGTAAATATACGGTCATGAGTTGGTCACTGGTCACCAAAATACGACGAATGCCCCATGGCATCCCATTGCCAATGCCACGCTCTTCTAGGTCATGTTCAGTGCCTGAAAACTTATGGTGATGCAAATGCATACGACGACGTGTCCATGGACTAATAGTATTTGGACGCGCCAGCCACACCAAAGTCATCATTAAATGATGCGCCCATGGGGTCTTTTTAAAATACATATAGTGAATCAGGTCATGTTCCAATTCATGCGTGAATGACGCAAAAATAGCAATTAAGGGAATACATGCCCATGCAGGTAATACACCTGCTGCATATAATGCAGCACAGCCGAGCATACCGGACAACGCAAAGACCAAAATACTCGCACCAATAAAGTTTTGATGTTTTAAGATGGGATGACGTTGACGTAGCTCCTCTCCTGCCTGAGTGACCACAGTTCGGACCTTCTGAATCCGCTGCTGATCTGTCATTTCTGAGGAAATTGACATATGCAAAACCTTTAATTTATGGACAGTTGTACATTAAAGGAAATTTGCAAAAAAAGAATCGGCTAATGCGGTTTTTTTGGCGGGTTTGTTTAAATTTTAAACAATTTTAACGTTTTTTATCAATAAAATTGGCAAATTGTATAGTTTTTCAGCCATGTCAATAAAAATAAGAATCATTCTATTCATGTGCATATTTATGTGAATTTAATCCTATGCCAAGCATAGGATATCACTTGAGCTTTGAATCCTGAAACTGAAGTTTAGCTCTCTTTGTCAACAGGATCTAACTTAATTTATTGACCCATTTAAGCGGCAAGACTTTCATCGCTAAGCCTAAAGGTTGCCAAGGCCATTTGGGTACATAGGCTTTTGCAGGTGCTTTTTCAATTTCATTGGCCAATAAACGCGAGCCCGTCTGTTCATCGACTTCAAAAGGTAATTTTTTCGCGCCCGCATTAATTTCCGTACGAATATAACCTGGAAAAATCGTGCTGACTTGAATCGGGGTATTGATTAATTCTGCGCGAATGCCTTCGGCTAAATGGGCGATGCCTGCTTTACTGGCGCCATAAGCAGTGAGATGTTTAGGCATCCCGCGCATGGCACTCATGGATGAAATCACCACCAAATGGCCAGCATTTTGGGCACGGAAAATTTCGACTGCCGCTTCACACTGCGCTAAAGCGGAAATAAAGTTGGTTTCTACGGTAGTGCGGTTAATTTCAAAATTGCCTTTACCAATTCTACGCCCATCGCCAATCCCAGCATTGACAATAATACGATCAATGTGCCCAAGTTCTTGCTTAAATTCCTTAAAGACGTGAAACACCTGCTCATACTGAGTGACATCGAGCACTTTGACATGCACTCGAATGGCGTATTGTTGTTCAAGTTCTTGTTTAAGGGCGTCTAAACACTCTAAACGACGCGCACACAGCGCTAAATCGTAGCCTTTTTGGGCAAATTCGCGTGCCATACCAGCACCAATTCCAGAACTCGCGCCAGTAATTAATATAGTTTTATTGCTCATTATTTTAAATCCAAGTAAGTAAATTATTGTTATGTACTTTTAAGTAATGATGTTCGTTTAAACTTAATAATTGCGGTTCATCCCCCACCAATCTTAAAGTGGTTAAACTACAATTACTGATGGCCCAATTTAAGGCAAAGGTTTTTTCAGGCGATAGGCCTAAAATTTTGCCCGCCACCACAGAAATCACCCCACCTGAGCTAAAGACCACGGCGTAACGAGGCTGGTTTTTTGCAAGTGTTTGACACAAATCAGTTAAACCTTGTTCGACACGCTGTTTAAAGGCCGGCCAACTTTCATCATATTCATGATGGAAATCGCCATCGGTCCAGCGCGCAATGGCTTGGGTAAAAATTTGTGCCAAATAAGCACGCGGGCTGCTGGCTTTGGCCACTTCTGCTTTGAGTAATTCTGGCTGAGCAAAACGCGCATCATATTGGCTAAAAACTTGTTGATGATTAAACTCATTCCATGCGTTAAGCGTGTGTATCTTGGCCTCAGGGAAAGATTCAGCTAAAGCCAGCTGCGCGGTCTGTTGATGACGCTGCATATCCCCAGCCACTACAACCGGTGCCTCCTGTAAAATGTGTGCCAAATATCCCCCTAGCACTTGCGCCTGTTGCATACCAATGGTGGATAGCTGGTCATAACTTTTGGCACCAAATGATGCTTGCCCATGGCGAACGAAATAAATGGTGGTCATAAGCCGGCATATCCTTTGATTTTTTGATAATAGTGCGTGGTTTTCGGATGCTGGGTTAATTCGTAATCGGCAATTTTTCTTAAAGCCCGCACATGCAAGGCATGAATAATCAACCAAAAATCTTTAAACGCAGGGTTACGGGTTTGCTTATGGTAATAACGATAATAAATTTGTTGGGCAATCACCGCTAAACGGAAGATACCAAATACCTCATAAAAGGTCCAATTCTCAGGTACCAAACCGGTTTTCTCACAATAATAGTCTAGTACTTGCTGACGCGTTAGCATGCCTTGTAAATGAGTAGGTTGGCGCCGCGTAGCTTTGAAGATTGGATTATCTTTAGCTTCAATCCAATACGCCAAGGCCGAACCTAAATCCATAAAAGGATCACCCAAGGTGGCCATTTCCCAATCCAATACGCCAATGATTTGAGTCGGCTGCTTCGGGTCTAAAATTAAATTATCAAAGCGCCAATCATTATGAATTAAACAGATGGCAGACTGCTGCGGAATATGTTGTTTGAGCCAGCGTCTCACCCATTTAAACGACGGTACATTGATGGTTTTAGCTTTTTCAAAGCGTGCGTCCCAACCCAGCACTTGGCGTTTACAGTAGCCCTCCCCCTGACCTAACTGGGCAAGCGGTGTCTCTTGATAAGGCACTTGATGCAAAGCAATCAATTGATCAAGCATATTTACACACAATTCATGCACTTGCTGTTCAGAAAAGTCCAAAGCTTTGGGTAAATTTTTACGTGGAATAATCCCTTCTATACGCTGCATGACATAAAAATCACAGCCGATGATAGTTGGGTCTTGACATAGAGCCAGCATTTGAGGCACTTGTGGATAATATTCAACCAAATGCAGTTGGACATGATATTCTCGCGCCATGTCATGCGCCGATTTAGCTTTGGTACCTTGCGGAGGACGTCTTAAAATTAAGTCGTGGTTCAGGTATTTAAGCCGATAGGTCCAGTTGGACGCACCACCTGCATATTGCGTAACTTCAGGCTCACCGTTTACCTCAATGCCTTGCTGTCTTAGCCATTGGCTGACTGCCTGATGATCCAGCGCTTCACCTGATCTGACTCTTCCGGCAACATCAATGCTGCTCATATGCTTATCCTTTATTGTTGCTTTTATGGCTGTGAGTATAGGTTTTAATGGCCTGTATAACCATGTTTTTTTAATTCCAGTTTGGCAATCATAGCTTTATGTACTTCATCCGGGCCATCGGCTAAGCGTAATGCGCGTGCTTGGGCAAAAAATGCGGTCAATGGCGTATCTTGTGACATGCCCATCCCCCCATGGATTTGCATGGCCATATCCACCACCTGTTGTAACACCTGTGGTGCGACCACCTTAATGGCAGAAATTTCGGTCATGGCTTGACGATTGCCTACAGTATCCATTTTATAAGCGGCATATAAGGTTAGTAAGCGTGCTTGATCAATGGCTATCCTTGCTTCAGCCACACGCTCTAAATTACCGCCCAAATGTAAAATCTTTTCGCCAAATGCTGTGCGTTGCATGCCGCGCCCAATCATTAAACTTAACGCTTTTTCTGCCGCGCCAATACAACGCATACAATGGTGAATACGCCCTGGGCCTAAACGCCCTTGAGCAATAGCAAAACCTTCGCCCATACCGCCAATGACATGATCTAGCGGTACACGCACATTGTCAAAACTCACCTCGCCATGCCCGTGCGGTGCATCGTAATCACCAAATACTGGTAACATACGTTCAATCGTAATACCTTGCGTATCTATAGGTACCAGCACCATAGAATGTTGATGATGACGATCTTTGTTTGGATCTGGGGTATGCGCCATAAAAATAATAATTTTGGCATTTGGATCACCTAAACCTGATGACCACCATTTGCGCCCATTGAGGACAATTTCATCGCCTTCTACAATGGCAGTGGCTTGCATATTAGTGGCATCACTTGAGGCTACATCAGGTTCAGTCATACAAAATACCGAGCGAATTTGACCTGCCAATAAAGGCTCTAACCATTGTTGTTTTTGTGCTTCAGAACCATAGCGCCACAGCACCTCCATATTGCCCGTATCGGGTGCATTACAATTAAATACCGTGGGTGCCAATAAGCTTTGTCCCATTTTTTCTGCCATATGGGCATATTCTTGTACCGACAAACCACGGCCTAATTCAGCATCGGGCAAAAAGAGATTCCATAAACCTTGGGCTTGAGCTTTTTGTTTTAAACGCTCTAACTCTGCAGGCCAGCGCCATGTGCGCCAATCACCCCCAACATTTTCACGATGTACCTGTTGCCAAAATGCACTTTCAATTGGGGTAATTTCTTGGTCTATAAACTGTTGTACTTGTTCTAGGAGCTGTTGTGCATGCTCAGATAAATTAAACATAGAATTTTCATCATTTTTATACTTTACAGCAGTCTAAAACAAAACTTACTATGCACAAAATGATTTAATTTTATACAACACTATGCATAAAATTCATAACCTCGATTTAAAACAGCTGTCACGAATTGACCTAAATTTATATCCGCTCTTTATTGCCATTTATCAAGCTAAAAGTATTTCACAAGCGGCTGAGCACTTATGTATCAGTCAATCTGCCGCCAGCCATGCCTTACAGCGTTTACGCACCCAGTTACAAGACCCATTATTTGTGCGTATGGGACAAAAAATGCAACCCACACCGACAGCAACCGAACTTTATCCTCGCATTTTAAATAGTTTACATGCCTTTGATGCATTGCAAACGAGGCATGAATTTCAGCCACAACAGCTTACTCATTTACGCTGTGCGATTCATGATGAAATTGAACCCTTTATCTTGCCCAAAATTTATCAGCATTTTTCTAGATTACATCCCGAAATTCAAATTGAAAGCGTTAAACTACAACGTAAACAGCTATTGAAAGAATTAGACACTCAGCAAATTGATTTTGCGATTGATTTCGGTCCACACTTAAATCAAGGCTTAGGCTTTTGTGCTTTATTTGAAGATCAACTGATGGTGTGTAGCCAGCAACCTACGCTTGATTTAGAAGATTATTTAAATGCGCATCATATTGGCGTGTCTTCACGGCGCAGCGGCATTTTACTCGAAGATGTTTTTTTACAAGCTCAGCAACTCTATCGCCATGTCGTGATGCGTTGTCAACATTATCGCAGTGCGTTACAGATTGTCGCGCTACAACAGCATATGATGTTAACTCTGCCCCAAAATGCCTTAACTGCAATTGATTTGCCAAGCCATATACATATACATTCCCTACCGATACAAATGGCAAGCATCAGCATGGGCATGTATCACGCTGAGGTCACACATCCCCGACAACAATTGATTTTAAGCGAAATGCAGCAGTTATTTAACCGCTAAAGTGATCTTGGCAAACACGCATTAGGCAATCAACTTATGCTGCTGTTCAAGCTGATGCTTATAAATGGTATCGCTGAACTCACCGAGCACTGATACTTTTTCAAAAACGTGCTCACCATACATTAAGTCTTCAATAAAGCGCTCTGCATCGGTACGGGATAACTGACATAACTGAGCCACCATACGCGAGTTGTCATAAGCAATCGACTGACTGACTTGCGCTAAATGAGCGTCTTTACGTTTCCAAAATAATTTTTTCAATTCTAGTTCAGAGAGTTTAACACTGCTAAATGGCTGTACAATTTCTAAGATCTGCACGCCATAATAGGCTTGAATTTGCTGCTTTAATTCAGCAATCAATTGGGTGCTCCCCAACGTGACAATGCTGCGGGTCGTTGGATCGTATAAAGCTTGGAGTAAGCTTGCAATGTAAAACTCTACATCTGTTAACTCTGATGTGACTAAATCTAAGCACAGTTGCATATCAGTTAAAGATTGGGTTTTGGCTGACGCCAGTGCATCAATACGGAAGTAATTTTCATAAAAATCAAGCAACCAATTTTCCGCTTGAGCCAGATAATGGGTGGGATAATCTAAAACACTGCTTAATAGCGGTGCAACTGCATAAGAAATAGAAGGGTTTTGCTGGCTTTGTTGTAACAGATACAGTTTACTGGCTTGTGCTTGACGTTGTCCTGTGGCCTGCTCTAACGCTTGATCTAACTCAGCCATATCTGCACAATTTAGATATGCCAAAATATGAGTGAGGTTTTGCTTAGAAAGCGCGAATGCATGAAAAATATTTTGCAATTCTAAAGACACAGTACAATCCACTTGATCGCCAATAAAGCCGACTATTCTAGCAAATATGCTGCTGATTTTCTGTACTGTTCGTCATAAAAATGGCGCGTTAAACGCGCCATTTTAGAACACATTTCACTTAATAGGCCCATTGCACCAATAAGCGAAAAAAACCTGCAATCAAAGCCAAGGCTGCAAAGCCTGCCACCCACAAAACAATAAACCATTGTGTTTGTGAAAGTTTCATCTTTAACTCCTAGTGATAACCTGAATCCCCAACGCGAACTTTGTCACGAAATACCCAATAAGAGACAATCGTGTACATCAAAATAATCGGGATTAAGATTAACGCACCAATTAGGGCAAACAATTGACTGCTTTGTGGCGCAGCTGCCTGCCAAATGGTCAGACTTGGTGGAATGATGTAAGGCCATAGGCTGATGATAAAACCACTATAAGCTAAAAACACCAAGGCCAAAGTATATATAAACGGTTTAAGCTCATCACCATGACGGCAAGCACGAATCGCTAAAAAGGTAAAAATAACCACCAACAACGGTACTGGGCTTAAATACACGATTAAATCTGGATTAAACCAACGCGCTGCAATACTCGGATGTGCTATCGGGGTATAAATACTGACCGCTGCAAAGATAATGAACAGTGCCATAAGTAATTTGGGCATTAATTCATACATCACCTTTTGTAGTTGATCGGCTGTTTTAAAAATCAGCCAACCACAACCTAAAGCAGCATACAATACCACTACCCCCACACCCGTAAACAACGAAAATGGTGTTAACCAATCCCAACCTTGACCGGTATACACCCCTAATTCATTGGTTGGAATGCCTTGGATATAAGCACCTAAAATCACACCCTGACAGAAACTCGCCACCATTGAGCCCCAAATAAAAGCTCGATCCCACCAATGTTTAGAGCGTGTGGCTTTAAAACGAAACTCAAACGCTACACCACGGAAAATCAACGCAATGACCATAAAAATAATCGGTAAATACAGCGCAGATAAAACCGTGGCATAGACCACAGGAAAGGCTGCAAACAAAGCCGCACCACCAAGCACCATCCATGTTTCATTACCATCCCAGACTGGTGCAACAGTATTCATCATCACATCACGTTCTTGTTGGTCATGAATAAATGGAAATAAAATGCCAATGCCTAAATCAAAACCATCGAGCACTACATAAATAAAGACGCCCAGTGCAATAATGACCACCCAAATTAATGATAAATCAATCATAACTGATCCTCCTGTTGATCAAGGCCTTCTTTGACACTACTCAATGGGCGTTTTGAAGCTAAAATCACCTCTTCTTCATTGGCAGCTTGCGAATGAATAAACTCTGGGCCTTTGTGCATCAGGCGTAGCATGTAGTAAATGCCAATCCCAAAAACCACACAGTACACCACTACAAATATAATTAAGGTAAAGCCCACTTGTTCAGCCGATACCGCAGATAAAGCATCTTTGGTACGCATGACCCCATAGACCACCCACGGTTGACGCCCCACCTCTGTGGTAAACCAACCTGCCAGTACCGCAATAAAACCAGATGGGCCCATGATTAAAGCAAAGCGTTGTAAATTTTTATTTTCGTATAAACGCTCTTTACGACGTGACCATAACCCCCACAGTGCCAAGATAATCATCAACACGCCTAAGCCAACCATGATACGGAAGCTCCAAAACACCACCAATGAATTAGGACGATCTTCTGGGGCAAATTCTTTTAAGCCTGTGACCTTACCATCTAAAGTATGGGTCATAATCAAGCTGCCTAAATTTGGAATTCCAATCGCGTATTTGGTTTCTTCGGCTTGCATATCTGGAATACCAAATAAATACAGTGGCATACCATGATCATGGTTGGTTTCCCAATGTCCTTCAATCGCTGCAAGTTTGGCAGGTTGATGCTCTAAGGTATTTAAACCATGAAAGTCACCAATCACGGCTTGTAGAGGTGCTAAACCGAGAATCATCCATAGCGCCATGGAAAAAGAGGTTTTGACTAAACGATCACGGCGACCTTTAAGCAAATGCCAAGCAGCCGTCGCAGCCACTAACAAAGCAGATACTAAGAATGCCGCAGCGGCCATATGTAAAAAGCGATATGGAAATGAGGGGTTAAACACAATCGCAAACCAGTCTTCTGGCACAATTAAACCGTTTTGAATGCTAAAACCTTGTGGGGTTTGCATCCAACTGTTTGACGATAAAATCCAGAACATGGAAATACAAGTACCAACCGCAACCATTAAGGTGGCAAAAAAATGTGCTCTTGGCCCAACACGTCCCCAGCCAAATAACATAATGCCCAAGAAGCCCGCTTCCAAAAAGAAAGCACTTAACACTTCATAGGTCAGAAGTGGACCTGTGACACTGCCTGCAACACGGGAAAACTCACTCCAGTTGGTACCAAACTGGTAGCTCATCACTACCCCAGACACCACGCCCATCCCAAAGGCAACCGCAAAAATTTTGACCCAAAATTTAAATAAATCTTGATAGACAGGATCGCGGGTTTTTAACCAACGGTATTCAAGCACAGCTAAAAAGCTGGCTAAACCAATCGAAATTGCAGGAAAAATAATGTGAAAGGACACAGTAAATGCAAACTGAATCCGTGCCAACTCTAATGCGGTGAGACCTAAGTTCATACGACCACCTCTAAATTAGATTGATTTTGGGCAACAAATCGCCCTGCCCACTTCAATTGGACAAAGATAAAACACAACATATCTATTACTCAGTCAAAATTTAAAAACAAGAATTTAAAGTGACAGAGCAAAAGGCGGCGCCCGACCTTGTGGCATTAAAAAAAGACGTTGCAGTGCAAAATAGACATGACTGCTATTCTCAACAAAAGCCAAATAACGTACTTGAATGCGATCAATCACTTGTTTGACATGCAAATCTAAAGGCAACACGATATCGCCATACACGGTACAGTATTGGCAATGATGATGATATGGATCATGCACATGCTGATGATGTGCGGTGAGAAGTTGCTTTAAATCCCAAGCCTCAAGCAGCGTTTGCTCTGCATGGCTAGAATTATGCTCAGGGCTATGGTCATCTAAAGCACGCGTGAGTAAATGATGGGTCAATGAGTGGCACGCCGGGGCAATATGATATTGCTCCGGTAATAGCGGTTGTAAGTGAACCGCCAACTGTAAAAGTACTGTAGCAAAAGCCAACAGTAAACCACTACGTCTTAGCATCACCAGATCCTAAAAAAGGACAGAAATTTTGCTAAACCTTTGATCTATAAGATATACAAAAGTTTACATTTGACTAATATAGATTATAAAAACATATTTTAAAAGTCTTTTTAGCATTTTTTTTGTTTTTTTATTGATCAATTTTTTAGACAGGCGTAAAGTAGCTTTAATTTGGTTACCCTAGTTAACTATTAATGCCTACTGCACTTAAATTTCGCACTGCTTTACTACACACTGCCCGTCTGATCAGTGATCAAGTCAATCAACTTCTCCTACCGTATCAACTCAATTACTCCCTGTGGCAAGTCATGTATGTGCTCCAACTCAAATACAGCTGCACCAGTATTGAAATTGCACACTATTTAAATGTGTCTAAGCCTGCCATTGCCAAACGCATTCATACCCTCAACCAACTTGGGCTGTTAGAGCAGTTAAACAGCGAGGATAAACGTGAGAAAAAACTCAGGTTAAATCAGCAAGGTCAAACGCTATTTACCCACTGTGCTAAACAGATTGACGAGCTTGAGCAACAGTGGTTAGAAGGTATCGATGCAAGTCAATTACAACATAGCCTAACTACTCTGCATACGCTGATTGCGCGTTTAGAAATGTCTGAACAAGGAGCGACTCATGTCTGAAGCACGATTATGGACGCGTAATTTTATTTTGGTCAGCGCCATTAACTTTTTTTTAGTGATGGTGTTTTATTTACTGGTCATTGTGATTGTGGGCTATGCAGTTACAGAATTACAGGCCTCTACGGCTGCCGCAGGCTTAATTTCTGGCTTGTTTATTGTCGGCACCTTGGTGGGACGTTTGGTGGTAGGTCAAGTACTGTTACGCTTTGGGCGTAAAACCACCATGCTGATTGGCTTAAGTGGCTTCTTTATCTTATCCTTGTTGTATTTTTTACCTGTTGGTGTCAGTGGCTTACTGGTGATTCGTTTTCTACATGGTTTTATGATGGGTTTGGCCTCTACAGTATTGGGTACTATCATTGCACAAATTCTGCCACCCACACGCCGTGGCGAAGGCATTGGCTATTTTAGTATGAGTAGCACCTTAGGCACCGCAATTGGCCCATTTGTCGCAATTTGGATGATGCTGCATTTAGGTTATAACGCCATTTTTGCTTTATCAAGTGGCTTTGCTCTCATGTGCCTTTTGATTGGTCTATGTTTAGCTGTCCCTGATGCGATTATTACTAGCAAAACTGCTGCTCATCGCCTTGATGAACCCAACGACTTCATCTCCAAAATCATAGAAAAAAAAGCGATTCCAATTGGGGTCGTGATTCTATTGGTGTCTAGCTGTTATTCAGGCGTGTTGTCTTATATTAATTTTTATGCCAAAGAAATTAACTTAGTCGAAACTGCCTCAGTATTTTTCTTAATGTATGCCGTGGCAATTTTAATTTCGCGACCATTTACTGGACCATTGATGGACCGTAAAGGTGAAAACATCATTATGTACCCTGCTTTTATCCTTATGGCCCTAGGTTTACTCACCTTAAGCCAAGTGGAAACAGCGACTGGCTTACTCTTGAGTGCCGCGTTACTCGGCTTAGGCTACGGTAATATTCAATCGGTTTGTCAAACCATTGCCATTAAAAGTACTGATTTGGCACGTATGGGCTTTGCTACCTCGACCTTCTTTATTTTTCTAGATGCTGGTTTAGGTTTTGGGCCTTATTTTTTAGGCTTGGCATTAAATCATATTGGCTATAGTCAATTATACCTGTATAGCGCAATTGCCAGTTTAGCTGCTATTGGCTTGTATTATGTACTACATGCACGGCATCTTAAGCCGAAACCGAACGGCTAAAACGACGGCGATATTCCAAGGGGCTAAGGCCAGTATGACGCCTAAATAACCGCCGAAATGAACTTGGATCTTGATAACCCACGGCGAGCATAATTTGGTCGATACTTTGCTCGGTTTGCTCTAAACGTTTTTGTGCCGCTTCCATCCGCATAGCCTGAATATAGCGATTAGGCGGCACATCAAGCGCAGCTTTAAAACGACGAATGAGCGTGCGTGTAGTCAGATTAAACTGTTGGGCTAAATCTTCTAAGGATATACTGTGCGCTAAATGTTCAGCTAAAAACTTTTGAATCTGTTGTACGAGTAAATCTTGATGCGGTTTGGAAATCCGAAATAACGCATAAGACAATTGACTCTCGCGCTGATAATCAATCACAAAAGATTTCGCCGTTTCAATAGCAATTTCAAAGCCATAAAAACGCTCAATAAAATGCAAGCCCAAGTCAAACCAAGCCAAACCACCGCCAGCACTATAAATATGACCATCACGGCTAATCATTTGTTCAGGTTGCAAATGAATATCGGGATAACGGGCACGAAACTCGCGTTCAAACCCCCAATGAGTAGTGGCAGTTTTACCATTTAAAATACCTGCCTCGGCTAAAAAAAAGCTGCCGGTACAATTACTGGCCAAACACACACCTTGCTGATGCATGCGTCGAATTAGCGTAATGAGATGGCTTTGCTGAGCCAAAATGGCTTCAATCGGACCACCAATGGTCGGAATCACCAACACATCTGGCTGTTGAATCTGGTGATACGCCATATGGGCCTGAATCTTTAATCCATTGATACAATGAATCATCCCGCCATCAGGTGAAGCCAATTTCACCTCAAATAGGCGCTGAATATGCTGTTGCTGAATACGATTCCAACTCACCCCAGATAAAGACAATAAATCCACAATACCTGTAATGGCGGATGCTAAAGCACCATCAAAGCCTGCCACCACCACTTTAATTTTATTATTTTGCATGCTTATGTCATTTTTCGCTTGTTTGCTGTCATTATGAACAATGTTGCTTGGCTTTGCATCTTTTTATACTCAGCACTAAAAACTAATAACGCTGGATCAAGCATGACACAACTGATTAATTGGAAAGATTTAAATTTTTTACTTTACGATGTTTTTCAAGCACAAAACTTAAGCCAATATACACGGTACCAAGCTTATGACCAACAGAGCTTTGACAGTATTTTAGACACGGCGCATAAAATTGCCGCACAACATTTTGCGCCGCACAATGCTAAAGCCGACCAACATGAACCTGAATTTGATGGTCAGCAGGTTAAAACCATTGCTGAGCTAAAAACGGCATGGCAGCATTTTGCCCAAGCAGGATTTATTGGAGCACAGCACGATGAAGCCTTAGGCGGTATGCAGCTGCCTAAATTGATTCATATGGCCGTAAAAGCGCTCTTTATGTCCGCCAATCCAAGCTCAGTCGCCTACCCTTTTTTAACTTCTGCCGCAGCCAATGTTATTCATGCTTTTGGTACAGATGAACAAAAACAACGCTTTTTACAACCGATGTTAGACGGTCGTTTTGCCGGCACTATGGTCTTAACCGAGCCTAATGTCGGTTCTTCTTTAGGTGATTTAACCACCAAAGCCACACCACACGGTGAGCATTATTTGATTAAAGGTCAAAAAATGTTTATTTCTGGTGGCGATCAAGATATTACCGAGAACATCGTGCATTTGGTGTTGGCACGTATTGAAGGTGCGCCAGACGGCGTTAAAGGCATTTCTTTATTTATCGTGCCTAAATTTTTAGTGAACCAAGATGGCAGTTTAGCTGAGCGTAATGATGTACAGTTGGCAGGCTTACTGCATAAAATGGGCTATCGTGGTACAACGTCTACCGTGCTGAATTTTGGTGAAAAAGACCAATGCTTAGGCTATTTAATTGATGAAGCCGGTCGTGGCTTAGGCTATATGTTTAAAATGATGAATGAAGCGCGGGTTGGTGTGGGACTCGGTGCTGCCATGATTGGTTATCGTGGCTATTTAGAATCATTACACTATGCTAAACAGCGTCCACAAGGTCGCTTACCAAGCGAAAAAAATGCGCATAGTCGCCCTGTCAATATTATTGAGCATAGTGATGTCAAACGGATGCTATTGGCGCAAAAAGCGTATGTAGAAGGCAGTTTAGCACTGTGCTTATTTGCTGCACGCCTCATTGATGATGCGCATGGCTTATCCTCTGAAGATCATCATATTTTACTCGATCTATTGACCCCGATTGTCAAATCGTTCCCCTCTGAATATGGCCCTAAAGCCAATGATTTGGCCATTCAAGTGCTTGGTGGAGCTGGTTATACCAAAGATTATCCAGTCGAACAGTGCTATCGTGACAATCGCCTCAATCCGATTCATGAAGGCACCACAGGTATTCAAGCTTTAGACTTATTGGCACGTAAATTATGGCAACATCAAGGTCGGGGGTTAGAGCTGTTATTAGCGCGTATTGAGCATACCTTAGGCCAAGTCAGTCATGCTGATCTTGTGCCACTGGCGGAGATTTTCCGCACTCATTTAACCACTGCCAAAAATACTACAACGACTTTAGGGCAGCATTTACACCAAGGTAATGTAGATTTAAGCCTTGCCAATGCCAGCCTATATTTAGATCTAATGGGCAAAGTGGTCATTGCTTGGTTATGGTTAGACATGGCCAATCATGCTGCACAGCGTTTTGCTTGCTCCACCCAACAAGAAGATGTTGATTTTTGGCAAGGCAAATTACACGCGGCTCGTTATTTTATCACTTGGGAATTACCGCAAATTGAACAACATGCTGCGATTTTAACCCGCTTTGATCGTACCTGTTTAGATATGCAAGCTGATTGGTTCTAATAAAAAGCCACTCAATTGAGTGGCTTTTTTGCTTTATGCACCAAACACTTTAAAGCGTGCAGCATCATCCATATAGGCTTTTTCTTTTGGTTCACCTTCAATTGAACCAAATACCAATTGTGCGCGTAGTTTCCAACTGCTTGGAATTTCCCATTCGGCATGCACTTGTGCATCAACCACTGGATTATAATGCTGTAAGGATGCACCTACACCTTCGCTATGCAATGCTGTCCATGTTGCAAATTGGGCAATTGCTGTTGAATGCTCTGCCCAAATCGGAAAGTTTTCTGCATAAGATGGGAAGCTGGCTTGCAAACTTGCCACAACATCTTGATCTTCAAAAAATAAAACTGTACCTACGCCTGCGGCAAAGCTATCCATTTTTGCATCAGTTTTGGCTGCGCCTTCTGCATCTTTGGCATAGGCTTTTAACGCTTCTTTTACAAAGTTCCAAAATTTTTCATGTTCTGCATGAAATAAAATCACGGCGCGTGATGACTGTGAATTAAATGAAGATGGACTTTGTTTAATGGCGTTTTGAATCAAATCAGTTAAATATGCTGGGCTATGTTGTACATTTTTACCAATGGCATAAATCGTACGACGTTGTTGAATTAAGTCTAAAAACTGATTTGACATAGAATTTTCCTGTTTGTTGTTAAAGTAAATATCTTTCAAGGCATTTTAACAAGCAAGCTTTGATATGAAAGCGCATGCTTGTATTTTTACCTGAAAAATTATGCAATTTTTATGCTAAAAAAATCCTCCGCATGGGAGGATTTTAGATAATTTAGATTTGTGCACTCAGCACGTTTTGTGACACATACGCTTTCCAAAGATCACGTAAGCTTGGTAAGTAGAATTTCTCACCCACTTCAACCAACTCAGCATCAATTAAAGTATGGATATGGTGCAACAATAAATAGTCTAATTCCATATTAGAGAGTTTTGGATTTTTTTGTGACCATTGTTTACGTTGCTGTTGCGCTTTTTTAACTAATTGATCTGCAAAGTTTTTATTTTTAAATTGTGCAATCGCGCTTAAACGTAATTCAACCACACCCCAACCACTCAATAGTAGTTTAAAGATTTCAAAATCTTTGCTGGTGGATTCCCATGTCATTTCTTCTAGGTTTTCGTTATCTGGTAATACAGGTAAAATCAGTTCCATGACACTTGGGAAAATCTTTTTAAAATTGAGAATAAATTTAACAGGATGTTCACCCGGATAATCCTTAAATTGTACTTGTTTACGAACATCTGTTAAATAAATAGAAAGCATTGAGAGAACCTGTAAGTAAGATGCTATTTTTCATAAATTTATTTTAAAGCATGGAAAAACGATGCAAAATAAAAATAAAATAGCAGTAAAAAACGAAGTGTATTTTAGCAACTATGACAATTTATTCAATGTTGTTTCCAATTATCACTTATTCTTGATAAAGCATCATCAAAATAATATTTTTATAGGTTAAGCTTATGATTGATTATCTTCAAAAGTATAGCGGTGCTATACAGGCAATTGTTGCTATATTGAATCTAGTAATTATTGCCATATTAAGCTTCAGAGGTTTTCAATTACAGAAAAAGAGCTCATCTCTTGAAGCTTATTCAGCATTACAATATGAAATTATGATGTGTTTTAACGAGTTAGAAAAATCAATCCAATATTTTGAAAAATCTGATCGAGAAAATTCTCAATATTTGTACAACTTGTCGAACGAAACCAATATTGACCATGAAAACGATGAACATATAAATCTTTCAAATAATATTGCAGAAGATTTGAGTGAGATCTTAAAGAATCTACATTGCATTAGGGATAAAGTGCAGCAGCTTTCCTTAAAATCCAATAAAAACAGTATAAAGATTGAAGATTTGACCGAAAAATTGACGAAAATCTGCGCATTCAAAATCGCTTTAATCAACCAAAATCCTAGTCGTGAATATCAAGAGCATACCAAGGGTGCGCTCGCCACATGGATAGATGCTCCTGAAGTTCGCTATTCAGATGCATATCAAAACACTATGAATAATATAAGAAATCTTAAAAAAATATTACAAGATATGAAGTAGCAGCATATACATTGGTGATTGATTTTTTCTAATGTAAAGAATCAGCTGCTATTACATAACAGCTGATTCAGTTCAAACATTTTCAATCACTTTACATTTGGTGCAACCATTTCTTCAGGTTTTACCACAGCATCAAATTGCTCTTCCGTCACTAAATTGAGTTCAACTGCAACTTGCTTTAAAGTTTTACCTTCTTTATAAGCCGTTTTAGCCACTTTAGCGGCATTTTCATAACCAATTACAGGATTTAATGCAGTCACCAACATCAGTGAGTTATGTAAGAAATGATCAATTTTGTCACGGTTTGGTTCAATACCCACCGCACAGTGCTCATTAAAGCTATTACACGCATCACCTAATAACTGAATCGATTGTAATAAGTTATGGGCAATCACAGGCATAAATACATTCAGCTCAAAGTTACCAGAAGCCCCCGCAATATTGATCGTGGTGTCATTACCCAAGACTTGTGCCACTACCATCGTCATAGCTTCGCTTTGAGTTGGGTTGACTTTACCTGGCATAATACTTGAACCTGGTTCATTTTCAGGAATACGAATTTCACCAAAACCACAGCGCGGGCCACTGGCTAACCAACGAATATCATTGGCAATTTTATTTAAACTTGCCGCAAGGGTTTTTAAAGCACCTGAAGCAAATACCGCAGCATCACGCCCTGCCAAAGCTTCAAATTTATTGGGTGCAGTGACAAAAGGTAAACCGGTTAAAGTTGCCAATTGCGCTGCAGCCTTGACTGCATAGTCAGGATGCGCATTTAGCCCCGTACCTACCGCAGTACCACCAAGCGGTAATTCGTATAAGCCTTCTAATGCTTGGTTTAGGCGTTTTAAACTATGATCAAGCTGTGATACATAGCCACTAAATTCTTGACCTAAGGTGAGTGGCGTTGCATCTTGTAAATGAGTACGACCAATTTTTACAATATCATTAAATTCTTGCGCTTTCGCATCTAGGGTATTGCGTAGCGCTGTCACCGCAGGAATCAATAATTCGTTGATTTGTAAACTTGCTGCCACATGAATGGCAGTAGGAAAGGAATCATTGGTCGACTGGGCACGATTGACATGATCATTTGGATGCACAGGATTTTGAGAACCTAAAGTATTACCGAGTTTCTGGTTAGCAATATTGGCAATCACTTCGTTACAGTTCATGTTGCTTTGCGTACCTGAACCAGTTTGCCAAACCACAAGCGGGAATTGACTGTCCCACTGCCCTGCAATCACCTCTTCAGCAGCATCCACAATATAAGTGGCAAGCTGTTCAGGCATTTGTGCTAACGCTGCGTTGGTTTGTGCCGCTGCTTTTTTGACTAAGCCCATCGCACGAATCATTGGACGCGGCAAACGCTCATTACCAATCTTAAAGTTTTGTAGACTACGCTGTGTTTGTGCGCCCCACATGGCTTCGCTTGGTACTTCAACCTCACCCATCGTGTCATGTTCAATACGTGTCGACATGTTCAACCTCTGTTTTTTCAATTATTGGCTTTAGCACAACCCGTATGCTATGGCTGGAAAATTTATTCTAATGTAAGCTTAAAGTTTAGTAAATGATAATTATTTACATTACTGACCATTGAGGACATTTTGATAAAATTCCCACTGATCCTGAATCATGTCTTTAAGGCTATGTTCAGCTGTCCAACCTAAGATGTGTTGTGCTTTGCTTGACTGACTGCCCAATTCGGCAATTTCACTTTCACTATGCGCAATTGCGGTCTGTACAGGAATAGGTTTTTGAGTCACTTCTGCTACTTGATCTAGCAATTGCTGAATAGATACCACATCCCCGGCAATATTAAACGCTTCACAGACATTATGCTGTTGGAATAACCATTTTAAGCTAGCAATCACGGCACGACTGGCATCCATGACATGTAAAAAACTCCGCTCTACAGTATGGTCTTGGGTGACAGCATCTTGACGTAGTTCAACAAGATCTCGCTGTTCGGCCGCAACTTGTAAAGCCAATGGTAAAATATTTTTAGGTAATGGTGCGATAATTTCACCTAACACTCCATTACCAAATGCACCCGCAACATTCCCCAAACGTAAAATGGCAATTTTCCATTCACTGTCTGTGGCAAAGGTATCTTGAATGATTTGTTCAATCATTTGCTGGGATTTAATATAAGGGTTTGGGAAATTATAATGAATGGGGGTATCTTCATCTAAGCTTAAACTGGATTGACCATAGACAGTAAGGCTTGATAAATGCACTAAATTACGTACACCAGTGCGTTGCATAGCACGCAATAAACTCATGATACAACTGACATTATCATTATAATATTCCAGCGGTTTGAGCGCAGACTCATGCAAGGATTTAAAACCTGCACAATGTACAACAGCATCAATTGAATATTGTTCAAAGACTTTATTCAAGGCAGGCGTATTTCGGATATCCACCTTAACAAAAGGTACAAACATGCCCGAACTATATTCAAGACGTTGTAAAATTTGCATATTGGCATTGGAAAGATTATCCACAATGACCACTTCTTGGCCTTGCGCCATAAGGCTTAATGCAATGTGGGAGCCAATAAAGCCTAAACCACCCGTCACTAAAATCATTGTATACTACCTTTTTGTTATGAAGTCTAAAGTCCCGTGGGGGACAATGAGATGCCATGTCTACTTTATTACTGATTACCTCCGCTCCAAGCACTATCCACGCTTGGCATGCGCTCGGTCTGGCTCAAGCCTTACAGGAAAAACAGCACAATTTTCGTGTATTTTTCTATCAAGATGGTGTTTATGTAGCTAACACGTTGCAATGGCAACCTGATGATCAACGCAACTTAAGTCAAGAATGGCAAAAGTTGGGTATTCGTTTACCAGTATGCGTAAGTGCAGCTTTAGCACGTGGTATTACCGATCCTGAAAATGCTAAGCGACATCAGCTTGAACAACATAACCTAGCAGCTCATTTTGAGTTGGTGGGATTAGGTGAACTGGCTGACGCTGTACAAAGTGCAGAGCGCATTCTTCAATTCTAAGTGGTTATTTTTGCAACATTGTTGCGTTTAAAAAGGTAAATTGTGTGAAATCTGTATTGGTTATTTTAAACCATCCCAATTTAAGCAGTCTGCAAGTGCATGAAAGCTTAGCCGCCACCATGGTTTTAGCCACCTTTGGCTGTGAGGTAAAGGTGTTACTACAAGATGCTGCCTTAAGCTTATTAAAATCCGATCTCAGCTTTGATAGACTCAAACATGCTTTTAAAGTGGCCTCTAATATGGTTGATAGCTTTGAGTTTTATGACTTGAGCCCAATTTTAATATCGCGTGAGCAGGCTACCAACCCATTTGTTGTTCATGCGCAACAAGAACTACAAGTGATTGATTTTAATGCTGAGTTTTTAGCTCAATTTCAACATGTGCTGTATTGGTAAGGTAAAACATCATGTCAAATTGTTTGTATTTGATTCAATCTGATTATGCAGCAACTGAACGCGCTCTAACTCAGTTGCAGTGCATCTATCAGCAAGGTGATGCGGTTGTAATTATGGGTGATGCGGTACTTCAAGCTCAAAGTTTTAGGTTTAGCCAAGCCTATATTTTAGAACACGATGCACACATGTTGACGGCTATGCCTGAGCAAATCCAGGTTTTGTCTTATGCTGAGTTTGCAGATTTAAGTTTAAGTTATCAACGTTGTATACGCTTTAAATAAACGAGTGAAATTATGAGTTTAGCTTTAGACCAAGATGGTCATTTAGTTGATTATACTGTGTGGAATGAACAAGTTGCGCAAGAATTAGCACAAACGCTAGAACTTGAGTTAACCGCTTGGCATTTTGAAGTTTTACATGCAGTGCGCGCTTTTTATCAACAATTTGGTCATTCGCCTGCAACTCGCCCCTTGATTAAATTTTTAATGAAAACAGTGAGTCCTGAGATTGATAATGCCCTATTACAAGCTCGTTTTAACACTGGACTAGTGGCACGTCATTTAAGTCGTTTGGCCGGGGTGCCTAAACCTGCCAATTGTTTATAAGCAAGTGGGCCAATCTTGAGGTTGGCGCTCATGCAATATGCTCTTTTAAGGTGCTTTTTTCTGAGTCATCGTATCATGACAATGCAGCAAAATTCTAAAACGCATTATCGTTTAGGTGCCCATTTGGTGGTGAAACACTTAGGCTATTCTCATCATGGTATTTATGCTGGGCGTGGTCGTGTCATTCATTATTCAGGTTTTGCTCATCTTTTTAAGAAACATCCGATTGAGATCACTACTTTGCAACATTTTAGTCGTGGCAAAAAAATTCATATTCAGCATTATCAACAGCCTAAATATCAAGGGCGTAAAGTGGTTAGGCGCATGCGTTCACGTATGCACGAAAATAATTACCATCTCATCATTAACAATTGTGAACATTTATGCACTTGGGCCATTACAGGGGTGGAAAGTAGCCCACAAGTGGTAATGATGATGAATCGTCTTACCACCATTGGCTACATTAGTTCGATTTTGAGCTATATGAACGGTATGCTCTTGACCATTACCACCACCTGCTTTGCTTTGGTGTTGTATATTAAAAAAAAGCTCCGTGATAAAGCCAAAGCAATGAATGCATTAAAACAACATAAATAAAAAATCACTGTATATCAAAGCATTATAAGAAAATGAAAATGATATTTCACTTTAAATAGGCAAATTTTTAGCTTCTGTGTCAATCGAATTAAATTGCGCAACTGGTAGCTTATATGCAAAAGATTGATGCGATGTTGAACATGGCCTATTTTTGTTATAGTAACACTCCTTGACCGCGCATTCCTTTTAGTTGTTATGTTGTCTTTTCGTCCTGCCCAAGCACATGTGATTGCCTTATCTAGAGGTCAACACGCTTGCCTTGCACCTGCGGGGAGCGGCAAAACAGCCATTTTAACTGAGCGCATTTATCAGGCCTTGCAACAAGGCATAGCGCCAGCACAGATGCTGTGCTTAACCTTTACCAATCGTGCTGCTTTAAATATGCGCGCTCAGATTGAACAACGTTTAGGACAACTGCCACAGAACTTGTTTATTGGTAATTTACATCGCTATTGTTTTATGCGCCAGCAGCAGCAAAAACAGCCAGCAGGCTTAATGCAAAGCGCTTTGCAACAAAAATTGTTACAGCAAAGTATGCACCAGCTTAATTATTTATTAAGTCAGTCTTTCTCGTATATTCAAGCAGAGTTTTTTAGCTGTTATCAACAGTTTAACTTAGATGCTACAGCCATTTTAAGCTTTGATCAGTCGCAGATTGAACATGCTCAACAAGCCATTTTTGCCCATAAAGCTTATCATGCATGGCAAATTGAAAAAATTCGCTGCCTTATTTTACCGCTGCTTTGCTCAGCTAGTGCTTTACTCAATCTACAGCATAAACAGTCTATTTGGCAGCAACTAAAATGTTTAGATGAAAATATTGCTGCTGATGACATTCATCTCGCCTTGGCTTGTGCGGTGTATGTACAGGCCCAATATCAGGAGCTCAAACACTATTATCAAGTCCAAGATTATGATGATTTATTGTTACAGCAACTCATTCGACAAGCAACAGCGCCTACTCAGCAGTATAGCTGGCTACAAATTGATGAAGTACAGGATTTATCTCCACTGCATTGGTTGTTTATTGATTATTTAAAAGCACCCGACGCTCACCTAGTACTATTAGGTGATGTAGATCAGTCGATTTATCGTTTTCTAGGTGCCTCGATTGAAGTCACCACCCAACGCTTGGGTCAGCAGGCTTATCATTTGCTGGAGAATTTTCGTAATCCTGAAAATCTAGTTGACTTAAGCAATGCCTATCGGCAAGCTCATTTCAGCAAGCAATTTTTTATTGCAGCGCAAGCCACTCAAGCTGCAGATCCATCTGCCCTCATACATATACAGCGTGAATTTGATGATCAACAGTATGCTGCGATTTTTGAGATTTTAGCCCAAGCCTGCCACGATCAGCACACCAGTGCAGTTTTATGCCACAGCAATCAACAGGTTCAAGCATTCTCCCAACAGCTGCAGCAGCAAGGTATTACACATTTTTGTGTCACCCAACATGATTTACTCAGCCGCCCTATCTATTTAGATTTTATCGCGTTTTGGCGCTGTTTAATCAGCCAAAATGATCAGGCTGCTTGGGCACGTATGCTTTGGCATTTTGGCAATATCGAAATGCATCCGCCACGGCATTTGGCTCACTTAGATGCAGAACTCGCAGCGATTAAATTACAACATGATTTAAAACATTATGGTTTAACGCTACAGGATTTTCAGCAGGTGCCCGATGGCTTTGCCTCTCAACATGAGCTGTTTTTATATCTGTATCAACAACAGCAACTGCTATTTATTGATACTGAAACCACAGGCCTCAATCCAACGCAAGATGACGTTATTCAAATTGCAGCCTTTAACTCAGAACAGGAATTAGACCTCTATTGCCATAGCCAACAAGACTTAAGCCAAAGCCAAAAAATTCATCAGATTAGTGCGGTGCTGTTACAACAGCACGCACAGGATTTTTCTATACAAATTAAAAAGCTACTTGATCAAAGCGAACCGTATGCCTTAATTGCACATCATCTGCACTTTGATGATCAAATGCTGATTGAAAACTTAAAACGCTATGCACCTGATGTACTGCCAAAGTATCTACAGCGTATAAAATTTTGCTCACTGCAATTGATGCGGCAACTGTATCCACATTTAAGTTCGTATAAGCTAGGAGATTTACTCAATACCTTTCAACTCCAAGGCATCAATAGCCATAATGCTTTAGATGATGTGAAAGCAGGTTTTAATCTATTGCCGATGATTGCCCATAAAATAACTGAAAATCAGCAGGCGATGGTAGGTTTATATCAGCGTAGTCAAACTTGCTTAGAACACTTTAATATCAAGTTTAGTCCTTTATTTAAAGCCGCCCAGTACTATCTATCCAAGCATAGTTTCAATCTTGAGGCGCTCATGGATTTATTTTTTGATTATGTTCAGCAGCATTTACCCCATCTCTATGCACAATATGAGCCATCTGAACGCAAGCAACTACAAGATAAACTTGGCCGACATAGTCAACTGCACTTTGCATCCTTACGTAGCTTAAGTGACTGGCAAAAAGCCTTAGATTTCTACCAAAATGCCAAAGAGTCAGATTTAATTACCCACAATGACTATGTGATTGTCAGCACCATGCATCGTGCGAAAGGATTAGAGTTTGATCAGGTTATTTTGCCTGATTTAGTTGACCGTTATTTTCCGAGTTATCCAGTTATTAAAAAATTACACTCTCCTGATCCATTACATCAACAAGAGGGGTTACACCTCTTCACTGAGCAACAGCGTTTACTTTATGTTGCCATCACTCGGGCCAAGTCTAAATTAATCATCACAAGCTTTCGTAAAAAGCGTAGCGAACAGCGCTATGCCAAAGCCCATACGTACCAAATCACTCCATTTTTAGCCGAGTTTCAGTCACGTTTTAAAGCCATATAAAAAAAGCCCAACCGAAGTTGAGCTTTTAAAGGTCTTGTTGAAGTTAAACTTGAGCCACCACATTCAAACAGAATATGCCTGTGTTGTAGAGTCGATTATTTAGCCGGTTTAAAGCTATCTTTTAAATCTAAAATGCGGTTAAACACTGGTTTTTCGCTGCTGTGATCATGTTGATCCGCCACGAAGTAACCTTCACGTTCAAATTGAAAACGATCTTCAGGCTGTGCGGTCGCCAAAGCAGGTTCCACAATCGCTTCAACCACTTTGAGTGATTCAGGGTTTAAGTTATCCAAGAAATCATCACCCACTTCTGGGTCTGCTTCTGTAAACAAACGATCATAAATACGCACTTCTGCTTTTACACCTTTTGTCGCAGATACCCAGTGGATCACACCTTTCACTTTACGACCTTCAGGATTTTTACCTAAAGTGGCTGGGTCAATCGAACATTTCAGCTCAATCACTTCACCATTTTCATCTTTAATCACTTCGTCACATTTAATCACGTACGCGTGACGTAAACGAACTTCACCGCCCGGAATTAAACGTTTAAAGCCTTTTGGTGCCACTTCTTCAAAGTCTTTACGATCAATAAAGATTTCTTGGGTCAATGGAATAATACGTTCGCCCATATCCACATTTGGATGACGTGCATGAACCAAATCCATCGCTTCTGGTAGATTGGTTAAAGTCACTTTCAGTGGATTGAGTACCGCCATACCACGTGCCGCAGTATTTTCTAAAGACTGACGGATACAGAATTCAAGCATCGCCACATCAACAATACTGCCATCAACTTTAGTGACACCAACACGCTTACAGAAGTCACGTAAGCCTTCAGGAGTAAAACCACGGCGACGCATACCGACAACCGTTGGCATACGTGGGTCGTCCCACCCTTGTACATAACCACCTTCCACTAAACGACGTAATTTACGCTTAGAGGTAATGGTATAATCTACATTTAGACGGCTAGATTCGTACTGACGTGGTACCGATGGTGATTGTACTTTTGCCACAACCCAATCATAGAATGGACGGTGATCGACAAATTCTAAAGTACACAATGAATGGGTAATGCCTTCAATCGCATCTGATAATGGATGCGCATAGTCGTACATTGGGTAAATTTTCCACGTATCGCCCGTTTGGTGATGCTCGGAATGCAAAATACGGTACATAATTGGGTCACGCATATGTACGTTTGGTGACGTCATGTCAATTTTAGCACGTAAGACCGCTTGACCTTCTGCATATTCACCACTGCGCATTTTTTCAAAACGCTCAAGGTTTTCTTCTACACTGGCATCACGTTGCGGAGAGTTTTTACCTGGTTCAATAAAGTTACCACGGTTTAACTTAATTTCTTCCGGGCTTTGTAAATCCACATAGGCATCACCTTGCTTAATCAGCTGAATCGCCCATGTATAGAGTTGATCAAAATAGCTTGATGCATAACGTGGTGCGCCATCCCAGTTAAAGCCTAACCATTTTACATCGTTAGCAATCCCATCTACATATTCTTGTTCTTCAGCATCTGGGTTAGTGTCGTCAAAACGTAAGTTACATGCACCACCAAACTCTTCCGCAATACCAAAGTTTAAGCAGATGGCTTTCACGTGACCAATATGTAAGTAACCATTTGGCTCAGGTGGAAAACGCGTCACCACTTTTTGCGTACGCCCCTCAGCTAAGTCGTCAGTAATGACTTGACGTACAAAGTCTAAGCCTGGCTGTTGTTCTTGCTGCGCAGCATCGACTGAGGCATTGGTATTTGGCAGAGACGCAACAACATCATTTGGCTTCATAACAGTAAAATCACTTCTAAAATAAAAAATTAGGATAATTAAAACGCGTTTTCCAGTTTTTCACAAAGAAAATCACGTTTTTTGCTTGCTATGTAGTTTACAGTTTGCTTATGCTTCTCTCAACCAAAAAACCCATGGCTTTAGTGTCCATGTTTAGGAGATTACCCAATGAGTTTTCCTCAAGTTGAATTAAACACCAATAAAGGCCGTATTGTTCTTGAACTGAATACAGAAAAAGCACCAAAAACTGCTGAAAACTTTTTACAGTACGTACGTGACGGTTTCTATGACGGCGTAATTTTCCACCGTGTGATTGATGGTTTCATGGTCCAAGGCGGCGGCATGGACGAAAACTTCAAAGAAAAAGCAACACGTGATGCAATTGAAAACGAAGCAGATAACGGCTTAAGCAATGACATCGGTACCATTGCAATGGCACGTACGCAAGCACCTCATTCTGCTTCTGCACAATTCTTCATCAACGTATCTAACAATACATTCTTAAACCACACTGGCAAAACTGCACAGGGCTGGGGTTATGCTGTATTTGGTAAAGTAGTTGAGGGTATGGACGTTGTCAACGAAATTAAAGGCGTTCGCACAGGCAACCGTGGCTACCACGCTGACGTTCCTCTAGAAAACGTTGTGATTGAATCTGCAAAAATCATTTCTGAATAAGAATCCCTCCCGACCTCCCTTTATGAAAGGGAGGAGAAGTCCCTCTTTGATAAAGAGGGATTTAGGGAGATTCAAAGGAATCGATTGTGACCTATCTGTTTATCGCTGATTTACATTTGTCACCTGAACACCCTCGACTCATTCGAGGGTTTTTGGCTTTATTGAACCAGTATCAAGATCAACATACCCAACTATATATTTTAGGTGATTGGTTTAATGCGTGGATTGGTGATGACAATCCTGCACCATGGCTCAATGACATTGTGAGCGCCTTAGAAAAATTTCATCAACAAGGCAATCAAGTCTACTTCTTGGTGGGCAATCGTGATTTTGCTTTAGGACAGAAGTTTCTGGATCAGTTTCATGGCATTTTGTTAAACGATATTCATCATATTCAAGTGAATAAGCAACGGATTCGTTTAGAACACGGCGACGGTTTATGTACCGATGATGTCTCCTATCAACGCTTTAAAAGAATTATCCGCAATCCGCTTTTGCTTAGGCTATTAAAAGCCACGCCTTTAAGTTTTAGACAAAAACTCGCCAATGGTTTTCGTAAAAAAAGTCAACAAGCCAATCAAGTGAAAAGCTATAGCGTGATGGATGTTAACCTGCAGACCGTCGAACTTGCCTTACAAGAGGTCGATGTGCTGATTCATGGTCATACCCATCGTCCGAATATTCATGATGTAGAGGGTAAACCGCGTATTGTACTCGGTGATTGGCGTGAAAATAGCGCGCAAATTTTGGTTATCAATGACACTAAGTCAGACTGGCAACTATCAGAATTTAAATACTAAAAAAGCCTAACCATGTAGGCTTTTCGAGCAGTTAATAGCCAGCTTCAATTTTAGGCCGATTGGTATCGTTTTTATATTGCGCCAATAAGTCGCGCAATGCGTTCATCAACACACTGGTATCTACTCCCACAGCCACAAACTCTGTACCTAAATCTAAATACTGCTGCGTAACTTCATGCGTGGTGGATAAAATTCCTGCCGCCTTACCTGCCATACGAATCCGTTTAATCGCATCGATCACGGCTTTTTGTACTTCAGGATGATTCGGATTGCCTTCATAGCCCATGGTGGCAGATAGATCCACTGCGCCAATAAAGATACCATCAATCCCCTCGACTTGTAAAATCGCATCTAAGTTTTCTAAACCCGCGACAGATTCAATTTGAATCAGCAAGCAGATATTTTCATGGGCTGTGGCATAATAATTGGGAATACTGTTCCAACGTGTGGCACGCGCCAGCGCCGCCCCAACCCCACGGATTCCATAGGGCGGATAACGTACGGCTTTGACCATCAGCTCAGCTTGTTCAACGCTTTCAATCATTGGAATCAGTAAAGTCTGCGCGCCAATATCTAATAGTTGCTTAATTAACTGCACGCTGCCAATGGGTGGACGCACCACAGCTTGTGATGGATAGGCCGCAATACTTTGTAGCTGCGCCAATGTAGTTCTTAGATCACTCGGTGCATGTTCACCATCAATCAATAACCAGTCATAACCAGCATTGGCGGCAATTTCAGTGCCATAAGCATCAGCAAGCCCAACCCATAAACCAATTTGCTGTTGAGTCTTTAAGCGCTGTTTAAAATGGTTCTCAAATCTCATATTGGCTGTCTTCATGTGTATTCTTGTTGTTATTAATACGCCTTTTTTGACCAATGACCAAGTCTAAAATACAGTGAGAGCTGTGAATAAAAGCTTAAATATCTGCCCAATAACATGAATTTTATCCTAAAATAACTTAAAAATAATTTTGGACGTTGTACATGAATCTGCTTAAAGTTTTACAAAGTCGTTATACCACTAAAGCCTATGATGCGAATAAGAAAATTCCGGCTGAGCAGTTTAATCAATTGCTTGAAGTTTTGCGTCTTGCGCCCTCTTCAATTAATATCCAGCCATGGCATTTTTTTGTCGCTGACAATACAGCAGCCAAGCAACGCATTGCGCAAGCTTTAGTGGGTAAATATGCCTATAACGCGCCTAAGGTTTTAGATTCCTCACATACCATTTTATTTTGTACCAAAGCAGATATTAATGCTGAGCATTTAGAGCAACTGTTACAGCAAGATGATCAAAGTGGGCGTTTTAAGGATGCACAAGCCAAACAAGGGCAAAAAGACACGCGTACAGGTTATATTGATTATTACCGCAATGAAAAAGGTGATATTGGGCGCTGGGCAGAGAATCAGACCTTTATTGCTTTAGGCCAAATGCTGCTTGCCGCAGGCATTGAAAACATTGATACTACGCCAATTGGTGGTTTTGATGAGCAGATTCTGACGCAAGAGCTTGGGCTGGATGCTTTAGGTTTAATTCCATCTGTACTGCTGACTTTAGGTTATCGCAGTGAAAATGATTTTAATGCCAAACTGCCTAAATCACGCCTACCTAAAGCACAAATTTTTACTCATCTATAAATTGTTACAACTTGGGCAAGTTCGCTTGCCCATTGGTCGCTTCATGACTTAATTTCTTCACAAAAATCGAGTATATTCTATACAAAATAAAAACGGTAGAATAACTATGTCAATTATTGCTCCCTTGCCCGTGAAATTTGAATGTGGCAGCTGTCATCAAGTTTATATGCGTCTTGAACAGGCACATCCTTTACATCAATACCCGTGCTGTCCACATTGTTCAGCTCAAGGGCGTTTGTTAGGTAGTGCAGAAACTATTGATCTGTTTATGCACCCTGTGCTGGTTGCCAAAAGTTACCTACATGTTACATTGCAAATGCTAGGCAAAATACACTGATTAAAGCCAGACTCAAGCCAAGTACCGAACTTGGTTTGAGTTGTTCCTTAAATAGCCACACACCAGCCATAACGCCCAAGACCACCACTAAAATATTCATACCGGCAAATACAATCGCAGGACTGTCTTTGAGCAGCATATGTGCTTTAACATACAGTGCAATATTGGCAAAATTTAAGCAGCCTAAAATTAAACCCGCCCCAATATTATTTAAACTTCCCCAAGTTTTATAGCGAAGCCTAATAAAGCTCAAAGAAATGATAAAAGCACAAATAAACATCAGGTTTAGAGCCACACTCAATTGCACCCCTAAACCTGTGGTATATTTGAGCAATACATCGACTAGCGCATATCCGATCCATACCAGTAGCAAATACACTAAGCTCTGAGAGGATGCCTGTTGGCCGCCACGATGTGAGTATAAAATTAAAGCAATAGCCGCTAGCCCTAAAGCAATACCAAGTAGTTTTAAAGCATTAAAACTCTCATTAAAAACAAAATAGGCTGCTGTTAAGGACAAAGTCACGGAAAGTCGCTGGGCGATTTCAGTTTTTAAAATTCCAGCATGGTTTAAGGCTTGAGATAAACATAAAAAAATGCTGGGTAAAGTGATCCCTAAAGCGATAATGAGCCACCACGGCGTATCATGTATAGAAATATGGGTTAAATCTGGCTGAAACCACAGCCAACACAAAACACTCGCGCTTAAATAATTCCAGCTAATCATGTGTAAGGGCTGATAGCCTTTTAATTTGGCGATTTTTAGAAGAATTGATACCAATACACTGCATAAAGCAGCAGAAAAAATAAATACCATACTTGTTTTAGCATCCTAACTGCCGAAAAAAAGCCCACATAGTGTGGGCTTTTTTTACAAGATAATCTATAGCAAATTATTTGCCGTAGAAACCTACCATTTTCTCTAAAGAAATTGGACGGATCTTGTCTGCATTACCCGCAGTACCAAATGCTTCGTAACGATCTACACAGATTTGTTTCATTGCTTCAACAGTGGCAGCAAAGAATTTACGTGGATCAAATTCAGCTGGTTTTTCAGCCATCATACGACGCATTGCACCTGTAGAGGCTAAACGTAAGTCAGTATCGATGTTGATTTTACGCACACCGTGTTTGATCGCATCAACCAATTGCTCAACAGGTACACCGTAAGTTTCGCCGATGTTACCACCGTATTCATTGATCACTGCTAACCATTCTTGTGGCACAGAGCTTGAACCGTGCATCACAAGATGGGTATTTGGCAATGCCGCATGAATTTCTTTAATACGGTCAATGGCTAAAATATCACCTGTAGGTGGACGCGTGAATTTGTAAGCACCGTGTGAAGTACCTACCGCAATCGCTAAAGCATCCACATTGGTGTCTTTAACGAATTGAGTTGCTTCTTCAACAGAAGTTAATAGTTGAGAATGATCTAAAACGCCTTCAGCGCCTACGCCATCTTCTTCGCCTGCCATACCTGTTTCTAGGCTACCAAGACAACCAATTTCGCCTTCTACAGAAACGCCACACGCGTGTGCCATTTGTACTGTACGACGGGTCACATCCACGTTATATTCGTATGAAGTTGGTGTTTTACCATCTTCACCTAGTGAACCATCCATCATCACTGATGAGAAGCCCAATTGAATTGAACGTTGGCACACATCAGGGCTGGTTCCGTGATCTTGGTGCATTACCACAGGAATATGTGGCCATTCTTCGATTGCCGCTAAAATTAAGTGACGTAAGAATGGAGCGCCTGCATATTTACGCGCACCTGCAGAGGCTTGCACAATAACAGGTGAGTTGGTTTGATCAGCAGCAAGCATGATCGCACGCATTTGTTCTAAGTTGTTTACGTTAAACGCTGGTACGCCGTAAGCATGTTCGCCGGCGTGATCCAAGAGCTGGCGCAATGAAATAAGAGCCATAATATCCTCCCAGGTAATGCGGCATATTCTACATGGTCATGCCATGTAATTCAGCAACAAAAAACACTATTTCATAAAAAATCCCCGCGATTGCGAGGACTTTTAGGCACTTCACTGATGTTAAGGTGCGCTCTATTGCACCTTTGGCTCAGCATCAGCGATCTCTTGAGGTACATCTGTATTGTTTTCATCTAATACAGGTTGATCGATAGCATCAATTGCTGCTTGTTGTTCTGCAGTAACAGTCGTAGCTTCAGTGGTTGCCACTTGTTCTGCACCTGCCTCTGCTGGTGCTTCTTTTTTACCACAACCTGTTAAAAGTAATGGACCAAGGATAAGTGCTGCAAGCGTGATTTTCAATTTCATCTAGTTTTCCTAGCAACAAGGATGCTTTAAGTTGAGCAGATTCTAAAAACTTAATATGACACTTTGATGAAGACCAATAAAAAAAAGGCTGACCGTAGTCAACCTCTTTGATTTAATCAACCGAAACTTATGCGCGTTCGATCAGCGCTGCAACTGCAGGTAGGGTTTTACCCTCTACAAACTCTAAGAATGCACCACCACCTGTAGAGATGTAGCCAATCTTGTCAGCAACTTCATATTTATCAATTGCAGCTAAAGTATCACCACCACCGGCAATTGAAAAACCAGCAGATTCAGCAATTGCTAAAGATAATGCTTTTGTGCCTTCGCCAAATTGATCCACTTCAAACACACCCACTGGGCCGTTCCAAAGAATGGTTTTAGAGGTTTTTAAGATCTCTGCAAATGCTTGCGCAGTTTCTGGACCTACATCTAAAATCATATCGTTATCAGATACATCTGCTACTTTTTTTACAGTTGCTTTGGCAGCAGCGAGTGAACCTAAGAAGTCATCAAAATTGATTTCTGAAGCATCAGCAACAACAACATCCGTTGGAAGCGGTACAGAAACTTTGGCAGCAATGGCTTTGGCTGTGTCGATTAAATCATTTTCACATAATGATTTACCTACGTTATAGCCTGCTGCTGCTAAGAATGTATTGGCAATACCACCACCTACGATCAATTGATCACAGATATCAGAAAGCGACGTTAATACGTCAAGTTTTGTTGAAACTTTAGAACCTGCAACAATCGCCACCATTGGTTTTTCAGGCGTTTGTAAGGCACGGCCTAAAGCATCAAGTTCGGCTGCCAGTAAAGGCCCTGCTGCGGCAACTTGAGCAAAACGTGCCACGCCTTCAGTTGAAGCTTCAGCACGGTGCGCTGTACCAAAAGCATCCATGACAAATACGTCGCAAAGCGCGGCATATTTTTGTGCAAGCTCTGGATTATTTTTCTTTTCGCCGTGGTTAAAACGTACGTTTTCAAGTAATACCACTTGACCTGGCGCTACCTCTACGCCATCTAAATAGTCAGTGAATAATTTCACTTCTTGACCAAGTGCTTGTGTTAAATACGCAGCAACTGGCGCAAGCGATTGCTCAGGTTTTGGCTCGCCTTCTACAGGACGACCTAAGTGTGAGTACACCATGACTGCAGCGCCTTTTTCTACAGCGGCTTTAATTGTTGGCAACGCGGCACGTAAACGCGCATCACTGGTAATTACGCCATTTTTTACAGGAACGTTTAAGTCTTCACGGATTAGAACACGTTTGCCTGCTAAATCGAGGTCAGTCATACGCTGAAAGTTCATGTATAGCTCACTTTATAAATATCAAAAACGCGGTGATTTTAAATGATTATGCAAAAAAAGGTTAGCAACTTTTGTATAAAAGCCGCCTAAATGCAAAGTTTTGCTATGATAGGCAAAAGTCTTTTCTGATTTCAGCGCCTATGTCGATTCATCCAGATCCAAAACTCAATCGTTTTAATGTGTTAGGTGAGCCTTTAGCCAGCTGTTGTTATGATCCGATTACAGGATACTTTCGCAATGGATTCTGCCACACTGCCAGCACTGATCTCGGTCAGCACACCATGTGTGCCCAAATGACCGCAGAATTTCTCAATTTTTCACAAAAAATTGGCAATGACTTAATTACTCCTTTGCCTGAGGTGGGCTTCGCTGGCCTACATCCGGGTGATTTTTGGTGTATTTGTGTCAGCCGGTGGGTAGAAGCCTATCAAGCCGGCGTTGCCCCGCCTGTTAAGGTACAAGCGTGCCATCAAGCCGTTTTATCTTACGTCCCTCTTCACGTGCTTATGGAATATGCAGTGTAATGAATAATTCTTCAATCATCTTGGCTTCATCAAGTCAAACGCGTAAAGCCTTAATGGATCGCTTACATCTTGATTATCAAACTATCGTGCCAGATATTGATGAAAGCCCACAAGGTGAAAATCATGCTGATGATTTAGCCAAACGTTTAGCTTTTGAAAAAGCCAAAGCGATTAGCGAATTACATCCTGAGGCGATTGTGATTGGTTCTGATCAAGTAGCTTGGCGTGAGGGTGCACCTGATATTTTTATGGGAAAACCGTTAACTGTTGACAAGGCCATTCGTCAGCTACAAGCCAATTCAAATAAAATTGTCTACTTTAGTACAGCTTTAAGCGTGCAACAGAAATCAACGGGTTTTAAAAAAACCATTGTTGAACACTATAAAGTCAAGTTCCGCCGCCTGTCTCAAGCTGAAATTGAACGCTATATTGAAATTGAACAACCGTTACACTGTGCCGGTAGTTTTAAATGTGAAAGTTTAGGCATTAGTTTATTTGAAGAGATGATTGGGCAAGACCAAACCACATTAATGGGTATGCCGATGATTAAGCTGTGCCAAATTTTGCGTGATTTAAAGGTTTTAGTGCCTTAATCTAGGCTTTTTTTTGTAAAAAGACCGAGTCATTTAACTTGGTCTTTTGATAATATTTTAATAAAAAAGTCTCAAGCATATTTGATCTGCACAGCATTTTTAAGTGAAATAGCAATAGCTTGTTTTATATTTAATCTTTCTACATAAAATCGTGAAGTATCGTGTAAATACTAAGCGTGGAACGATCTAATTTACTTAAAAAGCCCAACTGCTTAAATCTAGGTTTTTTGATTAAATCATTGAATTTTATAAACTAATAAGACTCATTTCGTATAACCGGTATTATGTTAATTTTAGAAATAATTAAAAGTTTGGAAATACTAGTAAAATGCAACTTATAGAAATAGAGCCTTATTTTTGGGAACTATATGAGGATAGCGAAAATATATACCTCAATGTTTGTATAAATATGAGTGCAGTTTCTTGGGCGAAAACGATCTGCCTAGATAAACAAACGATTCAGCAATATCAGACTCAAGGAAAAAGTTTTATTGATGACTTAGCTAAAAGAATTGAAAGCAGCCAATTTAGAAAAGATTATGAAAGATTTTACTCATATCCAGATGCTGCCAAAGAACAGAAAGAGCGAATGCTTCAAGCATTTAATGAATATAAGGCTAAGCAAAATTAAAGCCATTTAACATAATGGCTGTTATACGAAATTTCACTACTCTCAGCAGGTAAACAATCAAATGCCTTATCAAAACTTAAATATTATGTATGACTTTGGACCGATCGATATAAAGGTCATAGAGAGTTTTGAGCAAGATAATAAAATTAATTTTCCTTTAAATTATAAAAAGCTGATTGCTTCCCACAATGGCGTGCAATTTATGGAGAATAGCTTTGAATATAAAGATTCTAACAATATACTCGAAGAATCTAGCATAAGCTTTTGTTGTTTTGGAAAGCCAATAGGAGGTGATGATATTGAAAACTTTCAAGATCAGGATATATATGGGCATGACAGAGTAGTCATCTTTGGACTCAATGGTGGTGGTGACTATATCGGATTTGACTACCGATCTGACGTTAATCGTCCTAACATAGTTCTTATCCACCATAATCAATATATTAAAGATCAATATGGACAACCTAAATTAAAATTAGTCGAAGTCTCTGATAGTTTTGATAATTTTTTAAGTTTGCTAAGATAAATGAAATTATTAACATAAAATCTCTTATATAAAATTAACATATAAGCCCAAATAAATGTCCAATTTCTTAAGAATCACTGTTCCCACCAATTCTAAATCTCCTTGCATTATGCTGGCCTATAAGAAAATACAAGCTTTTAAAGCCCTGTCACTTGCAGAACTTATAGCGTTCAAGGGACAATAAGCAAAATTTAGTTGTAGTATGTGTTATGTCCCAAACTTTAGACGTCTTAGGCGGTATCAGCGCTGAACAATTCCTTGCCGAATATTGGCAAAAAAAACCTCTCCTGATTCGTAATGCCATGCCTGAAATTGTTGGCTTGTTAGAACCAAACGATGTCATGGAATTGGCACTCGATGAAAACGTCACTGCACGTTTAATCAAACAAAAAGACCGTGATCCAAATCAATGGTCAGTCAAATCATCACCTCTACTTAAAGCCGATTTCCAAAAAATGCCTAAACTTTGGAGCGTTTTGGTTCAGGCTGTCGATCATTATTCTTTTGATTTAGCAGCACTTTGGAAAAAGTTTCCTTTTATTCCACAGTGGCGTCGTGATGACATCATGGTTTCTTATGCACCCAAAGGTGGTTCAGTAGGTAAACACTTCGATTTTTATGATGTGTTCTTAGTACAAGCTCATGGTCATCGTCGTTGGCAGCTTGGTCAAATGTGTGATGCCGACACCGAGTTTTTAGCTAATCAGCCATTAAAATTATTGCCAGAAATGGATGTGCATTTTGATGAAGTGTTAGCACCGGGTGATATGCTGTATGTTCCACCGGGTTTATCGCACTATGGTGTGGCTGAAGATGAATGTCTGACTTTCTCTTTTGGTTTCCGTATGCCAAATGTCAGCGATATGATGGATCGCGTCAGTGATAAATTCTCTGCCAATGAAGTGTTACGTAATCCAATCCGCGATATTATTCGTGATCAACTCAGTGCGGCGGGTGAAGTCACTGTAAATGAATTGGCATATTTAAAAGACAAGCTCATGGCACAGCTGCAAAACTCAAATGTGCTTGAAGATGCAATTATGAGTTTAATGTCTGAAGCGAAATATCCTGAAAATATTCCTGAAGCTGAAGAAATTGGTACGGGTGACCTAGAAGATGCTTTAGGCTTAGGCTATTCATTGATGCTAGAACCTGCATCGCGCCTCTTGTATAGCGAAGAAGACGGTCAAACCTTGTTTTGGGCCAATGGTGAAGGCTTATGTCTAAGTGATGCCTCAAGCGATATTTTAAAACAATTGGCAGATGGCGAAGTGGTATTGATGGACGATCGCTTCTATGATGCTGATTTATTAGAGGATATTGCAAGCTTACTCAATGAATCTATTTTGATGTTATTACCTGCTGAAGACCAGCAAGCTTAAGACATCAGAGAAATGCCCAAGTTCGCTTGGGCATTTTTATAATAAGCCTAAATTGCGCGCTGTACTGACCGCTTGCATGCGTTTGGTCACCTCAAGCTTCCGATAAATATGTTTAATATGGCTATCAACTGTATGCCTGGAGACATACAGTTTTTCGGCAATTTGTTGATTAGATAGCCCTTCTGCCACCAGTTGTAAAATTTGTTTTTCTCGGTTGGTCAGTTCAATTTCAGAGCTAACCAGTGCGTGAATATTTTGTTGCTGCGGCAGTTGCTGTAATAATGACGCTAATAGCCGTCTGGTAATCGCGGGGTCAATCGGGGCATCGCCACTGCTCCAACTTCGCAATGCTAACAGCATTTCTGCATCATCACGTTCAGATAATGTACACCCTGTTACCCCTGCATGAATCGCACGAATAATGCCATCACTTTGACTTAAATCTGCCACTACAAATACATCTTTACTCTGCTGTAATAAACGATGTAATACCGCGTCTACCTCAGCTGCGTTTAAATCAATAATCCATAACTTTTCATGATGATGCTGTAGTGTGCTTTGCTCAAAAAGCGTGACTGTGACATGGCCCATATGTTGAAGTAAGGCATAAAAACGCTGAAAAAATTGCACATCTTGGCTATAAATCCCGATCGGGTTTGCATACTGCTGTGTTTGGCTCATCTTGAGCTCCCCCAATTATTTCAGCTGATCAGGTCATCGCTCAGCTGGATTATTTTAAACTTATCATTTATTTTTTTATCAATCATAATTTAAATTGGGTAGTTTTAATATCCCTTGATTTAAAAATACTTTCACAATTCCCTACTTGAGCGTGTACTTAAATCTTGGCACAGTAGCTAAAACGACAAAAATAGGACACGCTGAAATGGCAGGACCGGCTCAACTCGTCAGACATAAATTACTTAATACTTTCTTTTCACGACATTCGATTTGGTTCGCTTGTATTTTTTTAGCATTATTTCTTACTTGGTTACGTTTATATTATGACCCGCACTATTTGTATTATTTTATGTCAGATACAGTCATCAATAGTATTTGGCTGATCACTGGTCTACTCAGCTTAGTGGGTTTATATGATGTGCTCCAAAATAAGCATTCTATTTTAAAAAATTATCCAATTATGGGACATTTTCGCTTTTTATTTGAAGATTTCCGTCCTGAGATTCGTCAATATTTTATTGAATCTGATCAAGATGCGCTGCCTTTTTCACGTATGCAACGCAGTCTGGTCTATCAACGGGCTAAAAATGAAAATGCCGATAAGCCTTTTGGCTCGATTATTGATGTCTATCAAGCCGATTATCGTTTTATGACCCATGCCCTCAACCCGTGTAAACCTGCAGACCCACAAAGCTTTCGTATTACCATTGGTAATCACGCCTGTAGCCAACCCTATTCAGCCTCTATTTTTAATATTTCTGCCATGAGTTTTGGCAGTTTAAGTGCCAATGCCATTCGAGCTTTAAATAAAGGCGCACAGATGGGGAATTTTTATCATGATACAGGTGAAGGCAGTATTAGTCCTTATCATTTAGAACATGGTGGCGATATTATTTGGGAATTGGGAAGTGGTTATTTTGGCTGTCGAACTTTAGATGGCCAATTTGATCCAGAGAAATTTGCTAAACAAGCTGCTCTCCCCCAAGTTAAAATGATTGAAATTAAACTATCACAAGGCGCGAAGCCTGGTCACGGCGGTATTTTACCTAAAGATAAAATTAGTGCAGAAATTGCGCAAATTCGAGGAGTGAGTCGTGAGGTAGATTGTGTTTCGCCATCACGTCATCCTGCTTTTAGCACCCCCATTGAAATGATGCACTTTATTCAACAATTACGCGATTTATCCGGTGGTAAACCCGTGGGCTTTAAATTGTGTATTGGGCAACCGTGGCAGTTTATGAGTATGGTCAAAGCCATGCTACATACGCAAATTATCCCCGATTTTATTGTGGTGGATGGCGCTGAAGGTGGCACAGGAGCCGCGCCTATTGAACTAATTAATCACATGGGAACGCCGTTACGAGAAGGCTTATTATTTGTACATAACACCTTGGTAGGTGCAGGTCTACGCGAGCAAATTAAAGTAGGCGCCAGTGGTAAAATTATTAGTGCTTTTGATATTGCCAGCATTATGGCCACCGGAGCCGATTGGTGTAACTCAGCACGTGGCTTTATGTTTGCTCTTGGTTGCATTCAGGCACAGAGTTGTCATACCAATCAATGCCCTGTTGGTGTGGCTACCCAAGATAAAGATCGCCAAAAAGCGCTGCATGTCGACACCAAAGCTGAGCGTGTGTTCCATTTTCATCAAAATACCATGCACGCCTTAGCTGAAATGATTGCCTCAGCAGGTTTATGTCACCCTGCCGATGTAAAGGCTCATCATTTAGCACAGCGTGTCAATGATCGCGAAATTAAAAACTATGCCCAATTGCATTTTTGGCTCAAGCCCAATGAGTTATTAAATCCACATTTAAAAGATGAAGATAATTTCTATTATCGAATGTGGAATTTAGCTCAATTAGAACAGTTTTAAAAAAAAGAGGCTTACAGCCTCTTTTTCATAGGTATGTTAATAATAATCGCCACTGCTTTGGGCATGTAAAAAGGCAGGAATCAATCCGGTGAGTGCAGCACGAATATCAGCGCGCTCATTGATCAACTGATGTGAGCCTTCTTCTAACATTAATAAAGTTTGCAGACGGAATTTTCGTCGAATAAATTCAATATTATAACGCCAGTCTACGGTCTGATCCTGCGCCCCTTGCGCGAGCCAAACAGGAATACGGCAAGCTGGGCGCAATTCCATTTGCAGCATCCATTTTGACATGGCTAAAATCCAATCCATGCCCATCATGCGCGGCTGTAACGGATCTTTTAAACGGATAAAGCGTAAAAACTCTGGATTATGGTTATTGCGTCTAAAATGGCGTGGCACTTGGCGTTTAATACGACGAATAATCCCCAATCCCACAGGATTATGCCACCAGGCCGATTTGGCCGGACGAATTAAAGGCGATAAGAGCAACACACGCTGTACAAAAGGATTTTTACGTTGCTCAGCAAAATCAAGTAAATGATGCATCCAAATTGCCCCACCAGTACTTTGTCCAATTCCCAGCCAAGGACCAAGCAACTGCGGTGCATCTTTGACCCGATGATAGACCGCATGTAATACTTGTTGATAATGATCAAAATTTTGGATATTGGCCGGTGAACCATCACTTAAGCCATGCCCTGGCAAATCATAGGTTAAAACACTAAAACCTTGCGCGAGCAATTCATGGAAGATCGGCTGATAAATCCCACTATGTTCTAAGTAACCATGTAGTACCCATACCGTGCCTTTAACCTGCTCCACTTTGGGCTTAAACACTTGTACATGCAGCTTAAACAATGGCATTTGAATAAAGCCCTGCCAGTGCTCAGCCTCCAATTGATCCAAACCATATAAGCGCCGATAGGCTTGAATTTCTACAGAAGGTTGATCTGGCTGAGTTAAGTTTAATTCAGGTAAAAATTGTGGTGTCTGTTCACGGCTCGGTACCGGCAAATTAAGTTGTTTTAAGATACTCGGATTTAAAAATGGAATATTGGACATTTATGGCACCTCGCGGCAATCGCTTGAGCCTAACAGTACATCACGTAGAGTGGCTAACATTTCATAATTGGCACGGCGGCTATGATCATAATTTTGCATACTGGGTTGCCACTGGGTTAATTCGGTGGGCATTGGGGCTTCAACTGGCACAGTATGAATGCCATTTAAAGCAAATAAACGCCGAGTACGTGGCATATGATAAGCATCAGTAATTAAAATCACGCGTGGCGCACCACCTTTTTTTTGTAATAATAAAGAACTAAAACGACTATTTTCACAGGTGTTCATGCTACGATTTTCCAAAAGCTGAGCATCTAGTCCACGTAGTTTTAACCAGCGCTGCATATAAGGTGCTTCAACTCCACTGAGTACAATAGGCAACATTGGATATTGTTTGGCCATGCCTAAAGTGGTTTCCAAACGTAAGCGCGTATAGTCATTGACAATAATATCTTTGCCATTTTTGGCTAAGGTCAAACCGCCCCCTAACACCACAATGGCATAAGGTTCATGCGCTGTCTGTGTCAGTTGTGCATTCTGTTGATGAATCAGTGCAATATCTTGGAAAATCTCTTCATCTACTGGCGTTGCATCGATGTCAAGCGGATGCGTGATTAAAAAATCACGATATTGCTGCATGAGTGCTTGATTGGCTGAGCTTTGTAAATCAAAGCTGTAAAGCTGATTTTCTTGGGCTAATGATGCTTCATGCTCTGCGGCAAACAAGGGCAAAGCCAACTCATGTTGAGTACGCTCCTGCTTTTGCGCCTCAATTTTTTGTTGTAAAGCCTTATAACGTGCATGCACCAAGGTCAGCGTATGTGAGTTATTGCTTTGCATCTGCTGTTTCATGACAGCCAGATAGGCTTGGCGCGCAATCCACAGCTCAGAGCCCGGCTCCAAATTTTCTGAAGGACTAAGCACACCACGCTTTTGACTGCTGGCCGCTACTGGATTGACATCTACCGGCACAAATTGATTCAGTGTTTTCACCACCAATTTTGAATAAAACGGTGAATATAAAAATACAATAAATACACCGAGAAAGACAAAAAAGATCGCCGCAAAGCGCACCAATCGCAACATCAATTAGGCGTCCGTATGCGCACAAAGTGAACCATCTTTTGCAAACAGCACGGGCTCAGGTTCAAGCTGAATATGGAATTTACGATACACATCCTGCTGTACCGCACGGTAAGTGGCCTGTACATCGCTTAGGTTCGCATCGGCATAATTGACCAAGACCAAGGCTTGTTTATGAAACATGCCCACTTTGCCCAATTGTTTGCCTTTCCAACCCGCTTGATCAATGAGCCAACCTGCAGCCAATTTAACCTGACCGCTGGCCTGCGGATAGTGTGGTAAATGAGGAAATTCATGCGAAATTCGCGCAAAGACTTGTGAAGTCACCACTGGATTTTTAAAGAAACTACCGACATTTGGATAGTCTTTTGGATCTGGCAGTTTACTTTGACGGATCTGAATTACTTGTTGTTGTAGGTTTTCTAAGGTTTTTTCTTCGCCCACTGCTGCTTTTAAGTCGCCATAGCCAAGCTTCAGTTCGGCCCGTTTGGGTAAATGAAAGGTAACATGGGTAATAATGTAACGATCTGGCTCATCTTTAAACACACTATGTCGATAAGCAAAATCACAATCAGCCGCTACAATGGAACGTAACTGCTTGTGTTGACGGTCGTAGACTTGGACTGACTGAATAAATTCACCCGCCTCAACCCCATAGGCACCAATATTTTGTACCGGTGAAGCCCCCACCAAACCCGGAATCAGGGCTAAATTTTGTAATCCATATAATTGTTGGCGTGTCGTCCACAGTACAAATTGATGCCAGTTTTCACCTGCACCCACCCGTACAGTCTGGTACTCAGCATCATCTGCGACAACATCAATGCCTTGAATATCCATATGCAAGACTAGACTGTGCACATGCTCAGGCAAAAGCATGTTACTGCCACCTGACAACACCAAAATATTTAAATCAGTTAAATGCGCATAAGCCACAGCATCCAGCACATCCGCCACATTTTGAATTTTAACGTAGTGGGAGGTAATTGAGCTTAGACTTAAGGTGTTAAACGGTTTAAGTTGCACGTTGTTTTGAATATTCATGGCTTCTCTTAAACCTGTGAATTTTGTTGTTGAAAATAAGCGACCCATGCGCGACTACTCGATTCACACTGATCAAGTGCCCGTTCAAAACCAGCGCTACCACCATAATACGGATCAGGTACAGCTTGATTTGGATAGATCGGATCATGTGCGCTCATTAAAGCTAACTCAGCTCGTACAAAACCAAAGTGCTGTTTGGCTTGTTGTGCTAAGGCCTCTAGATTCTTTAAGTTGTCATGATCCATCGCTAAGATCAGATCAAATTGAATAAAATCATTAAGTTGAATCTGACGTGCACGCAAGTGCGATAAGTCATAACCACGCAATTTTGCATGCTGTTGACTGCGTAGATCAGGCGCTTTACCGGGATGATAATTACTGGTCCCAGCAGAATCGATATCGATGGAGAGTTTTTCTGCCTCACAATGTTGCCTAAGCACCACCTCTGCCGTAGGAGAGCGACAGATATTGCCTAAACATACACATAACACCTGATAGGGCGTTGGGGATGACATAGAAAACCTCACAACATATAGAGCAGTCTATGTTACGAGATTTGGGGCAAAAATCCTATTGTCTTTGGCAGGATAAATGTGGAATTAGGTATAAATTTACTGCAAATAATCGTGCTATAGGCGCAAAATAAATCAGCTAAAATACTGTTCACCCCTGCTTAAATGACAGCGTTGACTGATATTGATTCCACCCATTTCTCTCAAGCTTTGACACTGTTAGCGTGTAGGGGCGTCCAAAATATCTACCACCACTTCATCTTCTAGATTTAAACGCACTACACCATGGGCGTTGACTAAGCGTTGCTGGGTTTGAATACGTTGCACCATTTTTTCTAACACTTGAATCAGTTCTGGATATTCAAAATTTTGCACTTCATCTAAATTTAACAATAGATGAAAGCCCTTATATTCATAATCGAACCAACGCTGATATTCGGTTTGGCGTGCGCTGTGTTTTTCCATGACCTGCCAAGTTTTTACTGGCAACTGAATGCCTTTTAAAAACATGGGTTGTTTAGGCGCACATAGAAAATCATCTTTAATTAAATGATAGGTATCATCGGAAATCAGAATTTCATCTACATCGGCTGCGCTTTGTAAGCGGGCAGCCAAATTGGCATCACGCCCAACGATGGTATAGGCCATACGATGCGAAGCACCATAATTCCCGACGTGGCAGTAGCCTGTACTAATCCCCATACGAATATGTAAGGCTGGATAGCCCATCTTGATCCAACGTTCACGTAAAATTTTCATTTGCTGACGCATGGCCATTGCCATATCTACACAGGTCTTGGCATCTTGCTCAACCCCTTGTGTGGTTGGATCACCAAAGAAAATTAAAATTGCATCGCCCATAAATTTATCAACCGTTGCCTCATATTGTTTGGCAATTTCGGTCATATGACTTAAATAATCATTCAGGACAAAGGCAAGATCGTCAGGAATCAACGTTTCTGAGAGTTCTGTAAAACCTTCAATATCTGAAAAGAAGATGGTCATTTTTTTACGTTTGTATTCAATTTTGGCTTCGGTTTCACCTTTCATAATCGATTGCCACAATTGCTGCGGCGCATAACGACTCAGTTGGTTAGCAAACTCCATATAGCGATTCATTTGTGAATAATAGTATTCACGTTTTTGTGAAGCGCTATAAACACGGCGTGCTTGATAAACGGACCCTACAGTAAAATAAGCAATTAAACAAATAAAGGCCAAAACCGTAAGTTCTGTAGAGGCTGAGGCAAAATACTCCCCAAAACCAAAGACAAAAATATTGGCAAGATAAAAGACAGTAATGCCCCAAAGTCCTGCCAAAGACATCATAAAGAAGGAAATTTTACTATTAACTGTACTGTAAATCAGCGCAGCAAAGGTACAAAAGGTAATTATCAGATTTAAATGTACTGCAGAGAGCACCGCTGCAACCATGGCAATATCTATTAAAAACAAGATATTGCGTTGTACTTGCACGCTATAGCGATACTGTAACCACTGCGCTAAACGTGGGCTAAGTAACAACACCACCATAAACAAGAGTGGTAAATACAGGGGTGCATAGCTGCCATCAGTGGTAAAGGTATAAACCAACAAACCCAAGGACAACATCGAATATCCCATCAAACGATGGAAATAGCTAAATTGCTTGGGTTCGCGATCTAGCCAATAATCTAATGGCAACACGAGTTCGTCCTATAGCGCAGACTTAGTCCATACGCCAATCAAATGGCATATCACCTTGACCACGTAGGGCTAACATTAAAGTTTGACGCATATGCGCTAACACTTCATTGCTATATGGCACAGCCGGCGTACCCCATACTGGTTTTGGCCATGCCACATCATTTTGGTAGCGCACCACATGATGAAAATGTAGTTGTGGCACCATGTTACCTAAAGCAGCAACATTCATTTTATCGGCACGGAAAACACGTGATAATTGGCTAGATAACCAGCTTGATTCACGTAAAAATTGTTCTTGGTCAGCTTGGCTGAGTTCGTATAATTCTGTCACCCCTGGTACGCGTGGAATTAGAATAAGCCAAGGGAACTGCATATCATTCATTAAACGACATGTAGAGAGCGGAAAGTCGCCGACAAAAAATGTATCTTGAGCAAGTTGTGGATGCAAACTAAACATATTCTTTATTTATGACGCAAAATGAAAGTGATGGCTAATACTATCACATCAATTTCGCCCTGAGTACGCCCGAATAAAGCTTTCAGTATAAATATCAAAATACAACGGGCAAAGCTTTCACCCTGCCCGAGCTTTAAGCCGAGCCTCTTAAGCTTTAGCGATGTCTTTGAGTAAATAGTCCAGCATATCATTGACAAACTGCAAGCGTTTTTCAGGCTCTTCTTGCAACAGCATTACCTTTAAACGCTGTCCACCTTGCATCCTAAAATAAGTTGGGTGTTGTTGCATCATTTGAATAATGCTGCCCGCTTGTACTGGAGTATCGGGCGAAAACTCAAAATGCCCACCATGTGCACTTAAATCAATTTTGGTAATACCTAAAGTTTCTGCTTTTAAACGAATTTGATGCACCGCAAATAAATGTTTGACCGCCTGCGGGGCAATACCAAAACGATCAATCAACTCCATACGAATATGATCAAGTTTGTCTTGGGTGGTGGCATTACTGATACGCTTATAGAACAATAAACGCTGATGCACATCACCTAAATACTCATCTGGAATTAAAGCCGGTAAATGCAGGCTAATTTCTGAAGTCAGCGCCAGCGGTGCATCAAAATTCGGTGTTTTACCGTTTTGAATGGCTTTGGTGGCTTTTTCCAGCATTTCCATATACAAGCTATAACCAATGGCATGCATCGAACCACTTTGCTGTTCACCTAATAGCTCACCTGCACCACGAATTTCTAAATCTTCGGTGGCCAACATAAAACCCGCACCTAAAGTTGAAGCACGTTGAATGGCATCAAGGCGTTTTTCGGCATCGCCTTTTAAGCCTTTTATTGATGGCACCAACAAATAGGCATAGGCTTGGTGATGCGAACGCCCGACGCGACCACGCAATTGATGCAACTGGGCAAGCCCTAATTTATCGGCACGTTCAATAATAATGGTATTGGCATTAGGGACATCAATGCCTGTTTCAATAATGGTTGAGCAGACCAAGACATTGTATTCTTTGTGATAGAACTGCTGCATGACTTGCTCAAGTTCACGCTCACGCATTTGCCCATGGGCTACAGCTACCCGCGCCTCTGGCACTAGATGACGAATATTTTCTGCCATCCGTTCAATGCTATCGACTTCGTTATGTAAGAAATACACCTGACCACCACGTAGCAATTCACGTAAAATGGCTTCTTTGACAGATTCATCGGTTTGTTCTTGCACAAAGGTTTTGACTGCTAAACGACGCGCGGGTGGTGTGGCAATAATAGATAAATTACGCATACCACCAAACGCCATATTTAAAGTACGCGGAATTGGTGTTGCAGTTAAGGTCAGCATATCCACATCGGCACGCATGGCTTTAATACGTTCTTTATCACGTACCCCAAAGCGATGTTCTTCATCGACAATCATTAAACCTAAATCAGAAAACTCCACGTTTTCTTGCAAGATTTTATGCGTGCCGACCACAATATCCACTTTGCCATCTTTTAAATCTTCTAAGGTTTTGAGATGACTTTTACTCGAACCAAAACGTGATAAGACTTCAATACGTACTGGCCAATCTGCAAAGCGATCTTTAAAAGATTCATAATGCTGCTGTGCTAATAGCGTGGTAGGCACCAATACCGCCACCTGTTTGCCATTTTGCACCGCCATAAAGGCTGCACGCATCGCCACTTCGGTTTTACCAAAGCCAACATCACCACAGACCAAACGATCCATCGGTTTGGCTTGTTGCATATCGTATAACGTGGCTTCAATGGCATTGGCTTGATCTAAAGTTTCTTCATAAGCAAAGCCTGACGCAAATTGCATATACATTTTTTCATCTACCTCAAAACCAAAACCGGGTTTGGCATGACGACGTGCTTGAATATGTAATAATTCTGCCGCAACATCATGAATTTGCTCGAGTGCTTTACGTTTGGCTTTGTTCCAAGCATCCGAACCAATTTTATGCAGCGGTGCCGAATCTGGATCACCACCGCTATAACGGCTAATCAGATGCAAATTCGTGACAGGCACATACACTTTGGCGCCATCGGCATAATCGAGTTGTAAAAACTCATGATCTTGCCCATCAATCTCTAAAGTCACTAAACCTGCATAACGACCTACACCATGATCGATATGCACCACAGGCGCACCAATCGACAGCTCGGTTAAGCTCTTAATTAAATATTCTTCGGAAATCTCATGCTGGCGTTTACGACGACGCTGCACCACACGATGTTCATAGAGCTGATTTTCGGAAATCACACTGAGTTGATCAGTGATGAGTAAACCACGATCTAAAGGCGCATGAGTGATAGCAATGGCAAATAAGGACTGCTGAAAGGCCTCAAAGCTCTCTACCACTGGAATTTCGCCCAGGCTGCTACGTAGGGCATCTTTTAAGGTTTCACGGCGCCCGGCACTCTCTGTAACCAATAACACCGGATGATTGGCCGCATCGACATAGGCTTTGACTTCTGCAAATGGTTTCTCACGCTTTGGATCTACCGGTAAACGTGGCGGGGCTTGGGTAGCTAAATTAAAATGACCCGCTTTATCTGTACTAAAAGCCTCAGGTGAAGCGATTAAACGCGGAAAAGTATTCAGTTTCTCTAAAATACTATTGGGTGCTAAAAATAGTTGTTCAGGCGGTAATAACGGCTGGTCGATATTATGACGACGTTGTTCATAGCGCGTGACGACATCTTTATAAAAATTGCTCCACCCCTCTTCGGCATATTTATCAGTAATCACAATTGCAGAGGCGGGTAAATAATCAAATAGCGTACTTTGGCTTTGCATGGCTTTGGCATCAAAGAACAGCGGTAAGTAAAATTCAATCCCCGGTGACGCAATACCTTCTAATACGTCTTGATAAAGTTGATTTTTTTTAGGATTGGCGCTTGGGAAACTTTCCGCATAACGATCACGAAACAGGCTACGCGCTTCTTTGAGTGGGAACTCTTTGGCTGGTAACACGGTAAAGTGTTGTAAGGTCTTGGTAGTGCGCTGAGTTTCTGGATCAAAGAATTTTAGGCTTTCGATTTCATCATCAAATAAATCAATCCGAATCGGGGCTTCTTGTCCAGAGGCATAAATGTCCATAATACTGCCACGCACTGCAAATTCACCATGGTCATACACCGTATCTACCAACTGATAGCCGGCTTGAACCAAACGTTGTTTTTGCTGCTCTAAGGCAAACTTTTGCCCCACATGAATATCAAAGTGTTCGCCTAAGACCCAAGACGTCGGAGCCACACGTTGAGCCAAGGTTGAGGCAGAAAGCAATAAAATACCTTGCTTTGGCATATTGGATAAGATCGCCAAACGCTCAGAGACAATGTCTTGGTGTGGCGATAAGCGGTCATAGGGCAGAATTTCCCAATCAGGGAAAATGGTGGGTTTAAGCCCATAAAATTCAAGCTCGCTTTCAAGCTGGGCCAAATGCTGATTATTACGTGCCACCACCACCAAAAGCTGCGGTAAATTTTTGGCGATTTCTTTCAATAACAGCGCGGCGGCTGAACCTTGCAAATTACCGATCCAGCGTTTTTCGCCGACTTTAAGTTGTTTTAATTGAAGCTGTGTAATGGAATCTTGAAACATGGCCATTCTAAGCATGAAAGACAGGCTTCTATCTTAACATGATGTTTTTCAAGCTTTATGTAATTTTTATGTGCAATCGATTATCCACATTGACCTAACGTTTTTCACGTAGAAATTGACGGTAGTAATCACCTAAAAGTGCAATAATCGCTTTAAACTCAGTTAAGTTTTCTGGTGTATTGCCTAAACGTGCCACATAACGGCCTGTGGCCATTTCCAAATCAATTTTTTCATTAATCAGCATGGCGGCAAAATAGAGCGCTTTTAAATCATCAAATTTTCTTAAGCGACGGTTGGAAAAATACTCCAAACGCTCAGACAACGTCTCATTTAATACCACACCGCCTACACTATAACCAAGACTGTCATCCCATTCTATGTGATGCTCACGCATAAATACCAATCGTGGATCTTCTTTAGTTTTAAACAACTGACGTACTTTATCAAACATCGTATTTACCTTACTAAGCCAATGCACAGTGTAACTGCTTTTAACCGGACATAGCATACTGCGCTACTTATACTCAGGCCATTGGTTTAGTTTTTAGCAAGCCCATTAGTCCAAAGATAAATTACTTAATAAAAAACCCATGCTATTGCATGGGTGTTATAACCATTAGAGCTTAACCAAGGCTTTACGCGAAATAATCATGCCATTGTTATCAGCATATAAATAATCGCCTGAGCGGATGACAACACCAGCAAAGCTTAAGGTTAAATCCACTTCACCAACACCTTTGCGGGTACTTTTTTGCGGCGTCGCTGCCAAGGCATATACACCTAAATCCAGCGCCGCAATAGCATCAACATCACGTACACAGCCATAAATTACCACGCCGTTCCAATGATTTTGCACTGCAGATTCTGCAATCAAGTCGCCCATTAAGGCACAGCGCATCGATGCCCCACCATCGACCACCAAGACTTTACCAGTACCATCGCTTGCTAATAACTCTTTAACACGAGAATTATCTTCGTAACATTTGACCGTCACCACCTGGCCACCAAAGGTTTTGCATGCCCCATAGCTTTTAAACGCTTTACCATCAATGGATGGTGAAAGCACCTGTAAATCAAGCTCTGGATGATCGTCAAGTAAATCGCAAGTTACAAATGCTGCCACGTGCTTAACCCTCTATTATGTTTCATATTGTTGTATACGCAAATTAGCATAAATTTCACACGTTTTATCCTGATTTTGCGCAGCATCGACCATAGTATGAGCCACTTGTTGGGCAGTGACGGGGCGGTACTTCAAGTTTTTAGGCAGATGATGGGCAACTTTCTGATACAGCTTTTGTCCCAAATCCTCTAAAATTCGCCTCTCTTCACGTTCTCCAATTAACAAAGACGGCTGAATAATCGACAAACGGTATAAATTTAAACTTTTTAGCTTATCTTCAAGCTGACCCTTGACTTTTGCATAGAAAAATAACGATTTTGCACTGGCATTCATACTACTCAGTAGCAGAAAATGTGTCTTTGTATTTAAGAGTAAATGGGCAATATGCGCATTGATTTTGTAGTCCACATTGTAAAAGGCGCGTTTAGAACCTGCTTGCTTTATTGTGGTACCCAAACAGCTAAATACATGACTATAGCCACTTAGCTGCTCAGAATTGAGCAATAAAAAGTCATCTAACACAATTTGTTGAATTTTTTTTTGCTGTAAAAATACTTTATTTTCACGGCGTACAATCAGTGTGATTTCTTCACAGCAATCTAGTGCATTCAGTTGTAAAACCAAGGCCTTGCCCACCAGTCCAGTGGCGCCAACCACCAAGACTTTTTTGATCGAATTAATCATTTTTTGTACAATCTCCACTTAATCTGAGTAATCTTAGGTTTTCTTTAAGTTTTTTATACGGCTAAAATGGCATCACGGCGTGTCAAGGCTTGACTTAACAGCAATGTTAAATCAAAATATGGCACTTGTTTACGGGCTGGGTATAGTTCTTCTGATGTTGGTTTTCAGTTGAGTTGCAGCCCGCCCAGACTAATCTATTTCAAGGAGTGCACGAGTGGCAAACTCTGCTCAAGCTAAAAAACGTGCTCGTCAAAACGTTAAAGCACGCAAACACAACGCAAGCTTACGTTCTATGGTTCGTACTTATCTTAAACGTACAGTAGCTGCTATTGCTGCTGGCGATTATGCTGTTGCTTCAGAAGCTTACAAAACTGCGGTTCCAGTAATCGATCGCATGGCTGACAAAGGCATCATCCATAAAAACAAAGCTGCTCGTCATAAGAGCCGTTTAAATGCACAAGTTAAAGCATTAGCTAACTAATTTATGCATTAAAAAAAAGCCCTTTTATAGGGCTTTTTTTTATTGTGCAGCATTAAATTTCGCAATATCAAGACAATGTAATTGACCACGCCAAATCCATTTTAATTGACACTCTAAAAACTCACCCCCTTCAAACCAGACAAATAACCCCTCCATCATCTGTGGCCAATCTTCTACCGTTACTTCATTGCGTTCAGAAATAATGGCTAAAATTGCGGCAATAATGGTGTCATGGCTCACTGCCAAACTCAAACCATAGCTATTGCGCGGATGAGTGTTATAAATCAATTCTAGTACATCAACCACACCGCTAATCGGGTGTTTCATGCCAGGTAAGGCATTATTGACAAAGCTATTGATGAATCCTAAAGCACCTTGGCGTTTAAAATATGGCCCTGCTTTTTTTATATCTAAGACAAAACTGCCCGGTTCAACCAATAAGCCTTGCTCTACAATTTCAATATGATGCGTATTGACGGTATCTACAGTATCAGCACCTTGAATCATTAAGGCAGCTGTATCAACACAACGCTGAATGGGGCTTGAAATACAATGCTGAATTTGGCGACCACTCTTGGCAATTAAATATTCACCCCACGCCTCAGCCAATTCACGCCCTTGTCTGGTAAGTTGTAGGTCATAACCTGCTAAGCCTTGCCCCTTCACGTCTTCACGCAAGGAATGCCGCGTAAACAGCGTGACAGGCGTCTTAGGATCTGGGAGTAGATCCAGTGCATGTAACATGCTGCTAGGAAGCAAATCGAGTGCCATAGTACTGTCACAATGAAAAGATAGACTTCACTATAACATGTTCATTTTCTAGCTCAATGCTTGTTCGACATTCGTCCAAGTGCTTGTAAGGCAAGTTGTTTCATTTCGGGGCTACGATAGGCCAAAAATCCATCATTGAGTAAACTTTGACGCTGGTTATACACAAATGGGCGTCCTTGAAAATCGATTAAGCCACCGCCAATACGTTCAATTAAACATTGTCCAGCACTGGTATCCCACTCACACGTTGGGTGAAAACGTGGATAAATATCCACTTTATCTTCAAGCATCATACAAAATTTATAAGCACTGCCTGACTTAAAAATCGAATACGGGGTAATTTGCGCTAAAGCGGCAAGATACTCTACATACTGCGCTTTTTGCTGGCTACTTTGACTTAAACCCACCTGAATGGCTTGATTGACTGCAGGCGCTTGATATTGCAACCATGCATCAATCTTAGCGTCATATTTAAGTGGTAAGCCCTGTAATGGGCAAATATAAACCGTATAGTCTTCTGGTACAGCCAACATTGCAAAAACAGTCTCATGCCCCTCAATTAAGCTTAAGTTAATGGTAAATTGCGGGCGCTGATGTAAAAACTCTTTAGTGCCATCTAAAGGGTCTAATAACCAAAATTCTTTCCAAGTTTCACGGCCAGTTTTGTCACCTTCTTCAGAAAGCAAAGGTAAATCCGAAACGGCTTGCAAAGCTTCAGTTAAGTACTGATTGACCCTAAAATCTGCTTGGGTTACTGGTGAATCATCACTTTTTTGATTCACATCAAAGCTGCCACCTGCACAGTAATGTTGATATTCTTCACGCAATATTTCGCAGGCATGCATCATCGGCGGCAAAATTTTTGTTATTAAGGCATCTTTAGGTGCTTGAGTGCGGATAAACATTGCCGATCTCTTTTTATTTACAATTTAAAACCCTATTGTAATGCCAAACCACCTCCCTCACTCAAGGGCTTTTGTTATGGGCCTGTGCTTGAAATGCAAGGTTGATCACAAATCTTAAGCACAGCACGCTACAATGCTGGAGACTCAACACCACATTTAGCGAAATCAGGTATACTCATTTTTCGATTTTTTAAGCCTCTTGTTGCTTGAGGCCTATGTAGACTATGAGGCAAGCGTCATGCAAAAACCGGTGATCATTTTTGATATGGACGGAACGCTATTAGATTTAGCGTATGACGATTTTATTTGGAATGAGCTATTACCTGAGCGCTATGCACAAACTCATGGCTGTTCGCTTGAACACAGCAAACAACATCTGTATGGCTTTTATCAACAACACAACCATACTTTAAACTGGTATTCGTCACGATTTTGGACCAGTAAAGTGGGTGTAGACGTATTGGCGATGCAAATTGAGTTTCAGCACAAAGTAGCAAAACGTGATGGTTGTATTGAATTATTAGAATTTTTAAAAGCCCAAGGTTATCCATGTTGGCTGGCCACCAATGCAGATTGTAAAGGGCTTGAATTTAAACTTAAAGCTATGGATTTAGCCCAGTATTTTGAGGTGATTGTCAGCTCAGAAACTTTAGGTCATGCCAAAGAGTTTGTCGAATTTTGGCAACAATTACACGCTCATTATCCATTTGATCGCAAACATTGCTATTTTATTGATGACACAGAAAAAGTCTTAAATGGCGCAAAAAAGTTTGGCATCAAAAACTTGATTACCATTGCACAGCCCTCATCTACAAAACAGGCGAAAACTCAAGCCAACTATCCAATGCTTGAGCATCTCACCGATTTAATTCCCATGTTGCAACAGGTTGAGGAACAGAAAAAATATGCGTAAATCTTCTTTAGCTGAAGATGCTGTGGGCATGCGTATTGATAAATGGCTGTGGGCGGCACGCTTTTTTAAAACTCGCTCGATTGCTAAAAATGCCATTGAAGGCGGTAAAGTCCATCATAATGGTGAGCGTGTTAAAGTGTCGCGTGAAGTACGTGTTGGTATGGAACTTACCATCGCACAAGGCATTGAGAAAAAAACCGTGCTGGTGAAGGCACTCTCCGATGTGCGTGGCCCAGCACCTGTCGCACAATTGCTGTATGAAGAAACTGAAGTCAGTATTGCTAAACGTGAATTGATTGCTACCCAACGTAAAATGCATAATCTGGCACGACCGGATCATCGTCCAAGCAAAAAAGATCGTCGTGACATCCAACGTTTTAAACATGATAATGATGCGGGCTTTGAGCAACATTGGTCGTATTTAGACGATTAATACACTGCGTCATAGAATGTCGCACCTACATCAATTAAACTAGAACATTAAAATAAAATCTGTCACTATTGACCCATAGGCATCCACTTGGGTGAATCGTGAATCTACAGTTTTGAGGTTGTAAGATGGATGAAAATAAAAGCAAAGCTTTAAATGCCGCTTTAAGCCAAATTGAAAAACAATTTGGTAAAAACACAGTAATGCGCTTAGGCGAAAATACGGTACAAGCCGTTGAAGCCATCTCTACAGGCTCATTAACATTAGATATTGCACTAGGCATTGGTGGTTTACCTAAAGGTCGTATCATTGAGATTTACGGTCCTGAATCGTCAGGTAAAACCACAATGACCTTACAAGCCATTGCCCAGTGTCAAAAAAATGGTGGCACCTGTGCCTTTATAGATGCCGAACATGCACTCGATCCACAATATGCACGTAAATTAGGCGTTGATATTGACAATCTCTTGGTTTCTCAACCAGATCATGGTGAACAAGCCCTTGAAATTGCTGATATGTTGGTGCGCTCAGGTGCAGTTGACATGATCGTAGTCGATTCAGTCGCAGCCCTCACCCCACGTGCCGAAATTGAAGGCGAAATGGGTGACTCACATATGGGTCTGCAAGCACGTTTGATGAGCCAAGCCTTACGTAAAATTACAGGTAATGCCAAGCGTTCAAACTGTATGGTGATCTTCATTAACCAAATTCGTATGAAAATTGGTGTGATGTTTGGTAGCCCAGAAACCACAACAGGTGGTAACGCCCTTAAATTCTATGCCTCTGTGCGTTTGGATATCCGTCGTATTGGTCAGGTCAAAGAAGGCGATGAGATTATTGGTTCAGAAACCAAAGTTAAAGTGGTTAAGAACAAAATGGCACCGCCTTTCCGTGAAGCCTTGTTCCAAATCCTATATGGTAAAGGTGTGAATCATTTAGGTGAATTGGTTGATCTTGCAGTACAACAAGATATCGTGCAAAAAGCAGGTGCTTGGTACTCTTATCAAGGCAGCAAAATTGGTCAAGGTAAAAACAACGTGATTCGTTTGTTAGAAGAAAATACCGCGATGGCTGAAGAAATTGAACGCTTGATTCGTGAGCAACTTCTTACTACCAATCAAGCGCCTGCCGATGATCAGGATGATGATGCTGAATTTGAAGCAGCAGAATAACTCAATATTTATAAAAACGCCCTACGGGGCGTTTTTGTCTTTTTAAGGATATTTTCATGAGTGATGCTAAATTTAGCAAAATTATTTATTATGAAGCATTAAAACGTGAATACGGCACTGATGATGCTGTACAAGGCTATGAAGCTTTAAGTTTTGACATGCCTGAAAAAAAATCACAACGTGGTTTACTCAAAGGCTCACGCTTACGTTCTTATGCGTTTGCTGTGCTGACCCGTAAAGAGTATTCCAAAGCTGAGCTCATTGAAAAATTAGCCTTGTATGCAGAGGATCGTGATGAAGTGCTGGCATTGGTTGAAGAGCTCGCTAGTCAACTTTATCAAAGTGATCAACGTGTCGCAGAAACTGTTTTGTCTAGCCAGCAACGTAAAGGCAAAGGTCCGGCACGCATTAAATTGGCACTTAAAAATAAGAAAATTGACAGCAATTTAATTCAGGAGGAAATGCAAGAGATAGATTGGGCAGAACAAGCCTATCAACTTAAAGTCAAAAAATATGGTGTAGCGGTCAGCAAAGATCCAAAGCTAAAAGCCAAACAAATACGCTTTTTGCAATATCGTGGTTTTGATTTAGATACGATTTTTAAGGCAATTAGCCGTCGAGAAGAAGACGAATAAAACTTGAGACATTTAAAATAGATATTGGCTATTATTATAAGAATTTGGTGGCAGCCCTACCAGCAAGCCTTCGGCACATCATATATCTATTACCGTTGCTACCTTCCGGTCCTGGCGGGGTTCATAGGATACAATTGCGAAGTAACCAGCAGGGCTACCATTGCAAGAACGATTATAGAGATTTTTGAAGCACATGCAAGACCTAAGCACTAAAAAAAGCAATAAAGCTATCTGTTTGATTAAATTAAGAACACTTTATAAATACCAAGCCATTTTGCTACATAAAAGCAACTTTAGCCCGCATCTAAGACTTGCTTTTCGATAGGCATGTGTTTTTAATGGACTCAGGTTTTAAGCCCATAATCACAAATATGGATTTTTTAATATGATGCTCAATCAGCACATTTTGTTTGGCTGTGCTTTGTTCGCAACAACGCTCAGTTTTGCTAATATTCCCATTGAATCACGTGGTTTAACTCAAGCCACATCTGTTTCGACCCCTGTTGCAGCCAGTACAGGTGCAGAGCAGGTTTCAACCAATCTCAATTGGCAATTGATCCAAAAAAATCAACAATTAGAAACAGAATTACGTCATTTACGTGGCAAAATTGAAGAATTGGAAAATGCCAACGAAAAGCTTAATCATGAGTTGAACAATCGTTATACCGATTTAGATCAGCGCTTAGAATTACTACAACAAAAGCTTGATACGGAACAGACTGAAGAGAGCCCAGCGCAAGCGGAGGATAATCAACAAGATACTGTACCCAGTGGCATAACGGTTCAAGCCCCTGATCCAGTTCAGCCGACTGCTGCCCCAACTGTTGTTACTGCGGCACAATATGACAATGAATTAGATCGTGCTGCGTATACCATTGCTTTAGAAGTTTATAAACAAGGTGGTGCCGCCAAAGCTATTGCACCGATGCGCAATTTTATTAAAAACCATCCCAATAGTATTTATGTGAGTAATGCTTATTTTTGGATGGGTGAGTTTTATTTAGCCATCGAACCCATTAACTATAAACGTGCTCAAGCCAATTATGCTGAAGTGGTGCATCAATATCCTCACTCAGCCAAAGCTGCCTCTGCTCTGTATCGATTATATAGCATGGCCAAAAATGTGGATAACAATCCAACGCTTGCGAGTGAATACGAAGCAATGCTTAAGAAGAACTATCCAAATTCTGAAGAGGCTGGATTTTTAAAATAAAAAAGACACCCTAAGGTGTCTTTTTTCACAATTTTGGTTAACGCACGATACCACGCTCAGATTGTTCAATTGAATCAACAAAAAGACCGACCTCAGCACATTGTGGTAGCAAATCAGCGCGAATTTTTTCGACCGCCTGATCTTTGGTTAAACCAGATTTATACACCAGTTTAAATGCTTCACGTAACACTTGGATCACTTCTTTAGACCAACCTTTACGACGCATGCCTTCAAAATTCATAGCAAAAGCATGTGCTGGGTTACCCGAAGCCATCACATAAGCAGGCACGTCTTTCACAATTAAAGACGCTGCACCCACCATACTGTAAGAACCGACCTTACAGAATTGATGAATTCCGGAGTTCCCCCCCAAAATCACATAGTCACCAACATGCACGTGACCGGCCACACCCACGTTGTTGGCCATAATATTATGATCACCGACCATACAGTCATGGGCAATATGGGTATTGACCATCAATAAGTTATGGCTACCAATTTTGGTTAAACCTTGGTCTTGTACTGTACCGCGATGCAAGCTGCAATGTTCACGGATACTGTTATGATCACCGATTTCCAACCACGTTTCTTCGCCACGATATTTTAAATCCTGACAAACTTCACCTACGCTGGCAAACTGAAAAATTTCATTCTGCTCACCAATACGGGTATAACCGCCGACAACCACATGCGAATGTAGTTTTGTCCCAGCCCCAATTGTGACATGGGGACCAATAACACAGTATGGACCAATGCTCACATCTGCTGCAATTACAGCAGATGGATCAATAATGGCGGTTGGATGGATTAAATCGGTATTACTCATGCCTGCTCGACTTTTAGGTGCGAAACTGTAATTTCCGCAGTGGTTGCAACGACGCCATCAACCGTGGCTGTACAAGCATACTTGTAGATTCCACGTTTGTGCATTAACAATTCAGATTTTAATACAAGTTGGTCACCTGCAACCACTTGTTTCTTAAATCTTACCTTATCTACACCTGCAAATAAGAATAAAGAATCTGCAGTTGGCTTTTGTCCGCTCATGACGAAGCCCAAAATACCCGAGATTTGCGCTAAAGCTTCTACAATCAGTACGCCCGGCATAATTGGGTATTCAGGAAAATGTCCTTGGAAAAACTCTTCATTAATGGTGATATTCTTATAACCAACAATGCTGTTATCATTAATTTCAACCACACGATCCACCAATAAAAACGGATAGCGATGCGGTAAATATTCACGGATAGTTTGAATTGTCATTGGCAATTCTGGTTTCGTGAATGCTGGCGGAGTTGACTCTGTCATCATGTTCATAATTATTTACGCAATTTTAAAGTTGATTCAAGGGACTCAATCTGAGTCTGTATATCATCAATTTTTTTCACAACTTGGGTCAATGGCACATCTGCTAATTGTCTTAAGCGCACCACAGTACGTTTCCATCTGTGATTTTCAAATAATCCAATGCCTGAAGAGTATTTTCCAGCTTCAGAAATATTATTTGTCACCATTGACATTCCAGTTAAAGTCACGTTATCGGCGATATTTAAGTGACCTGAAATCGCAGATCCCCCACCAATGATACAGTTTTTGCCAATTGTAGTACTTCCCGCAATGGCTGTTTTCGCAGCAATGGCTGTGCCTGCACCCAATTTGACGTTATGTGCGACTTGCACAAGATTATCAATAATGACACCATTGTCTAAAATTGTGTCATCCAAGGCACCACGGTCAATACTGGTATTTGAGCCAATACGCACATCATTGCCAATACGCACCGAACCTAATTGTGCAATACGATGCCATTTACCTTGATAAGGGGCAAAGCCAAAACCTTCACTGCCAATCACGCTATTGGCATGCACGCGCACACGATCCCCTAAATGGCTCTCACCAGTAATGGTCACATGAGAATCAATAAAGCAATCTTTGCCAATTTCAACAAAATCATCAATTTTGACATGTGATTGAATTACAGTATGCTCACCAACCACACAGTTCTCACCAATCACCGCATAGTGACCAATATAAGCTGTATCTGCAATAATGGCAGATGGATCAATTTGTGCTGTACTTTCGATGCCCTGTTTGCTGACTTTACGCTCGAAGACGTGAGTTAAAATCGCAAATGCCAAATAGGGATTGGCCACCACAATATAATTACCGTCAGCAGGTAATTGCTTCAATAAATCTTGTGTGACAATTAAAGCACCCGCTTTTGAAGCCAATGCTTGGGCTACATATTTATCCCCATTCACAAAACCAATGTGCTGTTTTTGTGCGTGTTCTAAACTGGCAAGTTTAGACAATTGAAGATCTGCTTGCCCGATCCACTCGCCTTGAACACGGCGAGCAAGATCTTGCAAGGTAAATGAAGAATGAGTCATAAGTTATTTAATTGCATTAACCTTTTGAATCATTTTATCAGTTAAATCTGCTTTTACGTCATAAGCAAACACAGCATTTTTATTGACAATCAAGTCAAGCTTATTTTCTTGGCGCAATTGTTCAGCAGTGGCTTTAATACGACCTTCAAAGGTTTTGTTCACGTTTTGCATACTGCTTTGCACAGTAGTTTGAACTTGCTGTTGCAATTTTGCTAATTGCTCTGCTTTGGCTTCAAAATCTTTGGCCAACTTCTCACGCTCAGCTTGAGTTTTAGCAGCTTGACCTTTTTGCTGAATGGCAGTCAAGTCTTTTTGCAGCTGTTCAATTTGTGTGGTTTGTGGCTTAATAGTAGTTTGCAAATTACTATTTTGCTGTTTCAAATAGCTGCTATTTTGCACCACACGCTCAAGATCAACCACCCCATAGCCTGCTGCATGCGTTAGGTTGACTGCTAAAGCTGCCATGGCTGCGATTACTAATTTTTTCATTGTTTTATCCTATGCATTTTTTTGAAGGTCGACCTTAGAAGGTACGACCGATTTCAAATTGAATATTTTTGGTTTCATCGCCTGGCTTATCATTGAGCGGGAAAGCGTAACTCAGGGATAATGGACCAATCATGGTAATCCAAGTAAAGCCAACACCTACCGAATAACGCATTTCATTTAAGTCAAACTGATAGTTATCTTTACATGACTGTTGATCACGTGCTTCATTTGGCACATCGCATGTGGTATCAAAGACCTGAGCACCTTCAGCAAACACGACAGGACGTACTTGACTGGTCCAATCACCTTTAAATGGCAATGGCAACACCAGTTCTGTACCAAATTGCACCAAGGCATTACCACCCACTTCTTCATAATATGGATTTTCTGAATTATTATCCGCATCAAACTGGGTAATATATTTAGGCCCTAAGGTGCTGTTTTCATAACCACGGACCGAACCATAACCACCCGCATAGAAGTGTTTATAAAACGGTAGATCATTACCATAGCCTAACTTACCATAGCCACGTAGTACAAAGTCTTTACCAAGTGGGAAGAAGCTTTGTGCTTCATAGGTAATTTTTTGATATTCAGCGTCACCACCGGGTAATGCCACTTCCGCATTGACACGGTGCAATGTCCCTTTGGTTGGGAACATTGGACGGTTTAAAGTATTGTATGACCAGCCTAAGTTTAAGTTATAGGTTAAGAAGCTGTCCGTACCTTGGTCTTCTAAATAGTCATTAATGTAAGTCGATGCGTATGGTCCAGTTGAGATATCAGTTTGGTCAATATTTAGACCAAAACTAATACTTTGGTTTTCATCAATTGGGTAACCAAAGGTTAAACCACCACCAATACTATCGGTCACATAGTTGTTAACGTTATAGTCATCATCTAACTTGGTTTTACGGTAGTACATGTTATAACCACGACGCACACCATCGATGGTGAAGTACGGGTCAGTCACACTTAGGTTATAGTAATCTTGGGTTTCAGAGCGCGATAAATCCATCGCGACACTATTACCGGTACCTAAGAAGTTGGTTTGACTTAAACCCGCTTGGAAGGTAATACCGCCGGTTTGTGAGTAACCTACCGCAAGCGTACTTGTACCTGAATGCTGTTCTTCGACATTAACATTGATATCAACTTGATCCGGTACGTTAGGTACACGTGCCAACTTCATATCAACGGTTTTAAAGAAGCCGGTACGTTCTAAACGAACTTTAGATAAATCAATTTTATCTGTGCTAGCAAGCGCGCCTTCCATTTGACGCATTTCACGACGTAATACTTCATCGGCAGTTTTCACATTGCCACTAAAGTTAATTCGACGCACCGTGACTTGTTGACCTGGATTAATGTAGTAGTTTAATCCTACAGTTTTGCTGTCGTTGTCAATTTGTGGCACCACATTGACTTCAGCAAAGTAGTAACCCGCATTGCTATACTTACGTTGTAGTAATTGTTTAACCGAATTGACTTTTTCTTGCGAGTACGTTTGACCGTCTTTATAAACTTGTAGGGCTTTTAATTCTTCTGGTGCATATAAGGCATCACCTAAGAACTTGCTTTCACCAAATTTAAATTGTTCGCCTTCATTTACTGCCACTTCAATAAAGACATTTTTTTTGTCTTCACTTAAATTTAAGCTTGAATTGGTAATATCAAAGTTAATATAACCCTTGTTTAAGTATAAAGCACGCAATGCTTCTAAACTCGCCGCCATCTTTTCACGCGCATAACGGTCATTTTTAGACAGGATGGAATTCCAACCCGTTTCTTTAACCGCAAAGGCACGTTTAATCTCATCGTCTTTAAAGACTGTGTTGCCAATTAAATTAATATCAACAACTTTAGCCGCTTTACCTTCGACAAATTCTAAAGTCACCGCAACACGGTTATTCGACTGTGGTGTTGTAATGACTTTGACATCAGCATCATAACGACCTTGCTGCATGTACTGCTGTTCAAGCTCAGATTCAACGGTTTGTAATAATGATTTTTTTAAAACCTGACCTTCTGCCAAGCCCATTTTCTTTAAGCCTTCAGTTAAGGCTTCTTTAGGAATAAGTTTATTGCCCTTGAGTTCTACACTAGAAATTAATGGACGTTCCACCACTTGGAAGCCTAATACATCTTCTAAATGGGCTGATTTAATATCATCAAAGTTTTCTGTTGCGTATAAAGCACGAATCGCTTCGGCAATTGCAGCATCGTCAACACGTTGTCCCACTTGAATTGGCAATGCGCTATATACTTGCGCCGGGGTTAAACGTACGAGACCATCTACTTTAATGTCACGTACGACAAACGCTTCCGCTGCATATACTTGTGGTACTGCTGCCATAGCACTAGCTAGTGCCAAAGGCATAAATAAATATCTGTGCTGCATGCCAGTCTTTTCCGCTGTTAGTTTATTCCATTACGTTTTGTTATAAACGCATAAAGTCATTAAATAATGCCAGAAGCATCATACTTCCGAGCAGTACCATACCAATTTTCAATCCAACCAATTGTATTTGTTCCGAAACAGGTTTGCCTCGAATCAACTCGATAAAATAATAAACTAAATGGCCACCATCAAGCATCGGAATCGGTAATAAGTTTAAAATTCCTAAACTCACGCTCATTAACGCCATAAAGCCAATAAAGGTTTGCCATCCCATTTCGGCACTTTGACCTGCCACTTTCGCAATGGTAATTGGACCAGATAAATTGTCTAGACCAATCAAACCTTTTACCATTTTTACCATAGAATTCAAGATCATACTTGAGATATGTACAGTTTTATCTGTCGCCATACCCAAAGCTTCAATTGGACTATATTGGATGGTTTGTTTGTATTCAGCTGGGATAGTAATTTTGCCAGGATCGCTTTGTACACCCAGCATTCCTGTTACCCGTCCCATATTATCGCGTTTACCTTGAGGCATCACCTCAAGCAAAACAGTTTTATTATCACGTAACACCTCAATTTTTAATAGTTTTTCAGGTGATGCTTGAACTTTTTCAACCACAGCATACCAATCGTTCATTTTTACGCCATCTATGGCGATAATTTGATCACCCACCTGCATACCTTGACGAATCGCTGCACCATCTTCGGTGAGTTTCGATACCACCGCAGGAATCGTTGGACGGTATGGCAAGAAGCCTAATTCATCAAGAGGCGATTGGCTTTGATCTTTTAAGAAATCTTGAATAGGGAGCTGCACAACTTGATCTTGTCCAGCACGGTCAATACTTAAGGCAATTTGACCTGTCTCACCCGCACGATCGACCAATGCAAAGCTCAGCTTTTCCCAATTAGGTGTTTGCGTGCCATCCACGGCCTCAATTTTATCACCCACTTGTAACACATTGGCAGCTGGCGTATTTTCAATGACCTTGCCAACTCGGGTATTCAGCTGGGTTTGCTCAGGTAAAAATAAGACCCAAAACAGTAATATGGCAAACACCAAATTAACTAAAGGGCCTGCTGCCACAATCGCAATTCGTTTCCACGGATGCTGACGGTTAAAAGCATGTGGTAAATCTTCTGCTGCAACATTACCCTCACGCTCATCTAGCATTTTGACATAGCCACCTAAAGGCAATGCTGACAATTGATACTGAATCCCTGATTTCTTCGAAGTCCATTTCAATAAGGTCGGACCAAAACCAATCGAATAGACTAAAACTTTGACACCGAGTTTTCGTGCCACAAAATAATGACCAAATTCATGAATCGCAATTAACGGCCCAAGCAATAGAATTGCCGCCACAATCATAAATAAGGCACTCATGTTTTAGCTTCCTGTTCGAATATAGTCAGACGCAATCTCACGCGCGTGTTGATCTGCCGCCAAAATGGCTTCAAGGCAGCCAGCTGCTGCGTGCGCCATTGTAGTTAAACTGTGCTCTACGACTTGTGGAATTTGTGTAAAGCCAATTTGACCTTGCAAGAACGCTGCCACAGCCACTTCGTTGGCCGCATTTAAAATAGTCGGCGCTGTTCCACCGGCTTGCATGGCTTGACGTGCCAATTTTAAGGCAGGAAAACGAACAACATCTGGCGCTTGGAAGTTCAATTGCTGATTGATAAATAAATCGAGCGGCGGCACATGCGTACTTAAGCGCTCAGGCCATGCCAACGCATGAGCAATCGGAGTACACATATCTGGATTACCCATTTGCGCCAAGGTCGAGCCATCGACATATTGCACCATCGAGTGAATAATACTTTCAGGATGCACCACTACGGTAATATAGTTTTCAGACACTGCAAATAAATGACAGGCTTCAATGAGCTCTAAACCTTTATTCATTAAAGTCGCTGAATCAACTGAGATTTTTTGTCCCATCGACCAATTAGGGTGTTTACAGGCTTGGGCAGGTGTGACTGTTTTTAACCGTTCTAAGTCATGGTTTAAGAATGGTCCACCTGAAGCGGTGAGCAAAATCTGTTGCACACCCAACTTTGGCTGACCATGACGCTCGGCGTCTAAATAGTTACTTGGTAAACATTGGAAAATCGCATTATGCTCTGAATCCACTGGTAACAACAAAGCACCATGCTCACGTGCAGCTTGCATCATGATGTCACCAGACATCACCAAAGCTTCTTTATTGGCCAATAACACGCGCTTACCGGCTTTGACTGCAGCAAGAGTTGGTAATAGCCCTGCCGCACCAACAATGGCTGCCATCACCACATCTACGCTTGGATGCTCGGCCACGGCAATTAAACCGGCTTCACCACTTAGGATTTCAATCTGTGATAAGCCAGCCGCTTTAAGCTTCTGTGCAAGCTCATCGACTTTATGCTGCGGTACAACAGCAACTTTGGGCTGATGCTGTTTACAAATGTCCACCAGTGCATCAATACGGCTATGCGCCGTGACTGCATACACAGCATACTGCTCAGGATGTTGTTGTAAAATTTTTAAGGTACTTTGACCAATGGAACCTGTAACACCTAAGATACAAACAGCTTGTGACATTTATAAATCTACGCCAATTAATTTTAAAACATACATGCCCGCTGCAAAAATCGGTGCAGCAGCCAGTAAAGAGTCAATACGATCAAGTACTCCACCATGACCCGGTAGAATACGGCCTGAATCTTTAATTCCTGCACGGCGTTTAATCATGGATTCAAATAAGTCGCCAAGCACTGAACTAAATACGGTAAGTACAGAAAGTCCCAAAAACAGTAAGTGCTGTGCTAGGCTTAAATCTAAATAAACCACTTCAACCACCACCACAATTAGCATAGCGGTTAGTACACCACCATATAAACCTTCTAAAGATTTATTGGGACTTACACAGGGTGCCAGTTTATTCTTTCCTAATTTACGACCTACAAAATACGCACCACTGTCTGCACCCCATACCAAGAGGAACAGGTACATCAGCCACCATGGAGAACTGCTCCACAGACTAAAAATAGCGGTAATTGCCGCAGCAACTAATACAACCCCAATAATTTTTAGACTTGGGTTATACCATGCATCATAATCTGGATAAGATTTTACCCAATATACACTTAAGCACCACGATAAAATCGAGGCCGACCAAAGTAAAATAACAATATCGTTAAAATAAAGTGCTAAAGCAGAAAGTGCTGCAGTTAAAATCCCATATCCATAGGCCAGAGGTGTATTGATCAGGCTGTCTGCTGTTTTCGGCATGAGCTTATACCACTCATAGCCTGCTACCCCTGCAGCACCTGTCATTAAGACTAACATTGGATATGGTGAAGTTGTCGCAAACATGCAGCAAAGTACAATTGCGACCAATACCAATGCGGTAATGATCCGCTCTAACATCGATTAATTCTCATTTTTCTCTTGTTGGATTTGCTCAGAAGTTTTACCAAAACGGCGTTCACGTCCTGCAAACACATGAAAGGCATCTTCAAGCTCTTCCACTGTAAACTCAGGCCAAAGTGTCTGAGTAAAATACAATTCTGCATAAGCGGCTTGCCAAAGCAAGAAATTAGATAATCTAAAATCTCCCCCAGTACGGATTAATAAATCCACAGGCGGTAAATCCGACATACTAATATAAGCACCAAAACGTTCCGTGGTGATGTCATCAATCGCCAATTGATTGGCCATAACATCACAAGCGAGCTGTTTTGCGGCTTGTGCCATATCCCACATACCACCGTAACTGACTGCAATACACAGTGTCATTTCAGTGAACTTAGCAGTCCTTTGTTCTGCATGCAACATCAACTCACGTAAATGTGGCGAAAGACGCGAACGATCCCCAATAAAACGTAAGGAAATTTCAAATTTCTCCATACGTGGAATTTGTTCTTGTATCGTGTCTTCGAGCAGCTTCATCAGCAAGTCAACTTCAAATTGCGGACGATTCCAATTTTCGCTTGAAAAAGCAAAAACTGTTAAAGCACGAATTTTTTCTTGACGGCAATATTCCACAATCGGATCGAGAACAGTTTTCCCTTCACGATGGCCATCGCCTTTTTGCATCTGATTTTTTTTGGCAAAACGATTGTTGCCATCCATGATGATGGCAACATGTTTCGGAAGATGTGTGATGTCTTCAGCGGTCATTGATTAGACCTTCATCAATTCAGCTTCTTTCGCAGCTAAACGCTTGTCTACTTCTGCAATGTGTTTGTCAGTGATTTTTTGGATCTCATCACTTGCACGGCGCTCATCATCTTCAGAAATTTCTTTTTCTTTCAATAATGCTTTGATATCGCCCAATACATCACGGCGAATATTACGGATCGCAACTTTGGCATTTTCAGCTTCTGAACGTGCTACTTTTTGCATGTCTTTACGTGTTTCTTCAGTCAATGCAGCCATTGGTACACGAATTGCATCAGCAGTGATTGGATTAAGACCTAAATCAGATTCACGGATTGCTTTATCAATTGCAGATACCATTGAACGTTCAAAAGGTTGTACCAATAAAGTACGTGAATCTTCAACGCCGACGTTTGCCACTTGGTTTAAAGGCACGTCAGAACCGTAATAAGGTACCATCACACCGTTTAAAATCGATGGATGCGCACGGCCAGTACGGACTTTGTTAAAACCTTGTTCTAAAGATTCCAAAGACTTCTGCATACGAACTTCAGCGTCTTTTTTAAGATCGTTAATCATATGATCTTCCTTAGTTAATTCTAAAATAGTAAGTAGTATAAAGTGCTTTTGGGCACACGTCTAATTGGTGACGTGTGTACCCTCTTTCTCGCCCATGACCACAGACAATAAAGCACCTGATTTGTTCATATCAAACACTTGTAGCGGCACATTATGGTCACGACATAAGCAAATTGCAGTTAAATCCATCACACCTAACTTTTCATCTAACACTTGGTCAAAGGTTAAGGTGTCATATTTCACTGCATCTTCGTGTTTGCTTGGATCTTTATTGTATACACCATCTACTTTGGTGGCTTTTAAGATCAAGTTGGCTTCAATTTCAATACCACGTAAGCAAGCTGCGGTATCTGTGGTAAAGAATGGATTACCTGTACCTGCCACAAATACGCAGACTTCACCTTGGGTTAAGTGACGAATCGCATCGCGGCTTGAGTATGACTCAACCACAGTGCCAATCGGTAATGCTGACATTAAACGGGTTTTAATGTTACGACGTACCAAAGCATCACGCATGGCTAAACCATTCATTACAGTCGCCAACATGCCCATTTGATCGCCTGTTACACGACCCACTAAACCATCTTTTTGTAATTGGCTACCGCGGTATAAGTTACCACCACCGACAACAATACCCACTTGCACACCTAAACCCACAAGGTGCGCAATTGCTAAAGACATTTGATCGAGCACTTGTGCGTCAATCCCCATGTCTTTGTTGCCCGCTAATGCTTCACCTGAAAGTTTTAGCAAAATACGGCCATAACGTGGATTTTTAGAATCAGTTACCATGTTAATAAACTCCAAACTCAATCTTGTTATCGGTATCGGTTAGGCTTTAATACGAATCAGTTTCGCATATAAGTCATATTCGTCAGCATCAGTGATTTCTACTTCAAGTAGATCACCAGCTTTAATTAAGCTCTTATCGATATCTTCGACAAAAACGTTACCGTCAATTTCTGGTGCATCAGCATATGAGCGTGCCACAGCCACTGGGAACTCATCTTCTAAATCATCCACCAGCACGGTCATGGTTTGACCAATACGTTTTTGCAATTTTGCCGCAGAAATTTCTTGCTGTACTTGCATAAAACGTTCATAACGCTGTTGCTTAATCTCTTCTGGCACATGATCTGGTAGATCGTTAGCAGTTGCACCCTCAACTGGTGAATATGTGAAGCAACCGACGCGATCTAAATCAGCTTCTTTGAGCCAATCAAGCAACATTTGGAAATCTTCTTCGGTTTCGCCTGGGAAGCCCACCACAAATGTTGAACGAATCACCAAATCAGGACATTTTTCACGCCATACTTTTAAACGCTCTAAAGTATTTTCGCTGTGTGCAGGACGCTTCATCAGCTTTAAGATGCGCGGACTGGCATGTTGGAATGGGATGTCTAAATACGGCAAGATTTTGCCTTGTGCCATTAAGTCAATCACCGCATCCACATGTGGATATGGATAAACATAATGTAAACGCACCCAGATACCGAGTTGACCTAATGCTTCACACATGTCAAAGAATTTGGTTTTGACTGGTTGACCGTTCCAGAAATCCAGTTTGTATTTGGTGTCAACACCATATGCAGAAGTGTCTTGGGAGATGACTAAAACTTCTTTTACACCGGCATTTTTTAATGCTTGTGCTTCTGACAGCACCGAACCTACAGGACGAGAGACTAAATCGCCACGCATGCTTGGGATAATGCAGAAAGTACAACGATGGTTACAACCTTCTGAAATTTTTAAATAAGCATAATGTTTTGGCGTTAAACGAATACCTTGTTCAGGCACCAAGTCAATAAATGGATTGTGTTTTGGCGGTTCAGGCACGTACTCGTGTACCGCATCCATGACTTCTTCATAAGCTGCTGCGCCAGTGACTTTTAAGACATTTGGGTGCATTTGACGAATTTTGTCTTCGTCTTTACCCAAACAACCTGTTACGATCACACGACCATTCGCGCTCATGGCTTCGCCAATTGCGTCTAAAGACTCTTGTACTGCAGATTCAATAAAACCACAGGTATTAACAACGACTAAATCAGCACCGTCATAATCTGATGCTACATCATAACCTTCAGTCTTTAACTGAGTTAGAATTCGTTCAGAATCGACCAATGCCTTAGGACAACCTAAAGAAACAAAACCGACTTTGGGGGATTTCATGAATCTGCGCTCCACTAGAATGGGCGTATTGTATGTCTTTTCTGTCTATAAAAATAGTTGCTTAGGCCACTCTTTGCATAATGCACCAAAATACAACCATAATTTAAGCAATATAAACATGCATGCACCATTTTGGTTCAAAAATACTTTACTGTGCCCAATGAATTGGGTATACCTTTTTTATTTCAGAACAATTTAAGCGCATCGCATTCTTCAAAGCTGACCAATTTGCAGCATTTTTTTCAAGTTGGCGTGTATCTTGCTTAAATTGCCTCAATTCAGAACTTTTATATCAAGATGATTTGCTTTATGACGCTGCCGCTGCGCTATTTTAATACAGGACGTTGCCACTAATGGATCAACCCAACCTGATCGACTATCGCCTTTTAGTGGACAATATGACCACGGCGATTTTGTTAGCCGATCGTGATCTTAATGTTTTCTATTTAAATTCGGCTTGTGAAGCCTTATTTGATATGAGTTTATTACGTGCATCTGGTCAACCGGTACTCAATTTATTGCATATGCCAGATGATGAGTTTAATACCAAAGAAGCGCTTAAAAATACACTCAGTACTGGCCAGCCTTACACGCGCCGTGAAGCCACCATTAATGTCAACTTTAAAGACATTCATGTTGATTATACTGTATCTGCTTTAAATTACGATAAACCGTATCACCCTTTATTAATTATTGAGCTGAATCCCCGTGATCGTATGCTGAAAATTTCCAAAGAAGAAAATTTTATTCAACAGCATCAAGTGGCACGTCAACTCATTCGCGGTGTAGCACATGAAATTAAAAATCCATTGGCGGGTATTCGCGGTGCCACGCAGTTATTAGCCCGTAGTCTCAATGACCCAGAATATGCCGAATTTACTGACATTATTATTAGTGAAGTGGATCGTTTAAGAAATTTAGCCGACACCATGCTCGGTTCACGTCAACTACCAAGTTACGAACCGGTCAATATTCATGAACCTTTAGAACGAGTACGCTCTTTAATTGCCAATCAAACCAAAAAACGCGTGCAGTTAATTCGTGATTATGATTTGTCGCTGCCTGATGTATTGGCGGATCGTGATCAACTCATTCAAGTGATGCTCAATATCAGCGTCAATGCGGTACAAGCCATGAATGAAAATAAAGATTTCTTTGTTGATGAACAACCGCAACTGATTTTAAGAACCCGTATTCAACGTTTAGTTACCATTAATGGGGTGATTCACCGTTCAATGGTGCGTATTGACATCGAAGATAATGGACCAGGTGTGCCTGAAGATATTATCGAATCCGTTTTTTATCCACTGGTGACCGGACGCGCCAAAGGCACCGGTCTAGGCCTGAGCATTGCACAAAACATTATGCATCAACATCAAGGAATGATTGAGTGCCAATCGGTGCCAGGCAAAACAACATTTAGCTTATATTTACCTTGGGAGGCGAGTCATGTCGCGAAATAAAATTTGGGTGATTGATGATGATCGCGCCATGCGCTGGGTACTGGAAAAGACCTTTAAAGAAGAAGGTTTTGATGTCACCAGCTTTGAAGAAGCGCAATCTGCGCTCGACCAACTAAGTATTGATGCACCAGATGTCATTTTAACCGACATTCGTATGCCTGGTATTGATGGTTTAACTTTTTTAGGCAAAGTCAAAGGCAATTACCCTGACCTACCTGTGATCATTATGACTGCGCATTCCGATTTAGAGTCGGCGGTGTCGAGTTATCAAACAGGTGCTTTTGAATATTTACCTAAACCGTTTGATATTGATGAAGCTTTGGCTTTAGTCAATCGTGCCATTTTGCATATTACGAAGCTACAACAACAAGAATCGGCGAAAACAGCCCCACCTATTCAATCGACTGAAATTATTGGTGAATCACCTGCTATGCAGGAAGTGTTCCGCGCCATTGGTCGTTTATCGCAATCCCACATCACTGTACTGATTAATGGTGAATCTGGGACAGGCAAAGAGCTTGTGGCGCATGCGCTGCATCGTCACTCACCGCGCAGTGCTAAGCCTTTTATTGCACTGAATATGGCGGCGATTCCCAAAGACCTGATTGAAACCGAACTCTTTGGCCATGAAAAAGGGGCCTTTACTGGTGCCAATACGCAGCGCCAAGGTCGTTTTGAACAAGCCAATGGTGGCACGCTGTTCTTAGATGAAATTGGCGACATGCCATTTGAAACCCAAACCCGTTTATTACGTGTGTTGGCAGATGGTGAGTTCTACCGTGTCGGTGGACATATTCCAGTGAAGGTCGATGTGCGGATTGTGGCTGCAACGCATCAAGATTTAGAAAAATTGGTACATGATGGACGTTTCCGTGAAGATTTATACCATCGCTTAAACGTGATTCGGATTCATATTCCAAAACTTGCCCACCGTGCCGAAGATATTCCAATGCTAGCCCAGCATTTCTTAGCACGCGCAGGTAAAGAATTAGGCGTGAGTCCAAAAATCTTACGCCCTGAAACGCAAGAATACATGCAGCAATTGCCATGGCAAGGCAATGTGCGTCAGTTAGAAAATACCTGTCGTTGGCTCACAGTCATGATCACAGGTCGTGAGGTTTATCCTGAAGATTTACCTTCAGAGCTTAAACAAATTCCAATTGAAAAATTGGGTGATGGTCAAGCGGCCCTAGATCGTCTTGCTATTCATCATTGGGATGAGCTGTTAGGTCAATGGGCCGTGCAAAAGCTCAAAAATGGAGAAATGAAGATTTTAGACATTGCGACGCCTATGTTTGAACGAACTTTAATTAATGCCGCCTTACAACAAACCCGTGGACGTAAACGTCATGCTGCTGAGTTACTTGGCTGGGGGCGTAATACCTTGACCCGTAAACTTAAAGAACTGGGCATGGACACCGCCGATGACGATGTTGAAGAAGAAGTCGAAGGCTAAATCAAAAAGCACCCTCGGGTGCTTTTTTATATTAGAGGGTAAAGCCCAAGTAGCGTGAATAGCCTTGCATACCTAAATCTGCTTTTAAAATTAAGAAGTTGCTATAGGTCGCTTGATCAATGGCAGCAAACATATTCATTTGGTCATCATTGGCATGCAACTCATCTACGCTATGCGGCATGGTCTGTTCAAATTCATCAGTAATATATTCAAAGCCAATATCCATGGCAATAAATAAGGTATGCTCACACGGTTGTACATATTGCTCTTCTTGCCAGTTAATCACCCAGTGCGCGCAATGCGGACAAGCAATTGAATCTGTAGCTTGATGCTCAAGTTGAATCAGTTGATAGGCCATGACAAAAACTCAAATAGAAACTTCTGCTAGTGTAAAAATTAATATTTCAACATGCAAAAAAAATTACATGCCAATATTGATTCTATAAATACTTAGGCTATTTATTCATCAATAAATTTGCATTGACAAGATGCAACAATCAACATGTAATATCTTTTATCGTTGCATAATTGGCATAGGATATGTTGTCAGATCTGGATGATTTTTATTGTTTTGCTCAAGTGGTAGAACATGGTGGCTTTAGTGCTGCAGAACGCGCGACCGATATTCCCAAATCTAAATTGAGTCGTCGGGTGTATCAGCTCGAAGAACGCTTAGGCGTGCGTTTAATTCAGCGCAGCTCGCGCCACTTTGCAGTGACTGAGATTGGCCTCAACATCTATCGTCATGCGCAAGTGATGATTAATGCAGCGCAAGCAGCGCATGATTTAGTTGATCATTTAACTATTCAGCCACGCGGTGTAATTAAAGTCAGTTTACCGGTATCGATTGCACAAAATGAAATTGCGAAAATATTACCGCAATTTTTAAAGCTTTACCCGGAAATTAAAGTACAGCTCTTGGTCAGTAATCGCCGTGTCGATTTAATCAATGAAGGGATTGATGTAGCGCTACGGGTACGCTCTAATCTAGACAGTGACCCAAATCTGATTATTCGCCAGTTTGCCCATATCGAGCAGCATTTATTTGCCAGCCAAGCCTATTTAAATCAATTTGGTGAGTTAAAAACCCCTGAAGATCTAATGCAACACCATATTTTAAGTATGTCTGATGAGCATTTAGATCAATATATTGTGGTGCACAATCAAAAGCAGGAGCAGAAGAAAATTAAAGTCAACCCAACTGTAATGGGCTCTGATTTAATGCTCCTGGCACAACTGGCCTGTCAAAATTGTGGCATTGCACTTTTACCCGATAGCATTGTGCACGATTATTTAACATCAGGTGAACTGGTGCGGGTGTTGCCCGAGTGGAGCGCAGCACATGGTATTTTTCATGCAGTTTATCCTTCAAGACGTGGTCAACTGCCTGCTGTACGGGTGTTCATTGACTACCTCGTTGAACATTTAACTGAAAAAAAAGCTGATCGTTGATCAGCTTTTTGTCTTTATTCAGCCACTTCAATTGGCATGTAACTTCCTGTACCTTCTGGCCAAGGTGATAATACCTCAAAGCCCGTTTCAGTGACCGCCACCATATGTTCCCATTGTGCCGACCAACCACCATCCACTGTGACGACTGTCCAACCATCTTTGAGTTCTTTAACGCTAGCACGTCCTGCATTGACCATCGGTTCAATGGTAAACACCATCCCAACTTCTAATTTTAAACCATGCCCCGGTTGACCATAATGCACCACATTCGGTTGCTCATGATACACCTTACCAATGCCATGACCACAGTACTCACGCACAATACTATAACCTTCACGTTCAGCGACAGTTTGAATTGCATGGCCCACATCGCCTAAAGTAGCACCGGGTTTAACCGCACGAATACCCGCCACCATCGCTTCATAGGTGGTATCAACCAAGCGTTTAGCTTCAGGCTGCACACTACCGACATAGTACATACGACTGGTGTCACCAAAGTAACCATCTTTAATAATGGCCACATCAATATTAATAATGTCACCGTCTTTGAGTTCAATAGTGGCTGCTGGAATACCGTGACATACCACTTCATTGGGTGAGATACACGTGGTTTTGGTATAGCCATAATAGCCAATATTAGCGGGGGTCACTTTTAAGGTGTTGACAATAAAGTCGTAGCAAAGATCATCTAAATATTCTGTCGTGACACCGGGCTTGACATGCGGACCTATCATTTCTAAAACTTGTGCAGCCAAACGGCCAGAGATACGTAGATGTTCTAAATCTTGCGCAGTTTTAATGGTAATGGCAGGAGCTCGCATGAATTTTATCCTCTTTAAGCGTATCCGTAGTATAGACCTTTTTTCACGCAGATGCTGAGCATGCCCTATAAAACAGAATAATTCTCATTTTTATCGATGTGTTTGTTGATTTATTAAGCATTTAATCTATATAGCATAGCATACTGAATTCCAACGATGATTTGAAAATCAAATCGCTTAAAATTGAAGTTTTGGCATTTTTTGTTCTTGAATCAAACTTATAAATCAACCCAGTTTTTACAATTCGATCAAAATCAAATCAGCTCATATAAAAACTATTCATAATTTATATAAATTTAATTACCAAAAAAACATGCTTTGCTCTAAAATTGCTTTTTTTTGTTCCACCTAGTTGTTCTCCCATTATGACGAGTTTACGTACCCGGGATATTATTGCTCTAGGTTTTATGACCTTTGCACTGTTTATCGGTGCGGGCAATATTATTTTCCCTCCGATCGTTGCACAACAAGCAGGTGACCATGTTTGGTTAGCTGCTTTTGGCTTTTTAATCACTGCTGTTGGTTTACCAGTGATCACTATTGTGGCCTTATCTCGTGTAGAAGGCTCTATTCAACGCTTAAGCTCTCCCTTAGGTAAAGTTGCCAGTCTTATTCTGACGGTGGTGTGTTACTTAGCGGTAGGCCCGTTATTTGCTACACCGCGTACTGCCACCGTATCCTATGAAATTGGTTTTTCATCATACTTTGGTACTTCAGCGTCTAGCTTACTGATCTATAGTGCAATTTATTTTGCCTTTGTCACTTTAGTTTCGCTTTATCCCAATAAAATTTTAGATACTGTTGGCTATGTACTGTCACCCCTTAAGATTTTAGCGTTAGTAATCTTAGGTGTTGCGGCTTTCGTCATTCCTGCCGGCTTTATTGATGAGCCTGTAGGTAACTACATTAATAGTCCCGTTTCTGAGGGCTTCGTCAATGGTTACTTAACCATGGATACGCTAGGCGCCTTAGTATTTGGTATTGTGATTATTAATGCCATCCGTTCACGTGGTGTAACAGATAGCAAATTAATTACCAAATATGCTGTGATTGCCAGCCTGATTTCAGGTATTGGTTTAACTTTAGTTTATTTAAGCTTATTTAAACTGGGTCTTGGTAGTCATGATGTAGCAGCCAATGCAGCCAACGGCGCAGTGATCCTACATGCTTATGTACAACATGCTTTTGGTGATTTTGGCTCCTTATTCCTTGCTGCCATGATCTTTATTGCATGTATGGTAACAGCGATTGGCCTGACCTGTGCATGTGCTGAATACTTCTCGCAAATTACCAAAATTGGTTATAAAGCGTGGGTATTTATTTTAGTTGGCTTTGCCTTTGTCATTTCAAACTTAGGCTTAACTAAACTGATTGCCGTGTCTGTACCTGTACTAAGCGCAATTTATCCACCTGCAATTGTTGTCATTTTGCTTGGCTTCTGCTGGGGCTTCTTTAACAAACCTTCACGTGTGATTGCACCTGTTACAGCTGTGTCATTGGTGTTTGGTATTATTGACGGTCTAAAAGTAGCAGGCTTTGAAGAATGGTTACCTGCCGTACTGGCACACTTACCATTAAGCGCACAAAATTTAGCATGGTTAATCCCATCTCTTGTGGTGCTGATCATCTGTATTATCGTGGATAACGCGAAAAAATAAGATTTTTTCGAATGTTAAAATTGTTGTTTTACCCAAACACAATTTTAAGCTTAAGCAATAAATGTCAGGTTTTACCCAAACAGACCTTTATTGTTTCTACATGATTTTAATGATAGCAGCACACCTCATCTAAACATGCTGCCTGAACAAACAGCTATAATTTTAATTGAGCTTTATGGTAAAGCCTAAATACCACTCAAACCAGCACAATAAAAATCATAAAATGATGTCAATTTTGTGACAGATCACTTGCTATTTAAAAAAAATACACGTACAACAATAGAAACCAACCAATTATAACAATAGGGTTTATCCAACAAGGAGGCGTGGAGATGTCAGTTCAAGACTTTAATAAATCATTCTTTCAGAATGCTCTAAAGCAGAACAGCAATGCTCTCATCTACTTGAGCACCACCTTTGCATTGATCTTAACGCTGGCCATTTACGGCAGCATCCAAGGTAATCTGAAAGCCGAATATTTTGTTTATGGTTTAATGGTATCGCTGGTATTTTTGATCTGGGCGATCATTGAACATAAATATCGTAAAGATGATTAGCAGATGGATGCGTTGCATCCATCTTTGACTATAGCGTCACCTCAATTGCTTATCATTGCGTTATAGTCACATGACATAACAATAATTTGCGCACACTTATGTCTATACAAAATTTTTACTTTTATGCTCAAGATGGCTACCCCCTCGCCGCACAATTTTATCCTCATCAAGCTCAAAAACGTCACTTACCAGTTCTCATCGCACCTGCGACAGGCATTGTACAAGGCTTCTATCGACACTTTGCCACTTATCTGACCACGCTAGGCTATGATGTTATGAGCTTTGATTTTCGTGGTATTGGGCAATCACTACACGGCAAACTTAAACATAGCAGAGCCTCAATTTCAGATTGGGGGCAATATGATCTACCTGCGGCTGTAGATACATTGCTGCATCTTAGCCAAGCTAAACAAGTGCTTTTGGTGGGACATAGTGCTGGAGGGCAGCTGCTAGGCGTGATGCATAATTTTAAACAGGTTGCCAAACTTGTTACTGTGGCAGGTTCGAGTGGCTATTTAGGTGGGCTCAAAGGTCGCACACAGCTTTTGGCTCCACTCATGTTTTATGTCCTTTTTCCTTTAGGGCATATATTCAAAGGCTTTTCACCCACTCAAATCATCGGCATGGGAGAAAATCTCCCCCAAAACGTTGGACGGGATTGGGCCAAGTTTTGTAGTCAGCCCGGTTATATTCTAAACGCTAAGCAAGCCCTTCAGGCAGATTATCATCAGCAAATTTCTTGTCCAATCACTGCAATTTTTTCTAGTGATGATCAAATCGCAACACCCCATAATGTAAAAGATTTATTAGAGCGTTACCCCAATGCACAGACGTCAATGTTTGAGTTAAACCCAGAAGATTACCAACACAGCCAAATTGGGCATATGCTCATGTTTAAAAAGAGCCATCAAAATTTATGGCCTGTACTTGCACATGCCCTACTGCTATAAAAAAAGCCTCACATAAGTGAGGCTTTTTAACTTAGTGCTGAATCATGACGGTTTTAATACGATTACCATCAAGCTCTGTGACACTAAAATGCACACCCTTATACTCAAGTTCTGTGCCTACGGTCACTTCACCTTGAGTCTGGTCAAGAATTAAGCCTGCAACACTAATATAGCTAGCATCTTCTTCGACTAAATCAAGCATACCCAATTCAAGTTCTAGCTGATATAAATCCAACATACCCGTAGCTTTCCATTTGCCTTCTTCGAGTTTAATTAAATCAAGTTGCTCGTCAGCGTCAGGGAACTCACCTGCAATGGCTTCAAATACATCAAGCGGTGAAATTAAACCTTGTACATTACCAAACTCATCGCTCACCAAGACCAATGAACCCTTCGAAGTACGCAAAGTATTAATCGCGTCAATAACCTTCATGGTTTCAAAGATATAAATTGGACGATGTAGACGAATTAAAGCTTTCATTTGCTCTTCATCATCAAGGACATCTAATAATTCTTTGGCACGTACAATACTAATGACTTTATCTAAGCTACCACGGCATACCGGGAATAAGCTATGCGGTACAGATAGAATTTTTTCACGGATCATTTCTGGTGAATCATTTAAGTCAACCCATGAAATTTGACTACGTGGCGTCATAATTGAGGCAACAGAACGCTCTGCTAGGGTCAATACCCCACCAATCATATAACGTTCTTCATCAGCAAATGCTTCTTGTGCTGGTGAATGGCTTGTCTCATCATCAGTTTCAATTTTTCCGCCCATTAATTTTAAAATAGAGTCGGCAGTACGATGACGTAACGGAATTTTAGCCGCATGTTTGGCTGTATTACGTAAACGGTATTGGTTAAAGCCTTCCATTAAAATGGCAACACCAATGCCTGAATAGATATAACCTTTTGGAATATGGAAACCAAAACCTTCAGCAATTAAGCTAATACCGATCAATAGCAAGAAGCTTAAACATAAGATGACAACAGTTGGATGACGGTTTACAAAGGTTGTGAGGGGCTTAGACGCCACCAACATCACCACCATAGCAACCACCATGGCCACCATCATAATACGGATGTCATCAACCATACCAATGGCTGTAATCACTGAATCCAATGAGAATACCGCGTCAAGAACCACAATTTGTGCAACGACTGCAGCAAAACCTGCATACACCACTTTGCTATTTGTGCTCTTAACTTCCGGTTTACCTTCCATCATCTCATGTAATTCTGAAACAGCTTTATACAATAAGAATAGACCACCACCTAATAAGATCAGGTCGCGTCCGGAGAAGCTGTGTTCAAAAATAGTAATCAACGGCTGTGTTAGGGTGACCAGCCAAGAAATCGCAAACAGAAGACCCAAACGCATCAGCAATGCAAGGGTTAAACCGAGAACACGTGCTTTATCACGTTGTTCTGGAGGAAGTTTATCTGCCAAAATGGCAATAAAAACGAGGTTATCAATACCTAAAACGATTTCTAAAATAATTAGAGTTATTAAACCAACCCAAATTCCCGGATCTAATAAAAATTCCATTAGTCAAGAACTCCGGATTGATTCATTGAAATCGTAAGTGTGGGCAAATACGCCCCCGGCGACGGATCCATTCAATATGACCTTTGCAACTAGAGATAATTTCATTATGCATAAACTGCCGCAGTTGTAATTATATTTTTTATTTTTTTTATTAAAATATGTGATCTATTACACACTACGCCACATATTTTTAGCTGAAAAATGCTTTATTTTTTATTGATTATTATATAAACCCCCTTAAACAAGGGATCAAATCTTAAATCTAGACCTTGTATACTCAAGTGTCTTGTCAACGCCATAACACCCCTCATGGACTTGGGTGGCAAAAAGGCAAAAAAATTGATATAGCAACTTGAGTTTTCACATAAAATAACAAATAATTGTGACGCAATTAAAACTAAAATACCGGTAACAGGAATAACATCACATGACTAAAAAATATGCTAAATTTTTGCCTTCGTCGCATAATACGAATTTTGAAGAGTTTCCTTTTTATTGGATCATGCAAGTTCATGCACAATACGTCAACAATGTCGATCATGCCTTAAAAAAGTATGGTCTAGACAATTCACGTCGTCGTATTTTAGTGGCATTACAAAGTAAACCCAATGCTAGTGTCTCTGACCTCTCTCAAATGGTGGTGTCTAAAATGTCAACCACCACAAAAATTATTTATCGACTCAAAGATGAAGGTTTAGTCGACACCTATTCATGCGAAGATGATGCACGTATTACACGCGTGGTATTAACACAAAAAGGCATCGAGATGACGGAAAAGGTAAATGACTTAACGGGTATTGTGTTAGAGCAATCTTTTGATGGCTTAACCCCATTACAAATTGAGAAAATGATGGATGGCCTCAAACAAATCTTTAAGAACTTGGCCCATTAATGCTATAGCGCATCGAAAAAGTTGAGTTGTGGACTCACTTTTTCGATTTTCGCCTTAGACACGTGTGAACATTCAAACTCCTCTACTGGAAAACCTTGAACAAAAGAACTTAAATTGGGCTGTTTTAAACTCAGCCACTCCCCTAAACGTGCTTCAGGGATCACAATCACTGAACGTTTAATCGGTCCCGGCTCATGAAAGTCTTTCATCATCGGGTGATCAATCGCATCCATCGTAATCATGCTGGCTGAACGTACGATTTCATCACCTAATTTGCAAATTTCATACAGCGCAGCGATATAAAATCCCTTGCCATCACGGCGACGTACCCCCCAACGCTGTGGTTTACCATCAAAATATTTTGATTCGTAAAACTCATGCACGGGAATCACGCCAAATTTAGCTTTAGCCGCAGCTTCGGCAAAACTTGGCTTTTGTAATAAGGTTTCGTTACGGGCGTTGTAAGTACGTGTCGCGACTGATTTATCTTCTGCCCATTTAGGTACCAAGCCAAAATTGACCGAACGCCACTCTAGACCTTGGTTGGATTTAAACAGTAAAGGTAAAGCATAGTTAGGATAAACTTCCTCAGGATAGTCAAAAGGAATCTCAGGGAGTTGTAACTCACGCTGTTGGCTACGGGTTAGCGGTTTAAAGTTCGCACACATGCTAAAAAACACCTCTACAACACTTCAGCTATTATAACGTGAAGCATGCTCTAAGCTGAGGTTTTTTATTGTGGTAGGGTCAACCAATGGCTACGAGTAAACTCTTCAAAAATCCAGTGCCCGTTAAAGCGCCCTAGGCCTGAGTTTTTTTCACCACCAAAAGGTGCATTGGCATGATCAGCAACGGTAATACCATTAATATGCGTCATCCCTGCATCAATTTTTTCAGCAAACATTTGACCACGTTGAATGTTTTGGGTACATACCGCACTAGACAAACCAAATTCAGTGTTATTGGCTAAATCTACAGCATGTTGTTCATCTTTGGCTTTTAAAATCGGTAAAATTGGGCCAAAACTTTCTTGCTGAGCAATCTCAAAGTAGGGATCCACATGAGTAAAGACATGTGGGGCAACAATATTACCGTGAATACCCCCCTCATAGATCAATTCAGCGCCTAAATCTTGGGCATATTGAATGATCGCTTGATGCTTACTGACTTGAGATTGATTGATAATCGGACCAATCATCGTTTCTGCTAAGTTTGGATCGCCCACTGGAATTTTTGCCACAGCCTCAAGCAGTTTTTCCACATATGCATCATGAATAATTTGATCTACAATCACACGATTAGTACTCATACAAATTTGCCCTTGATGTAAAAAACGCCCCATAATGGTTAATTCAACGGCTAAATCTAAATCAGCATCATCTAAAATGACCAAAGGCGCATTACCACCGAGTTCCAAAGCCAAGCGTTTTATCCGTGAGCTGGCCAAGGCTTTACTGCCTACCCCTTGCCCCACTTCGGTTGAACCGGTAAAAGAAATCAGTTTAGGCGTAGGATGCTCTACAAAATAGTCTCCAATTTCACGACCACTGCCCACCACGACATTCAGCACCCCACTCGGTGTACCGGCTTCTTCAAATAATTTTGCCAATAAGGTTCCACCTGTCACTGGGGTATCACTGGCCGGTTTTAACACCACGGTATTACCACAGGCAATTGCTGTGACCACTGAGCGCATAGACAAATGAAAGGGGAAATTCCATGGGCTAATGACCGCAATTACCCCTAAAGGTTTACGTAGGACATAACTTTGACGGCTGGGGTCTTGGCTGCTTAAATGTTCTTGTTTGAACCAATCTGGAAATTGCGCGCTATATTGAATGATACCCAAGGCTGCATCTACTTCAATATTAGCTTTCATGCGTGTGCTACCAGATTCGTTAATTAACCATTGCACAATCTCTTCACGGCGTTTTTGGATAATATGGGCTAAATTCTCAATAATTTTGACTCGCGTCTCTTTACTGTGTAATACCCCTTGGCGAAAAGCCAATGAGGCTGCGGTATAAGCTGTATCGACATCATCACTATTGGCACATTGCAACTGAAAAATGAGCGCTTGGCTATAAGGATTAATATTTTCTAAATGATGTGTTGAATTACCGATCTGCCATTCACCGGCAATAAATTGTTGATTTAAATTGTGGTAAGCCTGCATGATGATAGTCCTTATTTTGATCTGCCATCACTTTAACAGAAGCTGAAAAAACCTGCCTACCTCCGCCACGATTTATTACCTGTTTATACATATTGCTAAACAGTGATACGCAAGGCATAAAAAAAGCCTCCGAAGAGGCTTTTTAAATTACATAGGTTTAGTCACCTGTATAACCTTTTAATTTTAAACGCGCTGCGTGTAGTAGTGGCTCGGTGTAACCAGCAGGTTGTTCACCACCTTTGAAAATTAAATCAGAGGCTGCTTGGAATGCGATGTTATTGGCAAGGTCAGCCGACATTGGCGTATAAAGTGGATCATTGGCATTTTGCTCATCCACGATTTTTGCCATACGTTGCATTACTTCTTCAACTTGTGCACGGGTTACAATACCGTGACGTAACCAGTTCGCCACATGCTGTGAAGAAATACGTAAAGTTGCACGGTCTTCCATTAAGCCAACATCGTTGATATCCGGCACTTTAGAACAACCAACACCAAGGTCAACCCAACGTACCACATAACCTAAAATACCTTGGCAGTTGTTTTCAAGCTCTTTGAGCTTTTCTTCTTCTGTCCAATTGGTGTCTTTGGCAAGTGGTGGTGTCAATAAGTCATCTAATGGCAATGCTTCTGTTGCAAGAAGTTCTTGCTGACGGTTTGCCACATTAATTTGATGGTAGTGAATCGCGTGAATCACCGCACCTGTTGGTGATGGTACCCATGCACAGCTTGCACCCGCTTCTGGATGTTCAGTTTTAGTTTTGTACATATCAAGCAGCATGTCTGGTTTTGGCCACATGCCTTTACCAATTTGCGCTTTACCACGTAGACCTGTTTGTAAACCCACCATGACGTTGCGGTTTTCATAGGCTGGGAACCAAATTTGACCTTTGATTTCGCCTTTACGTACGAATGGACCTGCTTCCATAAAGGTATGAATTTCATCACCAGTACGGTCCATGAAACCTGTATTAATGAAGATGGTACGATCTTTGGCTTGCGCGATACAGTTTTTTAAGTTCACAGATGTACGACGTTCTTCATCCATGATCCCAATTTTGATTGACTTGGCAGGTAGACCAAGCGCTTGTTCAGCACGTTCAAACAGTTCTACCGCAAATGCCACTTCTTCAGGACCATGCATTTTTGGCTTCACGATATACATTGAACCTTTACGCGAGTTCTTAATCGTGTTTTCGCCACGGATGTCCGCAATGGTTAATAACGGTGTTACTAACGCATCCATAATACCTTCGTAGATTTCTTGACCATCTACAAGGATTGCAGGATTGGTCATCAAATGGCCGACATTACGCAACAACATTAATGAACGACCGTGAACTTTAGTTTCGCCACCCTCAAGGTTTTTGAAAGTGCGATCAGCATTGAGTTTACGGGTAACTGTTTTACCATTTTTCTCAATAGACTCTTCTAAAGTACCGCGCATTAAGCCTAACCAGTTGCGGTAGCCTTCTACTTTCTCTTCAGCATCAACCGCAGCAACTGAGTCTTCTAAGTCTTGAATCGTAGTTACAGCAGCTTCTAATACAACGTCTTTTACGCCAGCCGCGTCTGTTTGACCAATTGCGCTTGATGCATCAATTTGAATAATTGCATGTAGACCGTTGTTTTTAAGCACAACTTCTGTTGGTGCAGCAGCATCGCCATTAAAGCCCACAAATTTAGATGCATCAGCAATTGTAGTTGTAGAGCCATCTTTTAAGCTTACAACCAATGCATTGCCTTCAACAGTATATTGGGTTGCATCGGCATGTGAACCATTCGCTAAAGGGAAAGTTTCGTCTAAGTAGTTTTTTGCAAAGGCAATTACTTTTTCGCCGCGTTTTGGGTTGTAGCCTTTGGTTTTTTCTGCACCATCTTCTTCCGAGATTACGTCAAAACCGTAAAGTGCATCGTATAAAGAACCCCAACGTGCATTGGCAGCGTTTAAGCAGTAACGTGCATTACGTACAGGTACAACCAGCTGTGGGCCTGCAATGGTCGCAATTTCTTCGTCGACATTTTCTGTGGTAATTTGGAAATCTTCTACTTCTGGTAATAAGTAGCCAATTTCAGTTAAGAAGGCTTTGTAAGCTTCTAATTCAAAAGTGTTATTACGGTGCCATTCATCAATTTGTGCTTGAATTTGGTCACGCTTAGCCAAGAGTGCTGTGTTTTTTGGACTAAGATCGACAACGACTTGTTCGAAGTTGCTCCAATAAGTCTCACTGTCGAGACCTGAACCTGGTAGTGCTTCATTTTCGATGAAATCGTAAAGTTCTTTAGCAATCGCTAACTTGCCTTTTTGAATACGTGCAGTCATTGTCTTTCCTGATATTGCTATTTTTTATTCCAAGAGCTTCCGAGTATACCCATTTATACCGTTCTGAATAGGATTATTAATAAACAAAATAATGGGCATTTTTTAAACACAGTATTGATTTATTAACATCATCAGAATGAATGCTCTTTTATAGTGTATAAAGTTTTTGAAATGTCTAAATTAGACTTAAGTTCAGATTTTCGTTCAAAAAACCATCGATAACGCAATTTTTTAGATTTATTTACATGCTACAAGTAAAGAAAAGCGCCCGTAGGCGCTTAATTTTAGACTTCGGCTTTTTCAGGATTATTATCTTGAATTTGTCGATGTGCCGCATTTAAGTAATCATCGGACTGCATTTCAAGTAAACGTGAACGGGTACGTTCAATCTCAAAGGCAAGTTTTTCACCTGAATAAATCTCAATAATATTATCTTCTGAAGTCAGTAATAATTTTACACCGCGATCATAAAATTCATCGACCAAATAAATAAAGCGACGCGTACCATCGGCCAAATAATCGGTCAAATGCGGAATATTACTCACCAACACAGTATTATAAATATTGGCAATTTCAATAAAATCGGCTGGGCTACGTGGTTTTAAGCATAAATCAGCAAAATCACACCACAACACATCTTCAGTATGACAAATCGTTTTCACCTGACGATTATTAATCACAATATCATCGCTAGATTTAGCTTGTGTTTGCGTCAGGGCATCAAAACGTTGTTGCATCCATGCTTCATGTTCGGGATTCAATGGATATTTAAATAGTTGTGCTTGTTTTAACACCCGTAAACGATAATCTACACCAGCATCTACGTTTAAAATCACACAGTTTTGCTTAACCATTTCAATGGTTGGCAGAAAACGATCACGATGAATCCCATTCTTATATAAACCATCGGGTGCAATATTGGACGTTGCCACTAAAGTAATGCCACGCTTAAATAATTTTTGGAATAAATCACTTAAGATCATCGCATCAGTCACATTAGACACGAAAAATTCATCAAAACAAATAATCACAGCATCTTTATAGATTTGATCAGCAACGATATCTAATGGGTTTTGCTGACCCGATAATTTATTCAGCTCTTTATGCACATATTGCATAAAGTGATGGAAGTGCATACGGGTTTTACGACGAAATGGGACAGCATTATAAAATTGATCCATCAACCAAGTTTTACCACGTCCAACCCCACCCCACATATATACGCCTTGTGGTGCAGTTTGACGACGAAAGCGTGCAAATGGTTTTTTTGCGGCTTTATAACGTTGGATCAGTTCTTGCCACACACGATCTAACTCATGCACAGCCTGTGCTTGCGCCTCATCAGGCATAAACTGCCCAGACGCTAAAGCTTGGGCATAGCGCTCTGCGGGCGATAATGGGTTTGAAGTTAAGTCAGACATATCATTGCATACTATTTTGAGCTTAAAGGAGTATAACCAAGATTCAGCATTGTGCTATAACACTTTGGCTTATTTATGGTATTGGCGCGGACTTTGTCCAAACCAACGTTTAAACGCATGATTAAAAGCAGCTGGCTCTGAATAACCTAACAGCTCAGCAATCATTTCTATGGAATATTCTTTATATTCAATTAATTCTAAGGCTTTATCTTTCATAATTTGTTCACGAATATCTTTATAACTCCTCCCTAGCTGTTGTAATTGATGTCTTAACGTACGCTCTGGAATTTGTAACACGTGTGCCGTTTGTGCCATGCTTGGCAACATGCCTTGTTGTAACTTTAAATAGTCATACACCCGTTGCAGTAAAACCGGTTCTTTTTCATCAATTTTTAACCGATTCATCTCACTTATGCACTTATGTTCATAGGTTTTAAAGGTCATGGCATCTGCTGAGGGAATCTTCTTATCTAAAACTGCACGATCACACCAAAAAACTGCTTCACCACGGTCAAAAATTAAATTCTCACCATAAACACGGGCATAATTTTCCATGAGTTCGTCGGTTTCAGGGGCAAAAAATGGCAACTCAATGGCAAATTTGGGCACCTTTAAACCCATGGTTTTGTACAGGTCTGATAAAAACTTAAAGGTACTGGAGATTTCACAATGGGCACTTAGTAAGCCTAAGTCGGTATTCAGCTGTTCTGGCACATAACATAGACCTACCCGGTCAGCTTCATAACGCAAACTTAGTTCACCAGTCAAATGTGTTAAGCGTTGATATTCAACCGCTTTTTCTAAGGCAATCTCTATCCTCGCGCTGGTCACTAGCAACATGAGCAAGGGTCCATAACCCACTAAATTATAGTGTTGCCCAATCCATAGACCCAAAGCAGGATTGACGTTTTTGCCCACGACTTGTAGCAAATTCCACTCTAGACTTGGATGAATCACTGCACTGCTTTCTAAAGCTTCAGCCCTTAAGCCTACTGCATGTAACTTAGGATCAACCTCTAGACCTGCCTTACGCATGCCTTGAATTAAGTACATCAGCCCTAAAATCGATCTCTTCATAATTTTGCCACAGCTAAACAACACTTACGTTTTTACGCTATTTTAGGGTGTTTGAACATTGCCGAAATGATCACTTTTAAGTTTAACTGCTCAATCTATATACAAAACTATTTCATCGGCTGCTCGAGCTAAGTATCATAAGCCTAGATTATTTTTTTGCGCTTTTTATGTACTCTGTGTGGCTGATTTTGCAATTGCTGTTGTGTTTAAGCTTGGGTTTTATATTGGCAGACAAACTTCCGGCCCTCATCAAAACACTTGCTTTTAAAATACTGCCTTATTTTAGTTATATGCTATTAGTCGCGATCGCGATTGAGTTTTTTCAAGCCTTACATGCCATACCAAATTTAGATGTCATTTTGCGCCCTGCCTTGACCTTAGCCGCTAGCACCTCTCTAGGTGCATTTATGTGCTGCTACTTGTGTTTTAAAGCCTTGGGGTATCAAACCAACCATGGTCGCGTTAATTTATCCTTAGTGCTCAGCTCACTATTGAATATTAGTTATGCGCTTTTAGCTTTAATGTTAGGTATTTTAATCGCTTATTATGCTGAACTATCGCAGTTAAGCCTACACATCAATAGTTGGTGGTTATTGCTAGCCTTTATGTTATTGATTGGTTTAGACCTCGCCTACACACCTCTTAATCGCTCATGGCTAAATTGGAAAATTTTACTGGTGCCCTTAGCGTGTATTGTCGGTTCAATTTTTGGTGCCTACATCAGTTATCTGCTGCTAGAGCAATTGACTTTTCAAGATGCCTTATTATTTTCGCAAGGCTATGGCTTTTACTCGATGTCAGGCATTGTCATTAGTGAATTAAAGGGGGCTGAATTAGGTAGTATTGCCTTAATCAATGATTTATTTAGAGAAATATTTGCCATTTTACTGATGTATTGTGTGGGTTGGCGTTATCCGCGTGCTGCAATTGCCTCTGCAGGTGCAACCGCAATGGATGTAACCTTACCTATGGTCAAACAAGCTTGTGGTCATGATTTTATTCCACATGCCATGGTCAGTGGATTTCTGTTATCTATACTTGCCCCAATTGCGGTGAGTGTTTTAGCGGCGATTTGATTGAATCATCCCTACATTTAAAATCTCTCTAAATCCCTCTTTATCAAAGAGGCAATTTCCTCCCTTTGAAAAAGGGAGGTTGGAAAGGGTTTTTACAATGTCGCTAAAATATCTTTTAGAGTCTGACGCATATTTTCAGATTTGGTAATCGGGCGACCAATAACCAAATGCGTTGAACCATCGAGCATGGCTTGTTTAGGGGTCACAATACGTTTTTGGTCATCAGCTGCTGAACCTGCAGGACGGATGCCAGGTGTGACTAAGGCAAAATCTTGCCCTAAAGTATCACGTAGCATTTTTGCTTCTTGCGCTGAACATACCACCCCATCTAAACCACTGTCTTTGGTAAGACTTGCTAAGCGTTTGACATGTTCAAAAGGTTCAATATCCAAACCTAAATCTTTGAGATCTTCACGGCCCATTGATGTTAATACAGTCACAGCAATCAGCTGTGTGTTGTAGTTACCTGCTTTTAAACGCTCAACACAAGTTTCCATCATTTGACGTCCACCTGAAGCGTGCACATTCACCATCCAGACGCCCATATCCGCTGCAGCACACACTGCCTGTGCAGTAGTATTTGGAATATCATGAAATTTAAGATCCAAAAACACTTCAAAACCTTGTTGATGTAAGGCTTTAACCACACTTGGACCTTCATGGGTAAATAACTCTTTACCAACTTTGACACGACATAAAGTAGGGTCAAGTTGTTCGGCAATAGTTAAAGCGTCATATTGGCTTTTGGCATCTAATGCAACGATAATACTCAAGAGACTTACCCTTTTAAAAAACAAATTAGACGCATTATAAAGCTTATTAAGCCAAGCTCAAGCATGGTGGCAAAATTATCTATTTGCTTTATAAAAAATTATCAAAAAAAAACACTCTAACGTTTTCACCTTAGAGTGTGATTTTTTTATTGTTTTTGGTGATACACCAAAGCAAAATATTTTAGCGAAAATTCTTTACACCGATGGACGATCTTCAGAATGAATATCTAAAACAGTTTTTTCATGTCGCGTATGGGCAGCAGCATCTGCAGCTGCAGCTTGAGCCACTTGAATTTGTTCTTTGCGTAGATGTTCAATGTCTTTACGTAATCGTTTAATTTCCCAATTATTTTGGAATACACGAAATACTTGTACACCGATAAGCAAGCCTAAAGTGATGCCCAATCCTAAGGTGATTAGGAGCAACAAACCTAAGCGCATTGCTGGAACTTGAGTAAAGAGTAAATCTACTGATAGCTCTGTACTATTTTGCAATACCAATGCTAAGGAATAACCAAAAACAACCAGCAATAAAACGACTAAAACGTAACGCATAGACACCCCTACGGAATTTTATTGATTGGCAGATTCATTCACAGCATCACGTAATGCCTTACCAGGTTTGAAATGTGGCACTGCTTTAGCTGCCACCTCTACCGATTTACCTGTTTTCGGGTTACGACCTACACGCGGCTCACGGTGGTGCAAAGCAAAACTACCAAAACCACGAATTTCGATACGATTGTCCGATGATAAAGCTGCAATCATTTGGTCAATCATAATTTTCACCGCTTCTTCCACAAGGGGTTCAGCTAAGTGTGGGTTTTTGAGAGAGATTCGCTCTATTAAGTCAGACTTATTAAGTGCTTCTGTAGTCATCATCGACCTCTTTAATTATCAAGCTACTTTTAACTTAAAAAGATAATAACCTGTTTAAATACAAAACGGTAGCGCAATAAGTGAATACTACGCTACCGTTTATAGTATTTGTGTAAAAAGTATTGCTTAAATTACATTAACAATACAATTTACCCATACACATTAGTGGTTCATTTGAGCTTTGATCAAATCACCGATCGTCTTAGGACCGTTGTCTTGAGCAGTTGTTGCAGTTTTTAAGTTGGCAACAGCTTCTTTCTCTTCAGCTTCGTCTTTCGCTTTGATAGACAAGTTGATAGAGCGAGATTTACGATCTACGTTGATGATTTTCGCTTCAACTTCTTGACCAACTTCAAGGAACTTAGTTGCATCTTCAACGCGGTCGCGGTTGATTTCAGATGCTTTTAAAGTTGCTTCAACTTCGTCAGCTAACTTAACAGTTGCGCCACGAGCGTCAACAGCAGTTACAGTACCTTTAACAAGCGCACCGCGTTCGTTAGCAGCTAAGAAGTCGTTGAACGGATCGCTGTTCATTTGCTTGATGCCAAGGCTGATACGGTTGCCTTCAGCGTCTACAGACAAGATAACCGCTTCAACTGTGTCACCTTTCTTGTAACGACGAATTGCTTCTTCGCCTTGTTCGTTCCAAGAAATATCAGACAAGTGAACTAGACCATCGATACCGCCTGGTAAACCGATGAAGATACCGAAGTCAGTGATAGACTTGATTGTACCTGATACTTTCTCGCCTTTGTCATGATTTTTAGCAAACTCTTCCCATGGGTTAGCACGAGTTTGTTTGATACCAAGAGAAATACGACGACGTTCTTCGTCTACTTCAAGAACCATAACATCAACTTCGTCACCAATCTGAACTACTTTAGATGGGTGGATGTTTTTGTTTGTGTGGTCCATTTCAGAAACGTGTACTAGACCTTCAACGCCTTCAGCGATTTCTGCGAAACAGCCGTAGTCAGTTAAGTTAGTAACACGTGCTTTAACGATAGAACCTTTAGGGTAACGGCTCATGATCGCTAACCATGGATCTTCGCCTAATTGCTTAAGGCCTAAAGATACGCGGTTACGTTCGCGGTCGAATTTAAGTACTTTAACAGTAACTTCTTGACCCACTTCCACAACTTCTGAAGGGTGCTTGATGCGTTTCCAAGCCATATCAGTAATGTGAAGAAGACCGTCGATACCGCCAAGGTCAACGAACGCGCCGTAGTCAGTAAGGTTTTTGATTGTACCAGTAACTGTTTGGCCTTCTTCAAGCTGAGCAAGAAGCGCTTCACGGTCAGCTGAAGATTCAGCTTCCATAACAGCACGACGTGAAACAACAACGTTGTTACGTTTAGCGTCAAGTTTGATTACTTTAAATTCTAACTCTTTGCCTTCTAAGTGAGTCGTATCACGAATAGGACGAGTATCAACTAAAGAACCTGGAAGGAACGCACGTACTGGACCGATGTCAACAGTGAAACCGCCTTTAACTTTACCAGAGATAACACCAGTAACGATTTCGCCGTCTTCAAAGATTTTTTCAAGTTTAGTCCAAGTCTCAGCGCGTTTAGCTTTTTCGCGAGAAAGAACAGTTTGACCCATACCGTTGTCAAGTGCTTCAACAACAACATCAACTGTGTCGCCAACAGCAACTTCAAGCTCACGTTGGTCGTTTAAGAATTCAGCGCGGTCAACGATGCCTTCAGATTTAAGGCCAGTGTCAACTGTTACCCAGTCAGAGTCGATGCTTACTACAACGCCTTGGATGACTGCACCCTTTTCAACGTTGAGGTTTAATTCGCTTTCTTCAAAGAGGGCTGCAAAAGATTCGGTCATGATATTTCCGATAAAGTCAGCGGTCTTGGATCAGACAAGGCCGGTTTAATAAAACGTCTACATAGTCCATATAAACTGATCAAGCTATGCTTCTGCTGTAACAAATAGGTTAATTGGCTAAGCGCTGATCCACATAAGTGGTCATCAGTGCAAATACCTCATCAATGCTTAAATCAGAGCTATCGATGATGTATGCATCATCCGCGGGTCTAAGTGGAGCCACGAGGCGCTCCATATCTCTTTTATCGCGGGCGACGATATTAGCTAAAATGTCGTTTATTTTAACATCCAGCCCCATTGCCTGCAACTGTTTTACACGGCGTGATGCACGAGATTCAGCCGATGCAGTCAAATAAATTTTGGCTTGGGCCTGTGGGAAAATGGCTGTTGCCATATCACGTCCGTCTGCCACTAAGCCTGGGGCTTGGGCAAAAGCATGTTGACGTGTCAAAAGGGCTGTTCTAAGTTCAGGAATCGCTGCAACTTTTGAAGCAAATTCCCCCACACGTTCTGTGCGAATAGTGTGTGACACATCTTCAGCGTTTAGGAGTACCTGAATTCCTTGAGCACTCGTCTTAAATTCAATATCTAAAGCTGTTGCAATTTCAATACATTGTTGCAAGTGTGTATCTAAAGATTCTAAAAGCTGCTTTTGCTGTAGAGCTAAACCTAACAGACGGTACAAAGCACCTGAGTCCAATAAATGGAATTGATAATGGGCAGCGAGTTTGGCAGCCAGTGTGCCTTTACCAGAGCCACTTGGACCATCAATAGTAATAATTTTAACGCTCATGGTGTTTCCATTTTGCTGGTTAACTAGAATGACATTGCCAAGTTTAATGGGACAAAAATCAAAATGATGCGACACGATCAGTATACGGCTAAATTAAATCTGAGGCTTGTTGTTGCTGACGTTTTTGTTCACGTTTTTGTTCACGGCGCATTTTAAAAAAGGCACTTAATTGTGTTGAACACTGTTCAGCTAGACAGCCTGCATCGACTTGAAAGACATGATTGTAATAGCCTGTGGCAAATAAATCCCGCGCACTGCCTAAAGCGCCAGCTTTAGGTTCTGTTGCTCCAAAGACCACGCGTTGAACACGGGCATGAATTAATGCCCCTACACACATAGTGCATGGCTCTAAGGTCACATATAAAACCGCATCTTCGGGTAACCGATAGTTCTGTATATTTTGACAGGCCATGCGAATGGCTTGAATTTCGGCATGTGCGGTTGGGTCATTGGCTGCAATTGGGGTGTTAAAGCCTGTGCCAATAATTTGATTTTGACTGACCAACACCGCACCTACGGGAATTTCACCCAAACTTGCAGCATATGCAGCCTGCTCGTAAGCAAGCTGCATCCATTGTTCATCTGTTTTGATTACATCGCTCATGGCTTAGGCAATCACACCATAATGTTGAAGCAAATCATTCCAGCTTTGAATATCAGTAACAGGTGGATGAGCACTTAAAATGCCTTTTAAGGATAAATCCGTGCCTTTTTGCCATTCAGGTGCTAAGTCTTTATCAACTAAACGCGCACGCACGCCTTCAACAAAGTCAGGATGGCGGATCTTCCAAGCTGAAATTTGACGTTCTAACTCAAAGACTTCAGTCCAAGAATGATCTTGTTTACCCCATTGCCATAGCAACCAAGTTAAAGCCGCTGTTGCTGGTGAGCCTTTTTGTAGATTTTCACTGGCCTGACGTAACCAATCGCTACGCGCATCGCTTAAACCAATAATCGATTCATAATCGTGCTCAAAATTCAGCCCGCGACAGACACTTTGAATCACATCTAAAGAATTTTGTAATGGCCCAGGGCCTACTGGACGATGCATACTATTTAAAGTGTCATCAATGGCGCGGAAATCACCTGCTGGATAATGATCCCAGTCGATATTCACCATTTTATCTAAGACTTTGTCACGATGTGCATCACAAATATGGGTGGCCCAGCCAATCCCATAAGCACCCGCTGAGGTCATGATTGAACCCGTTAAACCGGTAAATAGACCAATAGCGCCACGATCCGCTAAGAAACGCGTTGCACCTACATCAGGATACAAACCAATATTAATCTCTGGCATAGCTAGACGTGAATATGGCGTTACTAAACGAAACGGTGCCGCCATAAATAGGCCTAAACCGCCGCCCATCACATAACCTTCGCCCCAAACCAATACAGGCTTGGCGTAATTATGTAATAAAGCATCCAGTGCGTACTCTTGCTCAAAGAATTTATTGGCTACATCCACTTCGTCATTAATGACCAATTGACGTAATTTACGTACGTCACCACCGGCGCAAAAGGCTTTAGGGGTGGTGGAATCTAACCAAATGGCTTTGACGTTATCGTCATGGTGAAAATCTTGGAATACAGCCAGTAAAGCTGAAACAATGCTTTCATCCAAAGCATGTAAAGATTTAGGACGATTTAAACGTACAATACGCCAGCCATTGGCAGCTTGTTCTACAATTAAATCGGGATGATAATCTTTTGTTAAGGGAGAATATGTCATGCGTCCAGCTGCCAATTGATCGGCTCAATGCCATGTTGTGTTAAATAATTATTTGTTTTTGAAAACGCTTTGCATCCAAAAAAACCACCACGATTGGCTGCCAATGGCGACGGATGTGCCGCTTTTAACACCAAATGCTTATCTGAATGAATACGTTGTCCCTTACGCTGTGCATATGCGCCCCAAAGAATAAACACAATATGCTCGCGCTGCTGATTCAAGACATCAATCACGTGGTCAGTAAAATCTTCCCAACCACGTTTTTGATGTGATGTCGGCTGTCCTGCCTCGACGGTAAGTACTGCATTTAACAACAATACCCCTTGCTCAGCCCATTGGGTTAAATTGCCATGTTTAGGAATATCTACGCCTAAATCAGCGTGTAACTCATGGAAAATATTACGCAAAGATGGCGGTATTGCAACCCCTCTTTGTACAGAAAAACTTAAACCATGGGCTTGATTGGGCCCATGGTACGGATCTTGACCTAAAATCACCACTTTCACTTGATCTAGTGGTGTAGTGTTAAGCGCATTAAAAATCAGTGAGCTGGGTGGATAAATGATTTTATCCGCCTGCTTTTCCTGCACTAAAAATTGTTTGAGTTCATCCATTTTAGGACTGAGTAAAAATTCACTCAGCGCCACCTTCCAGCTGTGATCTAACTGAACTTTGTCCAATTTTGCTTGTTGTTGCTCAGTCAAAGACATGATGATATCCATAAAGATGCAGGAAAATTAAAGTTTAACTTGAAGTTCAACCGGTGGGTTTTGGAAAGCTTGACCCGCTTTAAGTTTTTCATACATCTCAGGATCAGTCCATTCGCTTTGAATTTGTGCAGAAAACACAACATCTTCTAAACGTAATTCACCCATTTGTGCATTATTAATGTCTTCTAAAAAGCTTTGTGCATAGCCAGTGTCGGTTTCGTGCACAATCACTGAATAGACCTCTACATCGCCTTCGCCATTTTGAGTAATGGTTGAAGCCAAGACCTGTTGCGCAAGATAAAAGAAAATACGGGAGAATTGTTCAGCTGAGGGTGATACAGGTAAAGCCACCCAACGCGCACTAAAGGTTTTGCAGGCTTGAATATACTCAGCATCATCATGCTGCCAAAAACAAATGGCATGATCAAATGCATCATATAAATCTTTAATCACGCCTTTGAGTAAACCAAAGTCATAGACCATTTGCCCATGATCAAGTTTTGAGGCTTTGAGCAGTAATTCCACTTTATAGCTATGTCCATGAATTGAACGTTTGCAACGATCCGAGGTGCAATTACGGACAATATGGGCATTTTCGAACTTAAATAATTTACGAATTAACATATGTCGTAATAGGATCCAAAATTTGTGAATTTATTTAGATTATAAAGCAAAACACTCAGACTGGGCATTTATTTTCCTGTTTGCCTGCATCGGGAAAGGCTATTAAAACGGTGCTAGACTACGAGATAACACCCGAATATTCTGCCCATCGCGTTGCAATTGACTTTGCATATAACGTTTATAGCCTGAAAACTCAATCTCAACCAAGCCTAAGAAACTATTGGATTGTACAGCAAGCAAGCTATTCATCTGACTTTGTATTGCAGGATCAACTTGATCAAAAGGCGGCGTTTGCCAAAATTCATTTAAGTTTTGCCAATGTTTGAGTTGACCACGGCGCTGGGTTAATAGGTTTTCTACCTCACTCAGTTTAAGTTTAGGGTCAATAGTGCTAAGTAACCAAGCAGATGCGGTGTTGACATTGACCTTTTGCTCACGCGGATAGGCCGCCACATAGGGTTTTAATACCTGATAATGCTGCTGATCAAAACCACGGATTTGTTTTAGCTCAGCCACATCTGTTAAAGCCTGATTGGGTGCGAGATAGCCTTGGCCTAAACTTTGATAATAACCACTTTCAGCACCCATGGTTCCAGTTAGCTCATCATTTTGATCTTGCCAATCAATGAGCGCTTCAACCAACTCTGGTGCCAAATTAGCATGCTGCAAAACACGTATACACCAGGCTTGCGCAGCAGGGTTAATTTTTTCACCATCTGCTTGCACCAAACTATTGAGATTAAACTTGGCATTTTGATCTTCTAAGCGCCCCGTCACCAATCCACCATCGACTGGAAATGGCGGCATGGGCTGTGCCCAAGTTTCTTGTAAATGATCCAGCTCCGCAGCATTTTTTGCATCATCAATTAATAATTCAGAAAAAAAAGCTTCCGCACTTTTGGCATAGAGTAATGCCTGATTTTGCTGCATCAGGCTTTGGGTACCCTGTGCAGTAGCCCCTTGCTGTTTGGCAATACCTGCCGCCAAAATAGTGGCCAAAGCCACCATCATTAAGATGGTAATTAAAGCAATTCCACGCTGCCTTTGCATTAGCTGCTTCCTTGATGTGGCATTAAGCTAAAACGCCATAAATATTCAGTGCCTTGCACTTTCAGTTGAACCTCTAAGCCGCGCGGTAAAGCTGTGGTTTGCTGCGGATTTTGTGGCCATGTGTTAATCATCTCTGGATTCAGCAACAGCACTTTAAAATCCTCAACTTGAGTGAGCAGTTCACTCGAAATCGGCTGTAATTGTCCATCTTTATGCACATGCTGATACTTTAAACGATATAATTTTTGCGCTGTGGCATCATAACGATATTCAATACGTTCCTGCGCAAGCAGACCTTGCTGCAAGGGATCAGTGACTCCTGTTTTGGTGAAGCTCAAACGGCCATCTTGCAACTGCAGTGCGGGCTGAATTTCACCTTGGATCTGGGGAGCAATCGGTATCATTTGAGTAGTATCTTTTAATAGCTGTTGATAGCTGGCTTGCAATTGTTCTAAAGCAGCTTCATGTACTACATTACGTGTTTTGACTTTATTTAAATAATCAAAAACCTGCCAACCCAAAGCTGAGAGAACCGCAAAAATTGCAATGGCTACTAACAGCTCAACCAAAGTAAAACCGTTACGAGCTGCCATTTTGCGCTTGCCTATAATTAAAAAAACTCAATTGGGTGATTTGCCCTGTCACTTTGCTGGCCTCTTGATCATATAAGCTGACCTTGACTTCAATACGTTGTACATTGGGGCTGAGGGTGGTTTGACTGGTTTTATCAATCTGCCATGTTTCGCCTTGTTCCTCAATTTGATTGGATGCCGTACCTGTGAGCCATTCTTGTTGAATTTCCATACGGGCCACTTCGTTCATGGCCACAAATTGGGCTTTGCTACGTAACACCGCATGACTGGTGGCTTGGGTATATTGCATAGCCACTTTGGTCAGTGCCATCGCAGCAAGCGCAAAGATCGCCAATGCTACCATCACCTCAAGTAGGGTAAAGCCCTTAACGTTCATGCACTTTCCCTAAGTAATCAATTTCAATTTCTTGACCTAAAGCTTGCTCTTCAAAATACAATTGAATACGGGCAGGTTTCGCTTCACCATTGCCTAACCACATTAATTTAGGAGCTTGGTCAGCCAATAAGTCTAGATTACGAGCATTTGGATAAGACTGCTCAATCGGTGTAATTTCAACCCGTATTCCTGGCGTTAAAGTTTTTGCTTTAAACACATTAAGCTGTTGCCATTTCGCTTCATTTGAGTTTTGTTCAGCTCGATAATGTAACACTTGGTAGTTGGTGGCATCCTGCTGCGGCTGAAACTCTAGGGTCAACACTTGAGCTTGCTGATTCGCCAGATGATTAATATGCTTTAAGTCAAACAGTAGTAGCTCTCGTGCCTGCATAGCTTTACGCCGCTCTACACCTGACAAATTCATGATCACTAAAGATGCCACAATCCCCATCACCACAATGACAACCATGACTTCGACTAAGGTAAAACCACGCTCTGACATTAATGCAGTACACCTGTGTTTTGCTGTGGTAAATGCAACGCCTGCTCAATCGTGGCAATCCTTAAACTATCTCGCGAGCCTAAATAACGCTGATAAAAACTGGAGTTTAAAATCGCTGCTGTACCATGGGTAATTGCCCAAATCGCGGCTAGATAATCACGCCCAGACATACGACTGCCGATCTCTAATAAATATTGTTCGGTCATGGGAATAATGATGCGTAAGCGTTGGCGACGGATTTTATACAGTTCACTAAATAAGTGTTGAATACCTTGTCCTGTCATCGACAAACGCTCTTCAATTTGATGAAACAACACGGTGCGTTCAGGGTGGTGAAGATGGTGCAGCATAAAATAACCTAGATGCTCAGGAAATTGCCGATTGGGGCTACGAATCATGTCAAATAACATACGTTCATTGCGGATAATCAGCAGCATATATAGCTCATCTTTACTTTGAAAATGCTTATATAAGGTACCTTTAGCCAGATCGAGTTCGGCTGCCAATGCGTCTAAGGTCATCCCTGCTTCGCCATTTTCGAGCAGTAATTGCTCTGCAATCTGAAAAATAAGCGCTTCACGTGCTCGAAATTGTGCCTGACGATCCATCTTCACCGCGGTTCTCTCTTCCGTTAATTTTTATTTACTTTTGCGCGAGGAGATTATTGAAGTTCTGCATGGTAATTTCTGCCATCTCCTCTAGCGACTTATCATATACATCGCTTAGCGCTTTGGCTACAAAAGGCACATATTTTGGCTCATTTGTTTTACCGCGATAAGGTACAGGGGCTAAATAGGGACTATCGGTTTCAATTAAAACACGATCGAGTGGCACCTGCTTGGCAACATCGCGTAAATCTTGCGCATTTTTAAACGATACAATACCCGAGAAGGACACATAGTAGCCACAATCTAGCACTGCTTTGGCAGTTTCCCAATCTTCGGTAAAGCAATGTAAAATCCCATGCGTTGATTTTTCAGCACGAATAATATCCACCGTATCATGTTTCGCTGAACGGGTATGAACCACAACTGGTTTTTTTAGTGCTTGAGACGCATGGATATGACGCGCAAAACATTGTTTTTGCTCAGTAATAAAATCGGTACTATGGAAATAATCTAGACCTGTTTCCCCCAAAGCCCACACCTTGTCTTTAGAGGCCAGTTCAATTAAGTGTTCTGTGGTGGCACGCGCCATAACAGCGGGATCTTCACATGGATGTACCCCAACGGTATAACCAACATCAACATGGCGCGCAGCGATATCCGCTAAAGCAATATGATCATCAAGATCTACTGAGATACTCATAAATTTAGACACGCCCGCAGCACGTGCTTGGGCCAATGCTGCATCTAAATCACCTTGGTAGGGGGTTAAATCTAAGAGCGTTAAATGACAGTGAGTATCGACAAACACAATCTCATCCTATGTAATGATCAACAATTACATAGTGTAACTAGTCCTGCCTTCAGACTTAATACCCGCAAGCAATTTTTCTGCCTCTGATTTGTAATAAAGTCCCTTTTCACCACTGAGTTGAATACCAAAGCCCGGTACGCTAATGCCGTTTTGACGCTGCGAAATCCAAACTACTTTACCGGTCAGTGGTACTTTTTGTGGGTTATCCGGCAAGGTAGCAATCACAAAAACTTCTTCACCTAATTTTACAGGTAACTTAGAGGGAATAAATAAACCGCCACCTGCCACAAAAGGCATGTAGCTGGCGTAGAGTGTTTCTTTATCTAAAATATTGGCTTGAATAATCCCGCCCATACGTGATTGCATGATTGTCCCCTTTAAACATGCATGAGTTTGATACACAGCTGATCGACAAGCAAATTGCTTTGTACATTTTGTTTGAGCAATTGTTTGGCTTGTTGTAGATCGCTATATAAATGAAATAGATACTCTAAATCATAATGTGCAGCAAGTGCTGTAAAGTCCAAATCAATATTTTTAACTGCTTGACCCAATTTAGAAGCAGTTAGATCTGCCAGTAAATATTCAAACATCATTAAAAAGTCTGTAAATGCCAAGGCCTTGTTCCATTTATTGGCCATGTGCATCGGCATGTTTTTTTGGCTGACCAGCTTTAACCAGTCTTGTAAAAACTCAGCACGGCGCCCCAACCATTCACTGCCCGCCAATTCTAAAGCGTGTAGCGGCATTTGATTGGCCAGATTCATGAGTAAATCATATTGGCTTTGCCCAGCATTGGGTAAATGTTGCCTTAAATAATCTTGGGCTTGTTCAGGGCTGATCCGATCTAAGGCAAAATGCTGTAAACGGCTACGAATCGTGGCCGGTAATTTAAGATAATGTTGTGCCAATAAAATAATTAATACCTGCTCACCCGGTTCTTCTAAGGTTTTTAACAGGGCATTACTTGCGGCCGTATTTAACGCTTCAGCCGGCTGAATAACAATAACCCGCCAACCTTCGCCGGTTTGTTGTACAAATGGTAATAGGTCGCGGATCTTTTCAATCTTAATTTGCGCGTTTTGTTTCTTATTTTCTTCATCAGTACTCACATAAACATAGTTGGGGTGGGTATGGGCAGACAGCCATTGACAGCTACTACACTGCCCGCAGGCTGCGTGCGGCTGTCGCGCTTGGCAAAGTACCCAAGCCACAAATTGTTTGGCAAACGCATCTTTACCTGAACCTGTTTTACCATAAAACAGTAAGCCATGCCCCAAATTGGGAAAACGGCTGGTGAGGCTTTGCCAAAGGTTTTGTTGCCAAGGATAGACCTGCGGCGCAACGTCTTGCATAAATTCCTCTTTACTCAAATGCTGTGACAGGCATCGCGTTTAAACGGTCTAAGTCAGCTTGGGTATCAACACCGGGCGGTAAATTGGCTTCAGCAACACTAATCGCAATACGGTGCCCATTTTCGAGTACCCGTAATTGCTCCAGTGATTCAAGTTTTTCCAATACACCCATCTCCCAAGTCACATATTCTTGTAGTAATTGGACACGGTATGCATATAAACCTAAATGACGATATGCTGCATCATGCAGTTTTGGCGCAGCTTCTTTTACACCATCACGGTCATAAGGAATCGTCGCGCGGCTAAAATATAAAGCCTGATTGAATTTTGACATCACCACTTTCACAATGCTATCACGCTGAAATTCATCTAAGGCTTGAATCGGTTCGCATAAGGTTGACATCGAACAATCTGGCTTGGCTTCTAACAAATCAGCCACTTGTTGTACCAATTGAGCTGGCAACAGCGGTTCATCACCTTGCACATTAACAATGATATCTTGGCTGTCCCAACCCTTAATACGCGCCACTTCACTTAAACGGTCGGTACCTGATGGATGATTGGGTGAGGTCATCACCACATCAATGCCTTCCGCCTGACACACTTCGGCAATGCGGGCATCATCGGTCGCCACGCAGACATCGTCAAAACCTTGTACTTTTTTGGCTTGATCGACCACACGTAAAATCATGGCACGACCATGAATGTCAAGCAGTGGTTTACCCGGTAAACGTGAACTGGCAAAACGCGCGGGAATCACAATATGTTTCATGTCTTAACCTTTTGAACAAACACCCAGCAACTTGAGTTGTTGCATGAGGGTGGAATAACACAGCTCCGATAAAACTGCTTCCACAGGCACCACCCAAATATTATTTTTAAAATCAGGATATTGCTTGAGTAATGGCAACAGTTTTACCGCATCTTTTTCAGTGGTAATAATAGGTTGATGATCATCAAAGACTAAGTCTGAGAGTTCATAGTCATAATGATCTGGAAATTCATGGCATTGAAAATGCACAATACCCATCGCCTCTAAAGTTTGATAAAAGCGCTGTGGAAAACCAATTCCCACTACAGCATAAAAATTTTGCTTGGCATCAAACAATTCAGGCGTTGCTGCATGCAATAAATACGGTGCTGCAGGTTGCAAATGCATATGCATGCCACGCCTAGGCTGGCGGCTATGTTCAATCACAGTGGCGCTCTCTAAGCGACTTTTAGGCTCGCGCAAATAGCCTTCAGGTAAAATTTTCTCATTACCTAAACCACGATTTTGATCAAGCACAATCCATTCAATATCACGTGCTAAGGCCAAATGCTGTAAACCATCATCACTAATAATTAAATCGAGTTCATAACGGCTTAATAAGAGCTCAATACTTTCACGGCGATTAGGTCCCACAGCCATCGGTGCTTCAGTGGATTGCACAATTAAACATGGCTCATCACCAACTTGCTCTGGGGTGGCATCTAAATCCACCCAAGCTGGAAATGGGCCACGTCCGCCATAACCACGACTAATTACTCCAACGCGGATGCCTTGGCTGTGTAAATAATTGACCAATTGAATTAAAAGTGGGGTTTTGCCGCTACCGCCCACGGTAATATTGCCAATCACCATCACAGGTACAGGTGCACGATAAGCGCGTTTTAAGCCTTTTTGATACAAGGTTTGATTGAGTAAAAATCCTGCACGATACAGCCATGACAAAGGTCGCAGCAGCACCAGCCATTTTGCTTGTCTATGCCAAGCCTGTTGGATCAACTGTGCCAATGCCATGAATCAATGCTCCTCAAAATTGCGTTGATGCAATTGATAATAAGCGCCTTGCTTGGCCAGAAGTTCGGCATGTGTGCCTTGCTCAACGATCTGCCCTTGATCCATCACCACAATAATATCAGCATTTTCAATAGTCGATAAACGATGCGCAATGACAATCGTGGTACGATCTTGCATTGCAGCATCAAAGGCCTGCTGAATAAAATATTCTGATTCGTTATCTAAGGCACTGGTGGCTTCATCTAAAATTAAAATTGGCGCATTTTTTAAGATGGCACGCGCAATGGCAATACGCTGACGTTGACCACCTGATAAATTTAAACCTTGCGCACCAAGCACAGTGTCATAACCCTCCGGCAGTTGCATAATAAAATCATGCGCATAAGCGGCTTTCGCGGCTGCGATAATCTCATCATCCGTTGCGCCTTCCAATTGACCATAAGCAATATTTTCACGCACTGTGCGGTTAAAGAGCACCACTTGTTGATTAACCATTGCAATTTGCGTACGCAAACTATTCATTTCAATGTCTTGGATTGGATATTGATCGAATAAAATTTGCCCACTGCTGAGTTCTTGGTAGCGCACCAATAAATTCACTAACGAGGTTTTACCCGCACCACTGCGCCCGACTAAGGCCACGGTTTGTCCTGCTTTGACTTCTAGATTAAAGTCACGAATCGCATGATGACCATCGCTATAGACTAGGTTGACATTTTGCAGGCTTAAATGACCTTTTAAGGTTGGTGTTTGTGTACCCGTATTTTGCTCTTCGGGTAAATCTAACAATTCAAATACCGAATGCGCTGCTGCCATACCACGTTGTAATTTTTCGTTGACATCGGTTAAGGCTTTGATTGGCTTGGCCAACATACCTGCGGCGGTAATATACGCCACGAACTCACCTGCTGTAGTTTCACGCAAAATTTCGGGACGTAGTGCAATCCAAATAATGATACTCATGGCCAGTGACATAATAAACTGTACCACAGGGCTATTGAGCTGCTGCACCGCCACCATTTTTAAACCACGGCGCAAGTTCTCAAGTGAACTTTCACGAAAACGTGTTTGTTCATAAGCATGTCCGCCAAAACCTTTGACCACCATATGGCCATTGACGGTTTCTTGTACCACATGGTTGACATCACCCATGGTATTTTGCACTTGCTTAGACAGCTTACGCATCCGTTTAGAGGCTTGACGGATAATGACACCAATTAAAGGGCCAAAAATTAAAATACAGATGGTTAAACGCCAGTTGCTGTAAATTAAATAGCCCATCAAACCCAAAGCAATTAAACCTTGTTGCAAAATGGTTTTTAAAGATTCCGTCGAAGCGGCAGTGAGCTGCTCCACGTTATACATAATTTTGGCCGTAATATGCCCACTGGTATTGTCTAAATAATATTGCGACGGTAGACGCAGCAATTTAGCAAACACTTCTTGTCGCACATTAAAAATCAGGTTGCGTGAAATCACCGCGGTGAAATAGCCTCCCATAAAGCTTCCTAAACCACGAAAGAACATCAGCAAGACCACCAACATTGGAAATAAAGTGGTAAAGCCTTGGTCTTTGCCTTGGATAGCCGTAATAATGTATTCAAGCAGTTTTGCAACAGACACTTCGGTTGCGGCATTGATGGTAAAACCCAACACCACTAAGATCGCTATGCCCCAATACTGTTTTAAATAACTCAGCAGACGCATATAGATCTTTAAATCTTGATTCACTCATCACCTCGAGCAGGCACTTTGGTACTGATATTGATATTAACAAAACCCAGCTGACCGGCGACATCCATGACACGGATCACATCTTGATGGGAAGCTTTGGCATCTGCCGCAATAATCAGCGTTAAGTCACGGCGTTGCTTGGCAATCTGTTGCATTGCATGACTTAAATCTTGGCTATGCTGACTATTTAAGCTTTGGCCATTTAAAGTGTACTGCCCTTTGGCATCCACCACCACTTCAATTTTATGCTCATATGCTTTACTTGCGACACCTTGTGCATCAGGTAGGGTCAAGTTCATACGACTATATTGATTAAAGCTGGTCGAGAGCAGTAGAAAAATTAAGATAAATAATAAACAATCAATCATCGGTGTGAGATTGATCTGAATATCATCTGCAATCTGGCGACGCTTAAACTTCATCGCTGACCTTGTTGATAGAAGTAAGCGGCATGAAATAAGGTGGCTTGCTGTTCTAGCACTGCGACATAATCTTGCACCAAATGCTGAAAATAACGATAAGCAAATAAAGCAGGAATCGCAATCAGCATGCCCACTGCTGTGGTAATTAATGCTTTCGAAATGCCAGGAATCATTAAAGTTGGCTGACTGTTATGGGTTAAATCTAAAATTAAAAATGATTCAATAATACCCAGTACTGTGCCCAATAAACCTAACAAAGGCGCAACTGCACTTAAGGTGCCTAAAAAATTAATATTTTTTTCTAAATAGCCAATTTCTTCTGAAGCCACCGCTTCCATTTGTGCCCGTGCATAGTCAGGGCTTTGCATACGACTACGCTCACCGGCCATAAAAATTCGACCTAAGCTTGACTCTTTCAAATGGGGCTGCTGATGGAGGGCATCTAATACGGCTTGGGTATTTTCATCCCCACGTAACAGTAATGCACTTGGGAGAATGGTCTGACGTTTTAAGCGAATCAAGCGTTCTAAACTAATGGCCAGCATAAAAATAGAACACAGCATTAACGGCAGCATGAGCCAGCCACCTGCTTTTAGCAACTCCCACATGCACCAGTCCCCTAATCCGCTAAGCAGATATCTAAAATGCCATCTAATTCATCCAATGAATGATAATGGATGACCAATTTACCTTTGCCATGTTTGTTATAATCAATTTTCACATCGGCACTAAAGCGTTCTGATAAACGCTGGGTTAATTGCTGAATATCTGCTGCAAGCTCAGGCTTAACACGATCTTGTTTTGGGGTGTTTAAATCGCGTACCAGTTGTTCAGTTTGGCGTACAGACAAACTTTTCTCAATCACTAATTCAGCAATCTTGACTTGCTCTTTCGGCTTGAGCGTCAAAATGGCGCGTGCATGGCCCATATCCAATAAATCTTGCTGCATAAAATCTTTGATAGGCTCTGCTAAGGTCAATAAGCGCAATAAATTACTCACCGTGGTACGTGCTTTACCTACAGTTTCTGCAATTTCTTGATGGCTTAAACCAAATTCATCATGAAAACGCTGTAGCGCCATAGCTTGATCAATTGGATTTAAGTCTTGACGTTGGATGTTTTCAATTAACGCTAAAGCAATCGCCACTTGATCAGGTAAATCACGCACAATCGCAGGAATTTCAGTTAAACCTGCCAATTGCGCTGCACGCCAACGACGTTCACCCGCAATAATCTCGTAGGGGCGCTGCTCATCACCATCTACAGGGCGCACCACAATCGGTTGCATGACGCCATGTTTTTCAATCGATGCTGCTAGCTCTTGTAAATCTTGTTCATTAATCGAACGACGCGGCTGATATTCACCACGTTTGAGTAAATGCACGTTGAGCTGTTTGAGTTGACCGTGGTCTAAGCTTTGTGCTTCAAGTTGTAGTTTTTCTTTTTGAATTGAGCCAAGTAAGGCATCTAAACCACGACCTTTAGCTAGTCCGCGTTTTTTAATGGTCATGCTTTAGCTCCTGTTTTAATTTTTTTAATCACTTCAGCAGCAAAAGTTAAGTATGCCACTGCACCTTTTGAACTTTTTTCAAAATAAATGACCGGTAAACCATGTGCAGGTGCTTCAGCTAAGCGCACATTACGTGGAATCACAGTGTCATAGAGTTTTTTGCCAAAGTATTGTTGTAATTCTTCAGCCACATCACGGGTTAAGGCATTACGTGCATCGTACATGGTACGTAACACGCCAATAATTTCTAGATTTGGATTTACCGCTTGTTGAATACGATCAATGGTCTGAGTAAGATCTGCTAAACCTTCTAAGGCATAATATTCACATTGCATCGGAATAATCACCCCTTCGACCGCAGCCAAGGCATTAATAGTAATGAGGCTTAAACTAGGTGCACAATCAATGATAATAAAATCATAGCTTTGCTCTACTTGTTTTAAGGCTTCACGCAAAATAAACTCACGCCCATCTTGCTCAGCAATCGCCAGTTCTACCCCTGCTAAATCACGGTTAGAACCCAAGACTTTGTAGCCTACTTCAGCTTTGGTAATTGCGGTTTCAATCGGCACTTCACCCAGTAGCACATCAGTTACAGAGTAAAGCAGATCGTTTTTTTGTACCCCAGAACCCATGGTGGCGTTGCCCTGAGAGTCCATATCAACCAATAACACGCGTTTTTTTAATACTGCAAGCGAGGCAGCCAAATTTACTGCGGTTGTGGTTTTACCTACGCCACCTTTTTGGTTCGCAATCGCAATAATGTGTGCCATGGTAAATCCTAATCCTTAGAAAAAATTAAAGTTGTTTCATTAAAATGAGATGACGTTGCTCATCAAGACGTGGCACTTTTAAGGCCACAATATCAATCTTAAACTGGGCTTTGAATGCTTCGACTTCTTCTTCAGGAATCAAGCCTTTCATTGATGCAATAATACTGTCTTGATGCATATACGGTTTTGAGGCATTGACAAAATCTGTTAATGACGCAAAAGCACGACTGGTAATGACATCAAATTGACCCAATTCATTAATGCTGTCAGTGTTTTCGACACGGGTTTGTACAGCAATCACATTTTGTAATTTTAGATCGGCAATAAATTGTTTTAAGAAACGAATTTTTTTACCGTTGGCATCCAGTAACACACATTGGCGTGTCGGTTGGCACAGCGCAATGATCATACCTGGCATACCACCGCCTGTACCAATATCGAGTAAACGACCTTCTGGTAAATCATTTAAGATACTTAAGCTGTCAAGTAGATGTTTGACCAGCATTTCTTTAGGTTCACGAATTGCCGTTAAATTATAGGCTTTGTTCCAAAGCACCAGTGCATCTTGATATTTGAGCAATAAGTTTAACGCCTCTTCGCTTAAGTTTAAGCCTAATGCTTGTGCGCCTTGTTGCAGGTCTTTAAAAAACGGATGCATAACGTTATCCCAAAAAAATTAGTGGCAGTATACCGATTTATCGCTCAACTCACAGCTCAATACTGTTTAGCAAACACGCAATTAAGCGTAGTGCCCTGCGCGAATTTGTTGATCTAATTGCATTAAACGTTCAGGTGTTCCCACATCTACCCAAGTCCCGTGTAGTTTTGATGCTGCAACTTTGCCATCTAACATCGCAGCTTTAAGTAAAGGTGCTAAAGGACGCTTACCCGCCTCTAGTCCTAAAAACATTTTCGGGTGAATCACGGAAACGCCGCTAAAGGTAAGATTCTCACCTTGAACGCCTTGTTCAAAGGTATAAGCACGCCCCTTACTTAAAGTGAAATCACCATTTGGATGTTGAGCAGGATTTTCCACCAAGACCAAATGCGCTAAATTTTCGTTTAATTGCACCTCTAACAGTGGCGCGAAGTCCATGGTGGTCCAGACATCACCATTGACTAAAATAAACGGCTCATCGCCCAGTAATGGCAAAGCGTTGATAATGCCACCTGCGGTCTCTAAACCCTCACCTTCGTGTGACCACAGAATTTTCACACCCAGTGCAGCACCATCGCCTAAAGCGTCTACCAATTTATCGGCCAACCATGCGGTATTAATCACAATTTCTGTGATTCCAATGTGTTTTAGCTTTTCGATGTGCCAGACAATTAAAGGCTTATCAGCAACGCTCAGCAAAGGCTTAGGCGTATGCAGCGTCAAAGGACGCATCCGGTTACCTAAACCTGCTGCTAAAATCATGGCTTTCATTTAAGCAACCACCTCATAAGTGCCATATTTTTCGGCAAATTTTGGGATCACTACATCTTGGATAAACTGTATAAATGGCGCAAGTTCAGGATAAGGTTTACTTTCTTCTCGTAAATACCACATCACACGCGGTAAATCTTTTAAGTAACCTGATTTGCCATCACGTTCAAATAAGCGCACAAAAATCCCTAAGATTTTGATATGACGTTGAATCGCCATCATATCGGCATCTTTTTTAAATTGGGCAAAATCACGATCTTGTTTTTGTGCCTCTGGCAATAAGTCATAGAACACTTTAAACCATGTATAGACGCGCTCAGGGTTCCATTGCACATAAGCATCACGGGTAATCGAAATTAAGTCGTAAGTATCAGCACCAATCACCGCATCTTGGAAATCAATCACACCTAAATCTGTTTCGCCTGTAATTTGCATTAAATTACGGCTATGAAAATCACGATGCACAATCACTTGTGGCTGTGCCAACGCTGCATTGGCTAAAATCGCAAAGCTGCGTTTAATTAAGGCGCTTTGTTCTTGAGTTGGCTGAATATTGAGTGATGGCAACATCCAATCAGTGAGTAACTCCATCTCAGAAATCAGTTTTTCATAACTGTATTCAGGAAACTCATCTGTGCCATCAATGCTTTGTAGTTGTACTAATTGTTTAAAGCTTTGTGCATAGTATGCATCGACGGTGTCATCATTTAATAAAGTCGAAAGCAGTACATCACCAAAGTCTTCTAAGAGTAATAAACCGTGTTCAAGGTCTTTGGCGACAATCTGTGGCACACGCACGCCATTTTCGGCAAAAAATTCGTCAATTTTAATAAATGGTGCACAATCTTCTTTCTCAGGCGGTGCATCCATCAACATAAATGTTTTATGATCAAAGCCAATTCGTGCATAACGCCGAAAGCTCGCATCGCCTGCCAGAAAATTAATTTCAAATTGATCTGAACCGAGTACGGATTGAATCCATGTTTGTATCAATTGTTCACGTTGTGTATTCATTTGCGATAAATTCTAAAACAGGCTGAGTTTTTAAAGTGCTAAGTGTAGCTACTTATCAACTTTTTCTCTATGATGCAACCATAATTAATTGCGATTAAGCACTCTTGGTTAATGAGACAAATGAAGCATCAGTTTAAATTTAATCCTTTAGCGACTGCGATTTTTACCCTTTTATGTGGTAGCTCAATTTCCAGTTATGCTGATTCTATGGATGGGCCATCAGCGCTTGATAATCAACAACTAAAACAAAGTTTAAATGATACCTACCCAGGGCAGGCATTTTTTGAGCAGTATTATGTTGATAAATCCAGTCCAGAGGCACAGCAACGTCACGGTCAAGCCTTAACTGCTGCGTATTGCCAAGGTGCATGGGTGACTCCAATTGGCGCGGATGTCAAAGCCGTTGACCCGAACGATGCCGCTTCAACCTTAACTGCAGATTATGGGCATTATAATCCAACGGGTGATTCTGTTTTAGAAGGCAACGTGGTGATTAGCCAACCGGGGCGTGAAATCCGTGCCGATAAAATTACCATTGACCAAACCCAGACCTATGCCAATGCCGAAGGTCGAGTGCAAATGTCTCAAGCAGGTTTATTGTCGCAAAGTGACCAAATTAATTACAATTTAAAAACCCAACAAGGCGATTTAAATAACAGCTATTACATTGCCGAACAGCAGCATGCTTATGGCTACGCTGAAAAAATTGCCAAAACCTCTGAAAATGTGGTGGTGCTTAATAATGCCACTTACAGCACTTGTCCACCACAGCAGAAACCAACGTGGAAAATTCAGGCGGATGAAATTGAGCTGAATCGTGAAACAGGACGTGGTGAAACACGCGGCACTAAGCTGTATATTAAAGACACACCTGTCTTAGCAGTACCCTATTTTAACTTCCCGATTGATGATCGTCGTACCACAGGTTTACTCACGCCAAGCTTTGGTTATACCAGTGATGGTGGGCCTGAAATTTCGCTGCCGATTTATTTAAATTTAGCCCCTAATTTTGATGCCACGGTTACGCCACGTTATTTAGGCAGCCGTGGTGCCATGCTTGAAGGTGAATTCCGTTACTTAACCGAAAATTTTGGTCAAGGTGAAGTCTTTGGTGGTTATTTACCATCTGATGATGACTATGCTGGTGAAGATCGTAAACACTTACGTTTTCATCATGATTGGCAAATCAATGATCAATTCAATACCCGTTTAGACTATAACTATGCATCGGATAAAGATGTCTTTACTGATTTAGACAACAACCCGAACTCAAAAACTGATTTGAATTTACGTCGTGCTTGGGAACTTAATTACCGTAATGGTGTACCTGGGTTAAAAGCACAGCTCAAAGTTGAAGATTTCCAAACGCTAGATAAAACAATTCCTGACGTAGACCGTCCTTATGCGCGTTTACCGCAGTTCTTGCTTAACTACAAAGGCGGTAATCCACAAGGTTTACAATACGAATATAACAACGACACAGCTTACTTTAAAAAAGACGTCAACTTGCTGAGCAATAACAATCCTGATTCACTCCAGCCAAGCGGTACACGTTTTTATAATGATTTTGCCGTACGTTATAACTACCGTACCCCATGGTCATATATCTTGCCTGAAGTATCGGTACGCAACGTCAATACCTTCTTTGATCAAGATACCCGTGATGCACAAAACCAAACCAATTCATCGAGTAAAAATAAATCGGTGACTGTACCGCAGTTGAGTGTAGATGCAGGTTTAACCTTTGAAAAAGAAGGTCATTTCTTACAAACCTTAACACCACGCGTATTCTATGCCTATGCACCATACGAAGAACAACAAGGTTATCCAAACTTTGACTCCGTCAATGCATCCATCAGTTATGATCAATTGTTTAGTCCGCGTCGTTTTTATGGTAATGATCGTCTTGAAGACAATAACTTTGCCTCACTTGGCTTAAGCTATAGTTTATTTGATGATGTTGGTTTAGAGCGTTTAAAAGCTAGCGTTGGTCAAAGTTTCTTCTTTGAAGATCGCCGCGTCACTTTAAACAACCAAAGTGATGAATTTGACCGTGAAGACCGTACGGGTCCTGTGGTCAGCCTTGCAAGCCAATTATCAGAAAACGTGTTGGTGAGTGCCAATAGCGCATGGATGTCCAATGGTGACAATGCTCAGCGTGACTTACAAATGTTCTACAGCAATGACCGTGGTCAGTTGTATAACGTTGGCTATTTCTATCGTCAAAACCTAGCTAACCGTCAAGAGAGTTACGATCAAGTGGTCGCTTCTTTTATTCAACCGATCTCTGAGCAGTGGCGTATTTTGGGTCATGCCCAATATGACATTGACAACAATGTCGGTCGTGAGTACTTATTGGGTATTAACTATGAATCATGCTGTTGGGGCGTTTCAGTCTATGGTCGTTCTTACTATAACGATTTAGATGATGTCAATGCACCAGACAGCAAAGCCAAACGTGCTGTGATGGCAGAATTTAGCTTAAAAGGCTTAGGCGGTTTCAATAATAAACTTGTATCTTTAATGCAAAACCGTATTTTAGGTTTTGATAAAACTCAGCAATCTTGGACACAGCGTTAATGAAGACGAAACAGTTAAAACATTTAATGAAAGCAACTGCATTGGCTGTGCTGATGTCAACCAGCATCGCAACCTTTGCTCAAAGCAATAATCAAATTGTGGCTGTAGTTGACAATAGCGTGATCTTAGCCAGTGATGTGATGCAAGCCATGGCACAAATGCAACAACAATTTGCTGCACAAAAACGTGAAGTGCCACCACAGCCGTATTTCGCCCAGATGGCACTTGAGCAATTGATTGATCGTCAAGCACAGCTTGAGCAAGTTAAACGCTATAATATCCCTCTAGATGAAAAAACCTTAAATGAAGCAACTTTGGCCGTTGCCAAACAAAATGGCTTTCAAGATTTAGCGAGCTTCCAAAAAAGCATCGACACTAAACAAGCAGGTAGCTATGCCAATTTACGTCGCACTATTGCTGCAGATTTAAGCTTAGAACGTGTGCGCCAACAACAAGTCAACTCACGTATTAAAATTACTGACCAAGACGTGGCCAACTTCTTAAAAACACCCCAAGGACAAGCAGCACTAGGTACACAAGCACATGTACTACACTTACGCGTAGCGGGTGAAAATGCACAAGCAGTGGCACAGCAGGTTAAAGCGGCTTTACAAGACAGCAATGATGTCGATGCCATTGCCAAACGCTTTAGCCAAAATGGCAGCGATGTACAAGGTGCTGACATGGGTTTTCGTGCCTTGTCTGAGATTCCAGCCGAACTTGCAGCACGTATTGCGCCATTGAATCATGGACAAGTGTCTGAGCTGATTCCATCAAGCGATGGTATTCATGTCATGAAATTACTAGAACGCAAATCGACTGAGAAAAAAGTCATTGTGCCGCAGTATCAAACCCGCCATATTTTGATTAAAACCTCAGAAGTGGTCAGCCCAGAAGCAGCTAAGCAAATGATTGACAACTTACATAGCCGTTTAAAAAATGGTGAAGATTTTGCTACTTTAGCTGCCACTTTCTCCAATGACCCAGGTTCAGCACGTGACGGTGGTAGCTTAGGTTGGGTTAATTTAGGCATGATGGTGCCTGAATTTGAAAGCCAAATGAAAGCCAATGAAGTGGGACAAATCAGTCAGCCGTTTGAAAGTCAATTTGGTTGGCACATTCTGCAAGTCACTGATACCCGTCAACACGATATGACTGAAGAATATCAACAACGTGTCGCGCGTCAAATTTTGGCAGAACGTCAGTTTGAAACTGAACTGGATCATTGGCTACGCGAGGTACGTAACAATGCCTATGTAGAAATTAAAGATCCACGTTTAGACAGTAAGAAAAATCCTTCTTAATGGATTTGATTAAAAAGCCAGTCTATGTACTGGCTTTTTAATGGCTAACTTTTACCATACCTCATCCTACAAGCCCTAGATAAGTTCAGTTCAAGCTTTGACCTTAAAGCAGTGCTGCATACGTATCTATCAGCATACGGCTTAGATTGTTTTATAAGGGTTACTGTTATAGTCATAAAAAAAGCCTCGCAATCGCGAGGCCTTCTTTTATGCTGAATTAACGATTGTTGTCGTCTTCTTGTGCATCGTCAAATTTTGTATCGTTGTCAAAACCACCTTGACCACCGAAGCCACCAGCAGGTTGACCGCCAAAGCCGCCTTGACCACCGAAGCCACCAGCAGGTTGACCGCCGAAGCCGCCTTGACCACCGAAGCCACCTTGACCACCGAAGCCACCTTGACCACCGAAGCCGCCTTGACCACCGAAGCCGCCTTGACCACCGAAGCCACCAGGTTGACCGCCAAAGCCGCCTGTCGGTTGACCACCAAAGCCACCAGCTGCTTGACCACCAGCAGGCGCGCCAGCAGGACGTGGGTTACGTGCAGGAACAACTGTAGAAATTGCATGTTTGTAAACCATTTGGCTTACTGTATTTTTTAATAGAACAACGTATTGGTCAAAAGATTCGATGTGACCTTGTAATTTAATACCGTTCACAAGGAAAATAGACACTGGAATACGTTCTTTACGGAGAGAATTTAAGAACGGATCTTGTAAAGTTTGACCTTTAGACATGTTATAACTCCAAAAAATAATTTAAAAATCAGCGCAAAAAATCTATCTTTATTTTTCAATTAAAATTTATAAAAAAGATAGCTGTTAAATTTTGCTTTATCTGTAGCGGTTTCGCAAGTCTTCTTGCGCTTGCTTTATTGTTAAATATGTTTGAAATTGATGCGCTTCTTGCAAAGAACGTAACCAAGTATATTGACGTTTGGCGAGTTGTCGTGTTGCAAATAAGGCTTTATCCCGCATTTCTTGTACACTTTCGCGACTTTTATCACCTTTTTGTAGAAAATCTAACACTTGACGATAACCTACACAGCGCATCGACGACATTTCTGGGCTTAAATCGTATTTTCCCATAATTGAAATCACTTCATGTAAAAATCCGATTTCCCACATTATATCGAGTCTTTTGGCAATGCGTTGATGTAATTCTGCACGATCTGGCATTAGAGCAAAGTTATGAAAGTTGTAACGATATGGTAGGTTTTTAGGCTGTTCTGCTTGTAACTGGCTAATCGGCTTACCGGTTAATTGATAGACTTCTAAGGCACGTATGATACGTTGCTTATCACTGGGTTTGAATTTTTGCCCTGCTTGTGGATCGACTGCACAAAGCGCTGCATAGACAGATTCCCAACCTTGAGCCTCCCCTTGGGCTTCAATCGCACGGCGAATATCATAATCGGCATTCGGCAGGTTATCTGCTAAACCTTCAAGCAGTGCTTTAAAATACAGCATGGTACCCCCCACCAAAATTGGGGTTTTACCACGCGAATGGATTTCATCAATTAAACGACTGGCATCACGAACAAACTCAGCCGCAGAATACACCTCTACAGGGCTAATGATATCAATTAAATGATGCGGATATTGCGCCTGCTCGGCTTGAGTAGGTTTGGCTGTCCCAATATCCATATCTTTAAATACCAAGGCGGAATCCACTGAAATCAGTTCAAAGCCACCTTGTTCATACAGTTCACATGCCAAAGCGGTTTTACCACTTGCAGTAGGTCCCATTAAATTGATGACCGGCAATTGTGTTGACATGAAAACTACTCTCCTCGAGCAAAAAGTTTATCGAGCTGTGCCAATGGAAAGGCACGCCAAGTTGGGCGACCGTGGTTACATTGGCTGGCAAATTCCGTTTGTTCCATCTGACGCAATAAGGCATTCATTTCAGATAGACTCAACATACGGTGGGCACGCACTGCACCATGACAAGCCATACCTGCTAAAATTTCATCACGTTTTTGCTGTAAGCCTGCAGCTTGATCATTGGGATCTAAATCATTAAGTAATTCAGGCACTAAGGCGGAGAAATCAGCCTTTTGTAAGATGGCAGGTACCCCACGCACAATAACTTGATCTTCACCATATTGATCAATCTCTAGACCTAAACGCATCAGCTGTGGCTTTAACTCATTGACCCGTAGCGCTTGCATACGATTAATGCTCACCACTTTTGGAATCAGAAGCTGTTGTGACATCCAAAATTCTGGTTGATCCCATGCAGCTTTCATTTTTTGCAATACAATGCGTTCATGTGCGGCATGCATATCAACAATAATTAAGCCCTCATGATTTTGCGCCAAAATATAGATACCATGCAATTGCGCAATTGCGGTGCCTAAAGGATACTCATCCACTTGAGCTTGAGGCTGATGTGGAGTTACAGCTACAGGCGCAGTAAGGCTGCTGTGTGCCTCTTCTTCGCGCAAAGGGGCTAAATAGCTCTGAATAGCGTTATTGACCTGTTGTGAAGGCTGATATTGACTGCGTGCCTGATACGCCACACTTGGTCCTGACCTATCTTGATGATAGTCGTTATATGGCGGTACAACATCGGCAACAGAAGCTACTGTTGGACGATGCAGTGGCAATTGTTCTTGCTGACTGGGCTGCGGAGCTATCAAGGCAGGCGTAGGCTTCATTGCCTCTGATAAATCAGCTGTGGCGGTTTGAAATTGCGCGAGTGTCGCTTTAGCATGATGGCGTACAAACTCGTGCACTTCACGTTGATTTAAAAAGCGTATTTCATGTTTGGTGGGATGCACATTGACATCTACATCTTGCGGATCAACTTCTAAAAACAGTAAATAACCCGCATATTGATGGCCATGCAAAATCCCGTCATAAGCCATTTTTAAGGCATGACTGATGGTTTTATCTTTGACAATCCGTCCATTGACATAGACATACTGTAAATCCGCTTGCGCGCGTGCATCCGAGGGATGGCCTAACCAACCAGATAAACTCAAGCTTTGCCCTTGGGCATCAATCCAATAGGCATTTTGACTAAACTGTTTACCCAAAAGCTGCTGTACGCGCTGCATACGTAATTCACCGCTGTGGGCGATGGGCAAATTAAGGCGAATTTGGTCGTTATGTTCCAAAACAAAACGAATATCAAAATGAATCAGGGCTAAACGGCGCACCACTTCTTCAATGTGCCCAAACTCTGTACCAGGTTTTTTTAAAAATTTACGTCTTGCTGGTACATTAAAAAATAAGTCTTGTACCCGAATATGGGTACCTTTTGGCGCCGCCACCGCTTGGGCAGTCTCGCCATTAAAAGCAGTACCATTGACTTCAACCATATAACCGATGCCATCCTCATTTTGGCTACTGGTTAGACTCAAACGCGATACTGCAGCAATGGATGCTAAGGCTTCACCACGAAAACCCAAACTAACAATCGCGTGTAATTCATCAGCATGATAAATTTTACTGGTGGCATGACGCATCACCGCCAGGGGCAAATCATCTGGATGAATGCCGCGACCATTGTCCATGATTTCTATCAGTGTAGTACCACCTTGTGCCACACGAATGGTAATTTGTGTCGCACCCGCATCAATGGCATTTTCAAGTAGCTCCTTGACCACAGACGCAGGGCGTTCAATTACTTCACCGGCAGCAATTTGGTTGGCAAGTGCCGCATCTAAGGTTTGAATACGGCGTACACTCACAGCATTATTCATGGTTAAAACGTGTCTCCAAAGCCTGTTGTAAGGCACTATGCTGGCTGGTTAAGGTGGCAATACGCGTCAATTCATCTTCTGATTTTGCAATATCAATGATTAATTCCGCAGCTGGAATTTCATCTCCACCTTTAGATGGCCATTCAAATAAAAATAGTGCATTTGGGGTATCTAAATAGTCACGAATCCCCATCAATTCAAGCTCATAAGGGTCATTTAAACGATATAAATCAAAATGAAAAATATCTTGACCTTGGATCTGATACGGCTCAACTAAGGTATAAGTTGGACTTTTAACCGCACCTTGATGGCCTAAACTCTGTAAAAAATAACGACTTAAGGTGGTTTTACCTGCACCCAAATCACCAATCAAATACACAATCCCTTGCTTAAAATTGGCGGCCAATACTTGGGCTAATGCTTGGGTATCGTTTTCGTTATTCAATTGAAGCTGGAAGGAATACTGCATAATACTCACGACAGGAGGGTAAAGATCGAATATCATAACATTGCCCTGTTGCAATGCCCATGTTCAGCAGTGGAATTGTATATTTTTTAGCAAGGCCAAGCATGATTGACACTGCATTTGTTCCTCCCATGATTGATGGCGTCACTGCCAGTAAAGTGTTTTTACCTCCACTTAAGACCACACCTGCCACTCTCTTTACTTACTTAAGTCAAAATTTTCCGCATATTCAAGCGAGTGAATGGCAACAACGTTTGGATGCTGGCTTAGTCTATAGCCAGAGTGGGGATAAGCTGAGTATGAACAGCGCCTATACGCCCAATCAACATGTATTTTATTATCGCTTTTTAGCCCATGAAACTCATGTGCCCTTTCAAGAACAGATTTTATTTGAGAATGAACATCTGTTGGTGGTAGACAAACCACATTTTTTAACCATGAGCCCAAGTGGTCAGTATGTCCAAGAAACCTTGTTGGTTCGCTTAAAAAAACGCACCCAAAACCCAGATTTAACCCCAATTCATCGCTTAGATCGTGAAACTGCTGGCGTGGTGCTAATGTCTAAGCAAGTTGCTTCTCGCGGTGCCTATCAACAGATGTTTGCCGAACGTTTGGTACAAAAAACCTATCATGCGATTGCCCCATGTTGTCACACAGTTACGCTGCCACATACCTTAAAACTACATATGCAAAAGGGCGAGCCGTTTTATACCATGCAGGTGCTTGAGGGTCCCCCTAACAGCGAAACTCATATTGACGTGCTAGCGCATAATCATCAATTTGCCAAATATGAACTTCGACCTAAGACTGGAAAACAGCATCAATTACGAGTGCATCTGAATTATTTAGGCATTGCGATTTTAAATGATCCGCTCTATCCCACTGTCTGCCATAAAGCCGATGATGATTTTAGCGCGCCTTTACAGTTGCTGGCAAAACAGATTGCCTTTACAGATCCACTGACAGGGCAAGCAATGCAATTTAGCTCCAAGCTTGACTTGCAATTACCTTGTAATGACAATGTCATTTAAAACTTAGCCCTCACAACGGTAATATCCTGATGCGTAAAACAGAAGTCTATCAAATTCGAATTGGCAGCGAAGAGAAGCAGCAAGCCTTTGCCGTATTTGAACAGCTTGGTATGAGTCCCGCACAAGCGGTTCGCCTTTTTTTTAAACAGGTGGTAAAAACTCAATCTATTCCTTTTCAGATTGAACATCATGCCGTTCAAAAATCGTTACAAAATTCTGCTGCGTCTGACAAAGCTATAGAAAACTTGCCCCTTACCGGCTTAGAGCAGCAAGATGCAGAGCTTTTTGCCACTTTAAATGCGCTGTTACAACAGGACAAAAAACCTTAAGTCACAAAAAATCAACGCGCGTGCTGTTAATCTTTTGTATGCTAAAACGCGATAAAAACAATAAGGAACAGCACATGATTGTCCGACGTGCCACCCAAGATGATTTACAACAATTGGCGATTCTGTTTGATGAATATCGTCAATTTTATGGTGCCTCTTCGCAGCTGAAGTTATCTTATGGTTTTCTCAAACAACGTTTTGAAAACCAAGAAAGCGTGATTTTTATTCATGTCAAAGATGATGTGATTACCGGTTTTATTTTATTGTATTTGGGTTTTTCATCAGTGGCGTGTTCCACCTATTATATTTTAGATGATGTTTACGTCACACCACTTTATCGTCGCCAAGGTTCAGCACGACAATTGATTGATACCGCAATTTTATTTGCACGGCATGAAAATGCTCTACGTTTAAGTTTAGAAACTCAAAAAAGCAATTACCAATCACATAAACTCTATGAAAGTATGGGATTTGTCAAAGATGATGAGTTTCAAACTTATCATTGTTTCTTAAAGTGAATCTGCCCGAGTTCTGGCATGTTCAATTTGCGCGGCATTTAAATACATCCACTCACCTACCTCAAGATCTTGTGGCAAGCTAAATGCTCCAATTTGTTGACGATGCAGCTGCTCAACTTTATTGCCCACGGCGGCCAACATGCGTTTAACTTGATGATAAACCCCTTGATGCACCGTCATTTGTAAATGGTGTGTGTCTAAACGCATAACATCCGTAGCAGCAAAAATACCCGTTTCATTACGTAGCGCTACCCCTTGGCTCAGCTTTGCAATTTGTTCATCGGTGACAGGGTCGGCGGTATGCATGATATAAACTTTGGGTACATGCTTTTTAGGATGAGTCAGCGCTTGTAAAAATTGCCCATCATCGGTCAGCAACAGTAAACCCGTGGTGTCTTGATCTAAACGTCCCACACATTGAATACCGCGGTTTACCAACACTGAATCAAACAAATCAAAGACACTAAAATGATGCGTGGCTTGATGCGAGCATTCATAGCCTTGTGGTTTATGTAAGGCAATGTAAACCTTGTCGCGATATTGATATTGCTCATCATACACAGAAAAATTTAACTCATTTATCTCCAATTTATATTTTGGATCAGTCACGACTTGGCCATGAATCGCAATAGCACCATTTTTGATCAGCTGCTGACAAGCTTTACGTGAGCCAAAACCTTGTGATTGCAACATTTTTTCTAACAACATTGAGCTTAAACTTCTGGTCTGGTAAAACGCCATTTTATACTGAAATTGTAGAAATTGCCTGATGGGCTTACAATGCCACTGCCCTTTTGACGTTACTGCGCGTATGCTCTCCCATCTTGATTTAAATTTAATTGTGCTGTTGCTATTATTGGCTGTTGGTATTTTCAGTCATAACAGTGCTGTAACCATTGCTGCTGCGGTGTTAATTGTATTTAAGATCACACCACTGGCTGAGTTTTTTCCTTTGCTGCAACAACATGGCTTAAATCTGGGTATTATTATTTTAACCATTGGCGTACTTACCCCAATTGCCAGTGGCAAGATTCCAGGTGACGCCATTTTAAAATCTTTTTTACATTGGAAATCATTAATGGCCATCGCTGTCGGCATGTTTGTAGCATGGTTAGGTGCGCGCGGTGTAAGTCTAATGAGCCATCAACCCAATATTGTCGCAGGTTTACTCATTGGCACCGTGGCTGGTGTAGCAGTCTTACGTGGTGTACCAGTCGGACCACTCATTGCCGCAGGTATTTTATCACTATTGATTGGTCAGTCTTGAACGCTGTAATTGAAATAAGACCTGCACCAAGATCAAGGCAAGCAAGGATAAAAGCAGCATGGCGACGCCTAGCCATCCCCATGTGCCTGTCCACGCCACCAAGCTTGCTGCCAAAGGTGGCAATAAAAATTGTAAGCATGCTGAACATTGCAGCGTTAGACCAATGGTGGCGGGAATACAATGGGCGTGCGGTGCAACGTGCATGGCTTGAGAAAATACGCTCGCTGGTACTAATCCGCCAAATAAAGAAAATGCAATGACACACGTATATTGCACAAAAAATGGCAAGTAGGCTGAGAAAATATAGAAAGTTAGCGCAGTCAGGAGCATCACCACAAAGCCAATACGCATCAACCTAGAGGCAGGTATGCCATGCTGTAATAAGCGTCCGCATAATGCTGTACCACATGCATTACTGATTGCGACAACGGCAGTCAATGCCCCAGCCAAGCTCAATGAAATATGATTGTGCTCATAAATCGTGGGTAAAAATCCTACCAACACCAACCATTGGCCTGCATATAAGGCAAAAATCAGCGCCAACCACCATGCAGGTCGATGCTTCAACACTAGACGCAATACTTTTAACACATTAAGACTATGTGGATTGGCAGGTGGTACGGGTAACTGTAAGGTTAATATTAAGGCCAAAGTAAAACTCAGCACACCATAGCCTAACCAGACCTGCTGCCAAGTACAAAAACTCAGTAATAGCGGCGTAAACAATAATGCAAGGCCCATGCCACCGCCCATATAGGCACTCCATAAGCCTAATTTTTTTTGTAATTGTTGAGTTGTAACCAGTTGGCGTAAATAAGCTGCCCCAGTTAAGGTAATGCATAAAAAGCCTAATCCTTCTATGGCACGTAACAACAGTAGGATTTTAAAGTCTGGAGAGATTGCCGCTACACTACTGGCACTGCCCAAAAGCAATAAACCCAAGACCATGCAGCGTTTTAAACCGATTTTCTCGCTATAACTGCCTAGGAGTAAAGCCAAGAGCATACCTGCGCCTTGTACCAAAGACAGCAGAAGTCCCGCTTCCACCAACGAAATATTTAAATCACGTTGTAACACTGGCACAGCGGGCGGTAACTTTCCTACATGAATTGCAGCCATAAAACCTGCCACAATAATCCATCCATCACGGCGCATGCTTCCCTCCTTTGCATGGTGAACTAAGTGAATTAACAGCAGGCTTTTTAGATGAAATCCTTTATAGGATCAAGCTGTTTAAGGATAATAATACTGACGTTTTTTTGAAAATTTCTCGAGCTGCTTTAAAAAGCCCTCGAAATAACTTTTGTCTTTATCATCAGTACGGTAGCCTGCATATAAGGTACGTCTTAAACCGTGTTCTGACACACATTGTAAACGTCTTGAAGTGACCCAGCCTTTTTGCTCATATTCATTTACCACCCAATCCGGTAAAGCCGCCACACCACGCCCACTGGCCACCAATTGAATCAACATTTGGGTTAAATCGGTGGTACGAATACTTTTGGGTTGAATATTGGCCGGAATAAATAGCTTGGCCATAATATCTAAACGGTGCTTGTCGACAGGATAGGTAATTAAGGTTTCTTCTGCTAAATCGTGTATGCTAATAGTTGCAGCACGAACTAAAGGATGAGTGATTCCCAGTACTAAGCGCGATTCGTATTCAAAAATTGGGAAATATTCAATCCCTTTTAATGCAATTGGATCTGCGGTAATCAGTAAGTCAAATTCTGAGTTTTGCAATAATTCATGTGGATTGGCTTCAAAGCCCGAGGCAAAATCAAGGTCAACATCTGGATATTGCTGTCGGTATTGATTGAGCAGTGGCATTAACCAATCAAAGCAGCTGTGACATTCAGATGAAAAGATAATTCGTCCAGTTTGTCCGTACACAATGCGCGTGATATCGGTTTGGGCAATTTGAATCTGCGGAATCACATCATCGGCTAATTTGAGTAAGCGCTGCCCTACATTTGAAAAACTGACCGGTCGACTACGACGATTGACCACCTCCACTCCATACCAATGATCGAGCTCTTTAAGTTGATGGGAAATCGCTGAAGGAGTTAAACATAGATCATTGGCAGCTGCTACCAAAGAACCATGTTCGCGTAATGCCAATAAGGTTTTTAAATGCCGAATTTCTAACATAGCAGCGCATTAAACAGTGAATTTAATTCAATTTACCATAAAAATCTTTGATTAAAATTCAGCAATATTTAATTGTTTGATTTTCAGACAAAAATCGTGCTTATATTTATGCTTAGGCTATTTTTCAAGAACAGCTCTGCCTGACTGAGGTGGAGCAGCTTTGGTTTTAGCTGAGCCCCACGATTTAAAGCACAGTTATTTGATAAAAAGTAAGGCCAAACGTACTTGATCATAGCCAATACGTGGACTGCTGGCCTCCACAATCGGACGCAATTTAATGGCACCATCTTCACCAAAATGTTCAGGATTTTGGCGTTTGATTAAACGTTTATAAATTTTACGCACTTGCTCGACCACATCCTCGCCCGGATGCGCTTCAGAGATATCTAGACCATCTTTTTGTAATTTGGCTAAATGGTTAATGATCGTGGCAGGGGTTAAACCGCGTTCATTGGCAATATCTTGAACATGATAACCTTCTTCAAACAAAATACGTGTCTCTTCAATGGTTTGTGCACCCATGTTTTGCTTGCTCGAATGTTTAGCCATTTTTTTCTCATTGCGCTGAATTTCAGCTTCATTGAGTGTGCCGCCACAATGACGAATAAAGGCTTTATGTTGTAAGCTTAGATCGACATCCATAAAGTTGGTTTCTGCTTCACTAGACAGTTCTTGGAAACGTCGATCGGCTTTTAAGGCCAAACTGTCTAATTCTAAGGCTTGTAAATTAAAACCCAGTAACCTTAAGCCATCTAAACTTTTTAAACGTGATAGCGCCACATAACCCTGCCCTTTTTCGAAAGTATGGCTGAGATTAATCTCCGCAGCCGCTAAGGTCATGCCTTGTGATTTATGAATGGTAATCGCCCATGCTAAACGCAGTGGAATTTGCTGAAAACTGGCAATAGTTTTACCGGCATCGTTATCCACCGACCAAGTTTCAGGCTCCACCACTAAAGTGGTGCCATCGGTCAGTTTCACTTTAGGTAAGATGCCGTATTCTTCATCTTCGCTAAAACCCACCACTTCGCCTAAGCTGCCATTGATATAGCCCATTTCAAAGTTGTTTTTAACAAACATTACTTTGGCATTTTTCTTTAAAATCAAGCTCTCTGGCGCACGTACCGAGGATTTGAGTGTTTCAACCAACTTGGCATTACCATCACATTTAGCATCAAATTGACGCGCATCAGCTTCTAAGGCATTTAAATGCTGAAAGTTGATTTGATCAACATCGGCATTATGGGTATATAAACGGGTAAAAGTATCGCCGATCTCTTGCTGCTGAGTATTACGCAAGGCTTGAATATGCTGTTGGTCAATGCTTTGGCGACGAATCGCATTTAAGATATCGTTTAAATAGTCATTGCCTTGACGATGTTGTTCGGTCAAATAACAGACCCGAAACTTGGCTTCGACCCATGCCTCAGACATAAAGCAAAATTTATCACGATTGCGTTCTTCAGGTTTACCCACGGGTGGCAACTGGAAAAAATCCCCTGCCACAATCACTTGAATGCCGCCAAAAGCAGCATCGCTTTCTTTAAAATATTTTAACACTTGATTAACGAGATTGAGCTGCTTGGCATGTAGCATCGAGATTTCATCAATAATCAAGACTTGGGCATTTTCTAAATGCTCTTTTAAATATTTACGTTCCTTCATGTTTTTTAAATCATGATCGCTCAGCACGTCTTTAATGCCAATCCCCGCCCAAGTATGAATGGTCATACCATTCATATGCGTGGCTGCAATGCCAGTGGATGCAGTAATCGCAACAGGGACTTTACGTGCCTTTAAGTATTGAATGTACTGATTTAAGGTATAGGTTTTCCCTGCACCGGCCGAACCAGTCAAAAAGACATTTTCTCCTGCTTTTAAAAGTTTCAGTGCAGTTTCTTGTTTCATAAGCCCATACCATCAAAGAACCGCTGTAGCCTAGCATTTTTTCGCAAACTTTTCAGCTAGCAAAAGACATGCCTTGTCGCCTATAACTTCCTGAATTGAACGATAACATCACTATGAAAAAATCTCATGGTAGGTATTTGGTAGGTTTTCATTTTCTGCTTTAGTTTAGATACTCTAAGCAACGGTGAGGGTCACCGATAATAATCAAAAGAATGGTAGAAGGAATCAGACCATGGCGTTTAAACATCTTGCAGATCAAACCAACGGCTTTTACATCCCGTGTGTATCTTTATTTGGCCCCGGCTGTGCCAAAGAAATTGGCAATAAAGCCAAAAATTTAGGCGCAAAAAAAGCACTCATTGTGACGGATGCCGGTTTATATAAATTTGGCGTAGCCGATGTGATTGCTGGCTATTTAACAGAATCTGGCGTAGAAAGTCATATTTTTGCGGGTGCAGAACCTAACCCAACCGACATTAACGTCCACAATGGCGTAGATGCCTATAACCAACACGGCTGTGACTTTATTGTCTCTTTAGGTGGTGGCTCATCGCATGACTGTGCCAAAGGTATTGGCTTAGTGACCGCAGGTGGCGGCCATATTCGTGACTATGAAGGCATTGACAAAAGCTCAGTCCCTATGACACCGCTGATTGCTGTAAACACCACCGCAGGTACTGCCTCAGAAATGACACGTTTTTGTATCATCACCAATACCGACACCCATGTCAAAATGGCAATTGTGGACTGGCGTTGTACCCCTCTTATTGCCATTGATGATCCAAAATTAATGTTGGCCAAACCCGCAGCTCTAACTGCAGCGACAGGGATGGATGCCTTAACGCATGCTGTTGAAGCCTATGTTTCTACTGCAGCCAACCCAATTACCGATGCTTGTGCAGAAAAAGCCATTAGCATGATTAGTCAGTGGTTAAGTCCAGCGGTTGCCAATGGCGATAACTTAGAAGCCCGTGATGCCATGAGTTATGCACAGTATTTAGCAGGTATGGCCTTTAACAATGCATCACTGGGTTATGTACATGCCATGGCGCATCAATTAGGTGGCTTCTATAACCTTCCACACGGCGTATGTAATGCAGTGCTCTTACCGCATGTCTGTGAATTTAACCTGATTGCCTGCCCTGAGCGCTATGCCCGTATTGCAGAACTCATGGGTGTGAATACGCAAGGTTTAACCACCACTCAAGCGGCCCATGCTGCCATTGCTACCATTCGCACCCTCTCTCAATCGATTGGTATTCCAGCAGGCTTAGCGGAACTTGGTGTCAAAGAGGAAGATCTAGATGTAATGTCAGAAAATGCACAAAAAGACGCCTGCATGCTGACCAATCCACGTAAGGCTAGCCATGCCGATGTCGTTAGTATCTTTAAATCAGCCATGAAGGCCTCTCATGCTGATGTGGTGAGTTTTAAAGCGGCAATGTAAGTTTTCCCAGTCTTTGTACTTACATGCTTTATGGTCAACCCGTACTCAATGGGTTGACTTTTTTTATTTGACAACGCAGACAACTTATTCAAAGATGTTCTTTTACAAGAATAAAATTTAACGCTATATGGCCAGTCCTTTTCAATTTCCAGTTCAGTATCAAGATGATCCTTTAGGTGCAGGTTTTGCCTGCGCCACCTTAGACTTACCCAATGACTATGAAGGGCAAGTAGTGGCAAAACTGATTCGCAAAAAAGCCAATCTGCCCACCAAAAAGGCTGTGCTGTATATTCATGGTTTTATTGATTACTTTTTTCAAGCCGAGATGGCATTACAATTTAATCAGCATGATTATGATTTTTATGCCTTAGATTTACGCAAATATGGTCGCGCGCTTCTCGCCCATCAAAAAGCCTATAACGTGCATGATTTACGTGAATACGATGCCGAAATTAGCCAAGCCTTGGACATTATTTGGCGTGAGGGTCATCAAAGCTTAATTTTAGCCGGACATTCGACTGGTGGACTGATTTGTACCTCATATGCTGCGCGTAACAGTAAGCATCCTTTACTTAAAGCCCTATGGCTGAATAGTCCTTTTTTTGATTTTAATTTAAGCTCTAAAATGAGTCAGTTTGCTTTAAGCCAACTGATTAAACTGGGTCAAGTTTTTCCTAATTTATATCTACCAAGTAGTTTAAACCCACTTTATGTACCAAGTCTGCATAAAGAGCTTAAAGGCGAGTGGGAATTTAATTTAAAGCTTAAACCACAACACTATCCTTTTGTGCGTTTAAGCTTTTTACGCGCGGTGTATGTGGTACAGCAAGAATTGCAACGCGGTATTCGACTGAATTTGCCCACCTTAGTCATGCACAGCCATCAAAGCAGTCGCCCGCGAACATGGTCAGCACAGGTGCAAAAAAGCGATATTATCTTAAATGTGGGTGATATTGACCGTTGCACACGGCATATTGCAGGCGACGTACAAATTATTGCCTTGCAACAGGCCATGCATGATGTAGTGTTGTCTCAAAAACCCGTGCGCGAGCTGGCGTATCAAACTTTGTTTACTTGGCTTAAAGCACGCGGGCTTTAAGGTTCTTTATATTTGAGTAAGGTTTGATGCACCGGATGTGCTTTGGGCATTAATTCAATCAGGCGCTCAACGGCATCAATGGCTTCTGGGCAGCGTGCTACATGTTTAAGCAGTACATCAGTTTCATTGGCTTTAAAAATCGCATCACTTAAGCGCGATTCTAAGCAATCGCGCCATGCCGTTAAAAATGGACTTTCGGTTTTGGCCAAAAACACGCCTGCGCACAGTTTAAGTGCTGCCTCAGTTGCACCGCGATCTAAAGCAGTCTCCGCTTGCAAAAAGTCTGCATCAACATCTGCTAGCAATCGATAAGGTCTAGAGCCTAGCATCCCGCCCAGCAATTCACGCAATTGCGACATTTCTGCCTTTAAGGTACCCATACTGACTTTACGCTCACCATATAAGGCTTGATGCAATGAGTCTAAGGTCAGGCCTTGCGGACATAATGCCAAAATGGTCAAAATTTCAATTTGCCTTGGGGTAATCACCAACACTTTGCCATTAAATAAGACTTGAGGTACAGCAAAGGCACGAATATAAAGCTGTTGACGTTGATGCTCAAGCAGCGCGCTTTGAATAATAGATGCGCAGCGTTCGGCGGCCAGTAAACCTAAACTGTTGTGTTTATCCCATACTGTAGATAAATCTACCACCCCTAAAATATTTTTAGAATATGGATCTATAATAGGCGCCGCATAACACACCCAGTTTTGTACCGAATGCATATAGTGTTCGTTAGAAAATACACAAGAAGATTGCTCAGTTTTTAAGGTCAGCGCCAAAGCATTGGTCCCGACCAATTCTTCACGCCACTGTCCGCCCTGAATAAAATGAACATTTTCTGCTTCACGGCGCATCTGTCCATGCGCTGCACTCCAAATAATGGTACTGCCCACATCGCCTACGGCCAATGCCATGTGAGATTGCTCAGCAATATGTTGCAACTCATCTGCACAATAATTCAAAGCATGCTGCAAGGGGCTGCTGCTGTCATTGAGCTCAGTTAAAGGCGCTGCCACACGCTCTTTAGGAATCGCAGCATTTTCTGAACGCTGCCATGAACTAATAATACTTTGACCGAGTAAATTCGCTTGTGTGCTTGAGCGAGAAATTCCATTTCTTAGCTGCTCAATTTGTTGTCTTTTTTCTATTAAATTATGTTTGGTCATCATTTGGTCTTCTCACAACAACGTAATGATTGACGCGCTTCCTAGGCGTCATTGATGTAAACAATTGTCGTGGTGTTGTAATTCGACTTTTGCCTACCTTTTTCCAACCTTATGCTAGTTATGCTTGAGACATAATGTAGCGGATTGAGTTATTCAGTTCCAATTTTTTTATGCTCTTTGGGCTACATATTACACGACGCAAAGGAAAATAAATATGCGCTATATCGATCCGAATCAACCAGGTTCAAAAGTAGAATTTAAAGCTCAGTACGAAAACTTTATTGGTGGTGAATGGGTTAAACCCTTAAATGGTGAATACTTTGAGAATATTTCACCTGTGGATGGCAAAGTGTTTACCAAAGTACCACGTTCATCGGCAGAAGATATTGAATTGGCCTTAGATGCGGCTCACAAAGCCAAAGATGCTTGGGGTAAAACGTCACCTACAGAACGTGCCAATATCTTGCTTAAAATTGCGGATCGTCTAGAAGAAAATCTAGAAAAGCTTGCGGTTGCAGAAACATGGGACAATGGTAAACCTATTCGTGAAACTTTAGCGGCGGATATTCCCCTTACAATTGATCATTTCCGCTATTTTGCCAGCTGTATTCGTACGCAAGAAGGTGGTATTTCTGAAATTGACCACGATACAGTGGCCTATCACTTCCATGAGCCATTAGGCGTTGTAGGTCAAATTATTCCATGGAACTTCCCTATTTTAATGGCTGCATGGAAATTAGCGCCAGCGCTTGCTGCAGGCAACTGTATTGTATTAAAGCCTGCTGAACAAACACCCGCGAGTATTTTGGTATTGGTTGAATTAATCCAAGATCTATTACCGGCAGGTGTACTCAATGTTGTCAATGGCTATGGTGTTGAAGTCGGTCGTCCTCTGGCAACCAACCCACGTATCTCAAAAATTGCCTTTACCGGTTCAACTGCCGTTGGTCAATTGATCATGCAGTATGCCACTGAAAATATTATTCCAGTAACCTTAGAGCTCGGTGGAAAATCACCAAACATCTTCTTTGCAGATATTTTAGACCAAGAAGATGAGTTCTTAGACAAAGCTTTAGAAGGCTTTGCAATGTTTGCTTTAAACCAAGGTGAAATCTGTACCTGTCCATCACGTGCTTTGGTACAAGAAAGTATTGCTGATCGTTTCTTAGAAATGGCTGTAGAACGCGTTAAACGTATTAAAACCGGTCACCCTTTAGACACCACCACCATGATTGGTGCACAAGCTTCTCAAGAGCAGCAAGATAAAATCTTAGGCTGCATTGCCACAGGTCGTGAAGAAGGTGCACAAGTCTTGACAGGTGGTGCTGCGCGTCACGAAGTGGGCGAAGGTTTCTATATTGAACCGACCATCTTTAAAGGGCATAACAGCATGAAAACCTTCCAAGAAGAAATTTTTGGACCTGTGCTGGCAGTCACCACGTTTAAAGACTTTGATGATGCGATTAAAATCGCCAACGACACCATTTATGGTTTAGGTGCAGGTGTTTGGTCACGTTCAACGCATACCTCTTACCGTGCAGGTCGTGCTATTCAAGCCGGTCGTGTATGGACCAACTGCTATCATATTTACCCAGCACATGCGGCATTTGGTGGTTACAAAAAATCAGGTATTGGCCGTGAAAACCATAAGATGATGCTAGATCATTACCAACAAACCAAAAACTTACTTGTCAGCTACTCAACTAAACCGGCTGGCTTCTTCTAAGTTTTTGTCTATAACAACATAAAATAGCGAACCTCGTGTTCGCTATTTTTTATGATTTTTCGTTATTTAAGTATAAAAAAGCAGTCCGTAGACTGCTTGCTTGTCATAGGGTTTAGCTGACCTGTTTAAGCTGCTCTAGTTTGGCAATTTCTTGTTTTTTAAGCAGATTTCGTTGAATTTTTCCACTTGAAGTCTTAGGTAAACTGCTAACAAATTCCACTTCACGTGGATAAACATGTTTAGATAAACGTTGGCGCACATATTGCTGCAGTTTTTCTTCTAGTGCTTGAGTTGCAGCATAACGTGTTTTAAGTACCACAAAGGCTTTGACAATTTCGGTGCGCTCCGGATCTGGTTTACCTACCACAGCTGACTCTAACACTTCTTCACATTCTAATAAGGTACTTTCTATATCAAATGGTCCTACGCGATAGCCTGAGGTAGTAATCACATCGTCGGCACGACCAACAAACTCAATCGCCCCTTGTTCATTTAAACGTACCGTATCGCCTGTGATATAGTAATTGCCAACAAAGGATTGACGATTATTGCCGCCATAGCCTTTAAACCAAAATAACGGCGACTGGGTATAATCCAAAGCCAAGATGCCAATACCACCAGCTGCGAGTTCTTGATGCTCTTGGTTTAACACAGCAAAACGGTGCCCAGGAATAGCAAAGCCTGCCGAACCGACTTTTTTGTCATGGAGTAAACCATGATGATTGGCGATCACCATACCCAATTCGGTTTGACCATATTGATCGAAGATATTGACCCCTAAATCTTGTTTAAACCAGTGAATGACTTCAGGGGTTAGGGGTTCACCCGCACTACTGACTACGCGTAAATGCTCACGCAGCTGCGGCTTAAATTTTTCTTTATAGCCAAAAAACATGCGAAATGCTGTTGGTGAACCAGCCAGATTAGTTACGCGATATTTTTCAATGATCTCAAGCGCATGATCAACAGTAAAATTCCGCTCATCGAAAATAATACTGTGCCCTAACGCCAATGGGCCTGCAATGCCATAGTACAAACCATATGCCCAGCCTGGATCAGCCAAATTCCAAAAACTGTCTTGCTCACGTAAGTCCAGTGCATAGTGCATATAGCCTTTAAACGCCAATAAGGCTTTTAGCGGTACGGCTACTGATTTAGATAGACCGGTAGTACCTGAAGTAAACATCATTAAAAAATCATCAGTAAAGCGCAGCCTAACAGGTTGATGCTCAGTTGACTGCGCATTGATTTCAGCCCAAAAATCAGCATCAATATTTTGAGCATCAGCATGGGCATTTACTGTTAAAATCTGATTGATTTCCAACCGATTTAGTTTTTCACGTTGTTCAATATTGGTCACTACCAATTGGGTGTCTGCGCTTTCAAGGCGATGCTCAATGGCTTTCGATTCAAACGCAGTAAATAGTGGCTGATAGACCGCACCAACGCGCCATGTGGCTAAAATTGTAATGATCAATTCTGGCGTGCGTGGCAATAAACCGGCAATACGTTGCCCTTTTTGAATACCAATACTGTGCAAGTAATTAGCCAATTGGGCTGAGGCTTGGGCCAGTTGATCAAAGGTCCATGTCTGCTGTTCACCGTGTTTACCCTGCCAAATCAGGGCAACTTTATTTTGTCCTAGATAACGACCACAGCACTCGTCATAGGCATTTAAGTCATCTGCATTGCCATATAATTGAGTTTGAATATATTTTTCTAAATCAAATTCTTGATAGGCTTGCTCAAGTGTTTGCATGTACTATTCCTTATTGTTTTTTATGCGACATCCGTCTGCTGATGTGATCAACCTTGATCATTATTTTTGGAGTTAAGCATGTTTATTAGATTAAATACAATTTCAAAACCCCGCACATGCTGTGCGGTGTTTTGAGGCTTAAGCCTGTGTGACTGCGCGGGCAATCACCATACGTTGAATGTCAGAGGTGCCTTCATATATTTGACTGACCCGAACATCACGATATATACGCTCAACGGGAAAATCGCTGACATAACCATAGCCACCATGAATTTGAATGGCATCTGAGCAAACTTTTTCAGCCATGGTTGACGCAAAAAGCTTAGCCATAGACGCTTCTTTTAAACAAGGTAAACCAGCATCTTTTAGTGTTGCTGCATGTAAAATGAGCTGTCGCGCTGCTTCGATTTGGGTGGCCATATCAGCCAAACGAAAACTCACTGCCTGATGCTGAACCAACTCCACCCCAAAGGCTTTACGCGCTTTGGCATAGTCAACGGCAGCTTCTAAAGCCGCGCGTGCCATGCCAACCGATTGAGCTGCGATACCAATACGCCCAGACTCTAAATTAGATAAAGCAATTTTATAGCCCTCACCTTGTTGCCCAATCAAGTGATCGTGTGTAATACGGCAATTGTCGAGCACAATGGTGGCTGTATCAGAACAATGCTGTCCCAATTTATTTTCTAAGCGCGACACTATATAGCCTGGGGTATCGGTGGGCACCAAAAAGCAGGAAATGCCTTTTTTGCCTGCTTGTGGGTCCGTCACAGCCAACACCAAAGCCAGCTGGGCATGTTTGCCTGTGGTAATAAACTGTTTGGTGCCACTTAATACCCATTCATCGCCATCACGTTGTGCGCGGCATTGTAAGGCACTGGCATCAGAGCCGGCCTGTGGCTCAGTTAAGCAAAAGCAACCTAACCATTCGCCAGTCGCTAAACGGGTTAAATACTGCTGTTTTTGCGCCTCACTGCCATAGCGCTCTAAGATGCCACACGGTAAGGAGTTTTGTACGCTTACAATAGTTGAGATGGCGCCATCCCCTGCGGCAATTTCTTCCAAGGCCAACACTAAGGAAATATAATCTAAACCTGCGCCGCCCCATGCAGGATCAACGGTCATGCCTAAAGCGCCCAAAGCACCGAGTTGTTTTAATTCTTCAGCGGGGAAGCGTTTATTTTGATCGCGTTCTGCAGCAGTAGGCTTAAGTTGATTTTGGGCATAATCACGCAGCATATCTTGAATCATGTGCTGCTCTTGGCTATACAACATCCTGTCACTCCAATGCTTAGGCTATTTTGCAGCCATACGAATGGCACCATCAAAACGAATTACTTCACCATTTAAATAGCTATTTTCTACAATATGCCCCGCCAAATGAGCAAACTCTTCTGGACGTGCTAAACGGCTTGGAAATGGTACCATCGCACCTAATGCCTGTTGCACATGCTCAGGCATGGCTGCAATCATTGGCGTGTACATAATGCCCGGCGCAATGGTCATGACTCGAATCGCATCACGCGCCAACTCACGTGCTAGAGGCAAAGTCATTGAGACAATGGCACCCTTAGAAGCAGCATAAGCAGTTTGTCCAATTTGTCCTTCATAAGCTGCAACTGATGCCGTATTAATAATCACACCGCGTTCTTCACCATCCAGATTATTTTTTGCCATGATTTGTGCAGCAAAACGCAGCATATTGAAGCTGCCACTGACGTTAATATTTAAGACTTTTTGAAATAAATCTAAGCCATGTAAACCATCACGACCTAATACTTTGGCAGAAGGTGCAATACCAGCACAGTTGACTAAAATATCTACCTGTCCTTCACGATGAGTTAATTCTTGGAAGAACGCCTCGACTTGTGCCTCATGGGTCACGTCAAGTGCGACAAAACGCGCCTTTTCACCCAATTGCGCTTGCAAAGCTTGGCCCTGTTCAGCGTTCATATCCACTAGAATCACTTGGGCACCTTGGCTGACAAAATAGCTTGCTGTTGCTGCGCCTAAACCCGATGCACCGCCTGTGACAATTGCCACTTTCCCTTGAATATTCATTGTAATTTTCTCAACGTTGTTCTACTCGACTTATGGCTCAGAGTAATCAGTCTTTTTTTTAAGTACAATTTCCAAAGCTTGCAGCTTGCATGATGGATTTGGACATTAATAACCACAAGGATTTCAAAGTGATAGCAAAAGATCAGCACAGTATATGCATGAGTTTGGTACACGAGGCACTACGCCATGCCAAATCCCAAGCGCTTCAAATCGAAGTCATCTTGCAGCGTGCCGGTATAGGGATGGAACTTATAGACTCTGCCAAAGCCCGCGTTTCAATTCAACAATATGGCAACCTCTGGGTGGCGATTGCCGATGCCATGAATGATGAGTTTTTTGGGATGGATCGTCGGCCTTTACGACGCGGTAGCTTTCAGTTACTCAGTAAGTGGCTCATTCATTGTGAAAATTTACAGCAAGCCATTCAAGAGGCTCTGCGCTTCTTTAATTTATTTTTAGATGATCTACACGGTGAACTCATTGAAGAAGATGGGATCGCCAAAATCGTCATTCACGATCAAAGTGAGGTAAAACCTATTTTTGCTTATGCATGTTATTGGATGTTGCTGCATAGCTTAATGTGTTGGTTAGCAGGTCAGCGTATCAGTTTAACCTATATGCAACTTAAGCCATCAATTACCATGGCCCATCATGATTATCAAACCCGTTTCTGTAGCGACATTCGCTATCAAAGCCAACAAAACGCTTTAGCTTTTCAGGCGAATTATCTTCAACTCCCCATTAAACAAGATATGGCCTCACGTTATCAATTTTTACAAGGTACACCTTATAATTTGTTGGTGCGCTTTAAAAATCCTTGTGCGCTCAGCCAACAAATTCGTAAACAACTCATGAATTTATCACCGAGTGAATGGCTTGACTTAGGTGAATTGGCACGTCGTCTACATATGTCTGAGGCGACACTACAACGTCGACTCAAAGCTGAAGGCTTCAGCTATCAACAACTCAAAAATAATATTCGACGTGATCGTGCTATTGATTTACTAGTCAACAGCGAGCAAAGCTTACAACAGATTAGCGAGCTTCTAAATTTTCACGATCCGAGCGCCTTTCACCGTGCTTTTAAAAAATGGACAGGACTCAACCCCGGAAATTACCGAGTTAAAAACTGAGTTTAGCTTTTGCCAAGCGGTTTTTATGACTGACCATTCATCTTAAGTGTTTTGCTAAAGCTGTTTATATAGGTTAAATTTCACCCAAATTTAGAGTCCAGTTGGCTCTTATTTGGCTGTAATTCTCCGCTTCAATTACCTGATTAAGGTCTATTCATGCTTAAGATGACTGATGTATTAGAGCAAAGTCTAGTACAGAATTTCACCCACGGTTTTTCATCAACGTCTGTGTCACAGCTTGATGAACAGCTTAACCAAAGCATTTTAAATGCCTCAGATCATGCCCTAAAAAATCTGATCAATGACTTTTTCCAGCGCCCTGATGCCCTGCAAACGGCTCATGATTTAGATATTAGTGCTGAAGGGATTCATGCCTTGCAACAAGGTGTAGCACTTAAGGCTGAGTATTTAACTGAAACTGCTAAGATTGCAGCTTTATGTTTGGCTTTAGAAACCAATGCTTTGCATCAAATTGATATCGCAGACAGTTTACACGATTTTCCAATGTGAAAAAAAGCGACCCTCAGGTCGCTTTTTTTGGCGATTAATGCGGCCACTGCGCTAATGTTACGCGGTCATTGCCACCATAATCTTTAACGGTACGCACTTGCTTATACCCAGCTTGGCGAAATAGATGCTGCACGGCATCAGCTTGATCATAGCCGTGTTCAAGCACCACCCAACCGCCTACAGTTAAATGCTTTTTGGCTTGGACAATAATCTCAGCTAAATCCGCTAAACCTTGTTTGTCTGCCACTAAAGCACGACGTGGTTCAGTCTCGAGTGCCTGCATATGCACATCATTGGCATCAATATAAGGCGGATTAGAGGCAATCACATCAAAGAACTGACGTCCAAACGGTTTTAACCAAGGTCCCAAAAGAAATTCGACATTTTCAATCTCATGCAACTCAGCATTGTACTGCGCAACTTGTAAGGTTGGCTCATAAATATCTGAGGCCACAAGTTTCCACTCAGGACGTTCAGATGCGAGCGATAGTGCAATAGCACCGGTGCCTGTCCCTAAATCTGCTACACGCGCATCTTCAGGCAAATCAAGTTTAAGTACGGTTTCAACAAGCACTTCAGTGTCTGGGCGTGGGACCAGCGTGTCTTTGGTCACTTTTAAATCCAACGTCCAAAATGGCTGTGAACCCGTCACATATGCTAAAGGCTCACCTGCCTCAATACGTGCTAGAGCAGCTGTATATGCCTGTACCTGCTCAGCGCTTAGCACTTGATCTTTTTTCATGACCAAATCAAATGAATCAATTTTAGTAATGTGTTCTAGCAACCATGCATTTTCTTGACGTTCGTAGCTTTCGGGTTCACCACGTAAGGCTAAAGCCTGTGCAATATTCATTAGCCACCATTCTGCTGTGCAAGCATCGCTAACTGATCTGCTTGATATTCACGGTGTAAACTATTTAATAATTCGGTTAAATCACCTTCCATCACCGCATCTAACTTATATAAGGTGAGGTTAATACGGTGATCGGTCATACGACCTTGCGGATAGTTATAGGTACGAATACGCTCAGAACGATCCCCTGAGCCGACCAAATCACGGCGCATTTCTGAGGTCGCGGCATCTGCTGCTGCACGTTTAGCGTTTTCTAAGCGTGAAACCAATAAAGCCATGGCTTTGGCTTTGTTTTTATGCTGTGAACGCTCATCCTGACATTCCACCACTGTACCAGTTGGAATATGGGTAATACGGACTGCCGAATCGGTTTTGTTAATATGCTGACCACCCGCACCTGAGGCACGGTAAGTATCAATACGTAAATCTGCAGGGTTAATTTCTACAGAGGTATCTACATCCACTTCAGGTAAAATCGCCACAGTGCATGCCGAGGTATGGACACGACCTTGTGATTCAGTCGCTGGGACACGTTGCACACGGTGCGCACCACTTTCAAATTTTAAGCGCCCGTAAACTCCCTCACCATTAATTAAACAGATGACTTCTTTGTAGCCACCGTGTTCGCCTTCATTTTCCGATAAAATTTCAATACGCCAACCTTGTGATTCAGCATATTTACTGTACATACGGTAAAGATCGCCTGAGAAAATGGCAGCTTCATCGCCCCCGGTTCCGGCACGAATCTCTAAATAAGCTGAGTTGGCATCATTTGGATCTTTTGGAATCATTAAGATGTTAAGATCAGCTTCAAGTTGTTCAATTAAAGCTTTATTTTCTTTAATTTCTTCTTGCGCCATTTCTTTAAAATCAGGATCAGTGAGCATGGCTTCAGCTGTTTCAATATCCGCTTCTGCTTGGGTATATTGTTGCCATACACGCGTTAACTCACTTAAGTCACTATGTTCACGTGACAATTGACGAAAACGTTTATTGTCAGAAATGACTTCAACATCGGCCAATAAAGCGTTGAGCTCTTCATAACGATCGGAAAGTTGATCCAAACGTAAGCGTAACGATTCTTTCATGGGATAATAGTTCTCAAATAACCTGCAACATTGGCTGCATTAACTTTATATTGCCTATAGTTTACCTACTCCAGCCTTTAAAAGACATCTTTGCCCTACATTACGCTGGTATTTTCGGTTAAAAGCGCTGTGACGACGTCCTTAATTCCTCCATATTTCATATAAATCATCCCGCAATTTACATCTTTGTTCACAATGTTAATAAAAGCTATACAAAGTCATGCTGTTTTGTAGCATCTCTCCCGAGCTTCTCCATATTTATTCAAAGACTGGCTGTTACATTAGCGCCATTGAGATTATTTTACTTTTGAGTCCATTTGGACATGGAGTTAGCCATGAAATTAAATGCCGTATTAATGAGTGCTGTGATTGCTGCAGGTTCAATGTTCACTGTATCAGCTCATGCAGACAGCACTGCACGTGTAGCAGCAGCGAGTGCCCTAGGCAGTGTTGCAGGTACTGCTTTAGGTAAAAATATGGGTGGTACTACGGGTGCAACCATTGGTGCAGCTTTAGGCGGTGCCGGTGGTGCAGCTGTCGCTAGCAACAAAAGAAACCGTACTGAATCTGCGATTGGGGGTGCTTTAGGCGGTGGTACGGGCTATGCAGTAGGTAAAAACATGGGTGGCACCAACGGTGGCTACATTGGTTCAGCTTTAGGTGCAGCGGGTGGCGCTGCATTAGGTAATAAAATTGCCAAAGACAAAGCGGCAGATAAGCGCGTATCAAAACGCTGGAAAAAACGTCGTTAATCAGTAACGCGCTATGAAGCAGCCTGAGGGCTGCTTTTTTAATATCTACTTCATGTAACTATGAACAGATTCAGCAGACTGTTTAACTCAAAATTACAATTTGAAATATTTATAGCACTTGAGCTTGCATCTTCATCCGCAACTTGTCTTTAAGCTTATGGCTATATATAAAGATAGTGATGCAGGAGTTCTGCAATGAAATTTCGTTCAATTTTAGTGGCTGGCGTCCTTGCAACTTCTACCCTTGGTGCCACAACCGTACAAGCAGCCAGCAACACACAAGTGGCTGCTACCTCTGCTTTAGGAAGTGTGTTAGGTGCTGCCGTAGGTCAACGTTTAGGTGGTGATACCGGTGCCATGATTGGTTCAGCTTTAGGTGGGGCTGGCGGTGCAGCGGCTAGTGCCGATCGTCGTGATCGCAATGCTGCTGCTATTGGTGGCGCCCTAGGCAGTGCTGGTGGTTATAGTGTAGGTAACAGCATGGGCGGTAATGGTGGTGGACTAATTGGTGCAGCCTTAGGTGGTGCAGGCGGTTCGATCTTAGGTCAAAAGGTCAATGAAGATCGCCGTTATGATAACGATGACGATCGTCGTTATCAGCAACGTGGCTACCGTTATAAGCATGCTGGCTACAACAATAATGGTCGTTATCACGGCCGCTAACTCAAACAAAGTTGTTCAGCACCCAATTGGGTGCTTTTTTATTTATCGAATATTTTCGATATACAAAAACATTCTTATATCGTATTATTTCGATATATAAAGATGATTGAGATTGTTATGCGTACTTTAGCCAATACTCGCTTTTCCATTTTAGAACTCGCTCCCGTGCGTGAAGGTCATCATATTCGAGATGCCCTCACCCATGCCTTAGCTTTAGCCCAGCATGCAGAAAAATTAGGCTTTGAACGTCTATGGATGGCTGAACATCATAATATGTCTGGTATTGCCAGTTCTGCGACCAGTGTTTTACTCGGCTACATCTTAGCAAATACTCATCACATCAAAGTGGGGTCTGGCGGCGTCATGTTACCCAACCATGCGCCATTAATTGTAGCTGAGCAATTTGGTACTTTAGCGACTTTATATCCAAATCGAGTAGAACTTGGCTTAGGTCGTGCGCCCGGCACAGATCCCACCACCATGCGTGCTTTACGTCGTGGTCGACAAGAAACAGAAGATCAATTTCCGCAAGATGTGCTCGAAATTTTGCACTACTTTAAAGACCCAGAACCCGGTCAGCGTATTGTCGCCACGCCAGGTCAAAGCACGCATGTGCCAGTTTGGTTACTCGGCTCAAGTTTATTTAGTGCTCAGCTTGCTGCGCGTTTAGGTCTACCCTATTCCTTTGCCTCGCACTTTGCCCCGCGTATGCTAGGTCAAGCCATTGAGCTCTACCGTGATAATTTCCAACCCTCTGAATATTTAACTCAGCCTTATGTATCGATTGGTGTACCCACAGTGATTGCTGAGACTGATGAACAAGCCCAGTATTTAGCAACTACGCCATATCAACGTATTTTACATATGTTTCGTGGCACACGCGGTCAATTACCCAAACCCGTGCCGAGTATGGAAGGTCTTTGGTCACCGATGGAAAAACGTTCAGTGGATGACTTTTATGCTTTAGCACAAATTGGTTCACCCGCCACAGTTAAAGCTGGCTTGGAAAACCTATTGGAAAAATATGCGGTTGATGAGTTTATTTTTACTTGTGACATCTACGATACTGAACAACGTTTAGCCAATTTTAGCTACTTAAGTGACATGAAATTGGTCTAATTGGTATTTATTGAAAACGCTGCACCATTTATTTTCGTGATAGTGGTGCTTTTTTTCATATTATTTTCGCTAAATTGATTAAAAACTAGACATTCAATTTAGGTCTTCGGGGCCTCTATAGCCATTATCACGCAACTAAATGACCTCACTATACTCATTTATTTATATTATTTTTCTATTAATCCCAAGTTAAAAGTGAGTATGCAGCCACCACCAAGTGGCTGCACAAAGTTTTATCCAATACGACGTTTTAGACCCGTCATTTGTAAAACACGAGTTGAAATTTCTTCAATCGACATTTCAGAGACATTTAAGTATTTAATCCCTTCTGAAATATAAATGCCTTCAATGGCACGCAATTCCATTTGACACTGACTAAAGCTCGCATAACGACTATTGGCTTTACGTTCACTACGAATCGCGACCAAACGGTCTGCATCAATCATTAAACCAAACAATTTGTGCTTATGTGGGCGCAAAACTGCAGGTAAACGGTTGTCATCTAAGTCTTCTTCCGTCAATGGATAGTTGGCTACACGAATACCAAACTGTAGTGATAAGTAGATTGACGTTGGGGTTTTGCCTGAACGTGACACGCCAATGAGGATTAAATCGGCTTTATCGTAGTGGCGGGTACGCGCACCATCATCATTATCTAAAGCAAAATGCACCGCATCAATACGCGCTTTATACGACTCTGAATCGGTTACAGCATGGGTTTGTCCGACTAAAGTTGTAGGTGAAGTGCCTAATTCTTCTGAAAGCTTGCTAATTAAGCCTTCAAATACGTCCAAATTAATCGCATTCGCTGTGTTGATAATATCGCGCACATAAGGATCAACCAATGTGTCAAATACCAGTGGTTTTTCTCCATCTAAATCAGCACGTTGGTTGATTTCAGCCACCACATTCATCGCTGCTTCTTCAGAGCTAATATACGGGATAATATGGATATCAAAATCCACATGTGGAAACTGCGCCAGTAGCGAGTGACCTAACGTTTCTGCCGTAATTGCAGTGCCATCTGAAATGAAAAACACACTGCGCTTAATCGGTTTCTCGTCTGACATCAAATTTTCTCCTTAAATATTTGTCTAAGTGCGCGATTATCTTTATAGTAAACCCATCTTACATGAGAGTCGCTTAGTAAAAATATAAAAACTAAGCTTTTTCATAAAATCATGCCGAGATACTGATTCATACTGCAAAAAGTGGAGTAACAACTTTGGAAGCGCGCGTAATTGGTCTGGAAAAATTAGGGAAACACGACGTTGAACTCGTGGGTGGTAAAAACTCATCTTTAGGCGAGATGATTAGCCATTTAGCTAACGCTGGTGTATCGGTACCAGGTGGCTTCGCAACAACCGCGCAAGCGTATCGTGAATTCCTCGAGCAAAGTGGCCTAAACGCTAAAATTAACGCTGAGCTGGCTGCATTAGACGTTGATGACGTGAATGCCCTTGCTGAAACAGGCGCTAAGATTCGTCAATGGATTGTAGAAACTCCGCTTACTGCAGGTTTAGAACAAGAAGTTCGCGCTGCATTTGCAGAACTTTCAAACGGCAACCCTGATATCGCGGTTGCCGTTCGTTCATCTGCGACAGCAGAAGACTTACCTGACGCATCATTTGCGGGTCAGCAAGAAACCTTCTTAAACATCCGTGGGATCGACAACGTATTGATCGCGATTAAAGAAGTATTCGCATCTTTATACAACGACCGCGCGATTTCTTACCGTGTACACCAAAACTTTGCCCATGACGTGGTTGCCTTATCTGCAGGCGTACAACGTATGGTTCGTTCTGAAACGGGTGCTGCGGGCGTGATGTTCACCCTAGATACAGAATCAGGCTTCCGTGACGCGGTATTTATTACTGCATCTTATGGTTTGGGTGAAATGGTCGTTCAAGGTGCAGTTAACCCTGACGAATTCTATATCTCTAAACCATTACTTAAAGCAGGTAAACACGCTGTTTTACGTCGTAACTTAGGTTCTAAACATCAAAAGATGATTTACGGCCAAGAAGCATCTGCAGGTAAATCTGTATCAATTGTTGAAGTTGAAAAAGCGGATCGTCAACAATTCGCGCTAAACGATCACGAATTACAAGAGCTTGCAAAACAAGCACTGATCATCGAAGACCATTACGGTGCGCCAATGGACATCGAATGGGCAAAAGACGGTGATGATGGTCAAATCTATATCGTTCAAGCACGTCCTGAAACCGTAAAAAGCCGTGAAAACGTGGGTACGATGGAACGTTACCTATTAAAACAAAAAGGTAATGTCCTGTGCGAAGGTCGTTCAATCGGTCAACGTATTGGTTCAGGTAAAGTTCGCATCGTAACGTCTATTAAAGAAATGGACAAAGTACAAGAAGGCGACGTACTTGTATCTGACATGACTGACCCAGATTGGGAACCAGTCATGAAACGTGCGGCTGCAATTGTGACGAACCGTGGTGGTCGTACTTGTCATGCTGCGATTATTGCGCGTGAACTTGGTGTGCCTGCAATTGTCGGTTGTGGTAATGCAACAGAACTTTTAACTGACGGTCAAGAAGTGACTGTATCATGTGCTGAAGGTGATACTGGTTTCATCTACGAAGGTTCTTTAGATTTCGAAATTCAAAAGAACTCAATCGAATCTATGCCTGCGCTTCCATTCAAAGTGATGATGAACGTGGGTAACCCTGACCGTGCTTTTGACTTTGCGCAAATTCCAAACGCAGGTATTGGTCTAGCACGTTTAGAATTCATCATTAACCGTATGATCGGTGTGCATCCAAAAGCATTACTTAACATTGACAGCCTTCCACGCGAAACACGTGCTGCTGTGATGGCACGTACTGCAGGTTATGCATCGCCTATCGAATTCTATGTTGAAAAACTAGTTGAAGGTATTTCTACTCTTGCGGCTGCATTCGCTGACAAACCAGTGATCGTGCGTATGTCTGACTTTAAGTCAAACGAATATGCAAACTTGATCGGTGGTAAGTTATACGAACCAGAAGAAGAAAACCCAATGCTTGGTTTCCGTGGTGCAAGCCGCTACGTGTCTGACAACTTCCGTGACTGCTTCGAATTAGAATGCCGCGCACTGAAAAAAGCACGTGAAGAAATGGGCTTAACCAACATTCAAATCATGATTCCTTTCGTACGTACTGTTGCTGAAGCGAAACGTGTGATTGAATTGTTAGCGCTTAACGGTCTTAAACGTGGCGAAAATGGTCTTAAAGTGATCATGATGTGTGAACTTCCAACGAACGCGTTGTTAGCTGAACAGTTCCTTGAACACTTCGATGGTTTCTCTATCGGTTCTAACGACTTAACTCAGTTAACGCTTGGTTTAGACCGTGACTCAGGTATCGTATCGCACCTATTTGATGAGCGTGATGCAGCAGTGAAAGTTTTACTTTCTATGGCCATCCAAGCATGTCGTAAAGCAGGTAAATACGTGGGTATCTGTGGTCAAGGCCCATCAGATCACCCTGACCTTGCAAAATGGCTCATGGAACAAGGCATTGACTCTGTTTCTTTAAACCCAGACTCAGTGCTTGAGACTTGGTTCTTCTTAGCTGAAGAAGAAAAAGCTCAACAAGCTTAACAATCTGTGTTAAAAAAAGACCCATTCATGGGTCTTTTTTTTATTTTCCGTTTTTGAGATTAAATCTTTATGCAAATATATTTGGCACGCAATAATCAACAAGCCGGTCCATATAGCTTAGAACAACTCAATCAGATGTTGGCCAGCCAGCAGGTCTTGCTCACCGATTTAGCTTGGCATCAGGGTTTAACTGAATGGAAAGCATTGGGTGATTTGACTCAAGGTCAATTGGTCTATCAACCTACAGGCTATACGGCATCTCCTGCCCAACCAAGTTTTGAGCCTAAAATTGAAGTACAGGCGAAAACCCAAACGCAAACTGAACTGGCATCCATCGGGCAAAGGGCTTTGGCTAAAGGTTTAGATCTACTGCTTTGGCTGCCTGCTGTGGCCATCCCATCATTTTTCTTGCAACCTGAGCAAATACAGCAGCTCAATACACTGCAAGAGAAAATGCAAAATGCCACCACTGCTGCACAAACCAATCAGCTTCAATCTGAGCTATTTGCACTGGTTCCAGATCAAGCTTGGTACATGATGTTGCTCTACATTGTGATTATGCTGATTATTCAAGCTGTGCTGATTAGCAAAACTGGCCAAAGTATTGGTAAACGTTTGGCCAAAATTCAGATTGTCGATCAAAATGATCACAGCCTTGTTAGCTTATGGCGTGGCTTTACCTTACGTAGCTTTGTGTTTATTTTCTTAAATTTATTGCTATTTCCGTTTATTACCTTCCTTGACTATGCCTTTGGCTTTGGTCAAAAACGTCAAACTTTGCACGATAAGTTAGCAAAAACCAAGGTAATTAAGAAGCAAAACCGATAACAAAACAAGAGGCGCATCGCGCCTCTTTTTAAATACAGAACCTTGATATTCCAATAAAATTATATGCCTCGCAATTTAAATCCGAGTAAAAAAATCAGTTTTTAATACAGTCATTTAAAGCACTTTTATGTATAGCTTAGTTTGTTGATATAGGGCATAATGCCTCAAACGTAGCGGTGTCTCATCATTGAGAGGATTTTTCACATCTGAAAAAAGGCTTTTCAATCATGCGACACTTATAATCGCTATCCCCATATTATTAGGGAATGGGACTCTTCACCGAGGTTGTAAAATGAGACAAACGACTTTAGCTGTATTGTCTTTATCCGCAATGGCTGCACTCTTAACAGGGTGTGGCGGTGATATGGTACTTCTAAACTCTAAAGGTCCAGTCGCAGCAGGTCAGTCTGACTTGATGATGAAAGCGATCTATTTAATGCTGTTAGTGGTGATTCCTTCAATCATCATGGCATTATGGTTTGGTTGGAAATATCGCGCGTCGAATAAAGATGCAGACTATAAACCTACATGGGCACACTCAACTACAATTGAGATTGTAGTATGGGGTATCCCTGTAATTATTATTGGTATTCTTGCGTACTTAACGTGGTGGGGTTCACACAAATATGACCCATACCGTCCGCTTGAATCTGATAAAGCACCAGTAACAGTTCAAGTTATTGCTGAACAGTTCAAATGGATCTTTATCTACCCAGAACAAGACATTGCGACAGTAAACGAATTACGCTTCCCGGAAAAAACACCGCTTAGCCTTCGTTTAACTTCTAACTTCACAATGAACTCGTTCTTTATCCCAGCATTATCTGGTCAGATTTATGCAATGGCGGGTATGCAGACGCATTTGAATATGTTAGCTAACGAACCAGGTGTATTCCGCGGTTTCTCTTCTAACTACTCAGGCTATGGCTTCTCACAAATGCGCTTTAAAGCTCATGCTGTGACAGATGCTCAGTTTGCTGAGTGGGTGTCGGCTGTTAAAACAGGTAACGGTACTTCTGTGAATCCTGAAGCAGTACAAAAAACTGTATTAGACCAAGCTGAATTTGCATCGTTACGTGATGGTAACCGTTCAGAGAAACAAATCGCTGCAATGGTTCGTAACGCGAAAACTGACTTAGAGAAGCAGCTTGCTGCAACAGCTGAAGCTGAAGGTGCATACAAAACTCAGCCTCATCCTGTGACTTACTATGCTTCAGTTGAGCCTAAATTGTTCGAATCTGTGATTAACAAGTACATGTCTAACTACCATGGTGCTGACCATTCAGCAGCAGATGTAGATGCTGTACCTGCACATGATGCTGTTGCTGCTGCAGAAATTGCTGCTGCGAATGCTGAACAACCTGCTTCTTCAGTTGTAGGGGAATAAGACATGAGCTTCTTAGGTAAGTTAAATGTAGACGCGATTCCGTACGATCCAATCGTACAGGTGACCGTTCTCATGATGATTTTAGGTGGTATCGCGGTATTTGCGGGTATCACTTATTTCAAAAAATGGGGCTACTTGTGGAACGAATGGTTCACATCAGTCGACCATAAAAAAATTGGTATTATGTACCTGTTCGTATCGATCATCATGTTATTACGTGGTTTCGCCGATGCGATCATGATGCGTCTTCAATTGTTCCTTGCAAAAGGTGGCGGTGAAGGCTATTTACACCCAGAACACTATGACCAGATCTTCACCGCACACGGTGTGATCATGATCTTCTTCGTGGCAATGGGTCTTGTAGTAGGTTTAATGAACATCTCTGTACCACTTCAAATTGGTGCACGTGACGTTGCCTTCCCATTATTAAACTCTTTAAGCTTCTGGTTATTTGCCGGCGCTGCGGGCTTAATGATGGTGTCTCTTGCTCTTGGTGAGTTCGCTGCAACAGGTTGGATGGCTTATCCACCGCTTTCAGGTATCGAATACTCTCCTGGCGTAGGTATGGACTACTACATCTGGGCACTTCAGATTTCTGGTCTTGGTACGCTTTTAACAGGTGTTAACTTCTTCGTTACCATCATCAAAATGCGTGCGCCTGGCATGAAGTTAATGGATATGCCGATTTTCACTTGGACATCTTTATGTACTTCTGTGTTAATCATTGCATCATTCCCTGTACTAACTGCAACTATTGCAATGCTTACTCTTGACCGTTACTTCGGTTTCCACTTCTTCACCAACGACATGGGTGGTAGCCCAATGTTGTATGTGAACTTGATTTGGACTTGGGGTCACCCAGAAGTATACATTCTGATTTTACCTGCATTTGGTATTTACTCAGAAGTGGTATCAACGTTCTCTCGTAAAACGTTGTTCGGTTACAAATCTATGGTGTATGCAACGATCGCGATTACTGTACTTGCGTTCGTAGTATGGTTACACCACTTCTTTACCATGGGTGCTGGTGCCAACGTTAACGCGTTCTTCGGTATCATGACCATGATTATTGCGATCCCAACAGGTGTGAAAATCTTCTCTTGGTTATTCACCATGTATAAGGGCCGCATTACATTTACAACACCAATGCTTTGGACACTTGGCTTCCTTGTGACTTTTGGTATCGGTGGTTTAACGGGCGTATTAATGGCGGTTCCACCAGCGGACTTCCTTGTTCACAACTCGTTATTCTTAATCGCTCACTTCCATAACGTAATTATTGGTGGTGTAGTGTTTGGTATGTTCGCAGGTATCATTTTCTACTGGCCAAAAATGTTTGGTTGGAGACTCAATGAGACTTGGGGTAAAGCTGCATTCTGGTTCTGGTTCTTCGGTTTCTACTTTGCATTCATGCCGTTATATATCCTTGGTTTCATGGGTATGACACGTCGTTTGAATACATATGACAACCCAGAGTGGGATCCGTACTTAGCCATTGCTTTATTCGGTTCTGTGCTTGTGCTTTTCGGTATTCTTTGCTTCATCATGCAAATCGTGGTTGGTTTCTTACAACGCAACCAACGTATCGACTACACAGGCGATGCATGGGATGGCCGTACTTTAGAATGGGCAACTTCATCTCCTGCTCCGTTCTATAACTTTGCTCATCTTCCTAAGATCAATGGTATTGATACTTTCTGGAATGACAAAGAAAATGGTATTGCTTATGCAAAACCAACCAAGTACGAAGACATCCATATGCCAACTAACCGTGCTGCGGGTATTGTCATCGCGTTAATTATTACCGTGATGGGCTTTGCGTTAATCTGGCACATTTGGTGGTTAGCTATCGCAACTTTCGTTGCTTCGATCATTGCCTTCATCGTTTCTTCTTTCACGAAGAAAGTGGACTACTATGTTCCTGCTGCTGAAGTTGAACGTATTGAAAACGAACGCTATGCGATCCTTGAAAAACACTTGAAGAAGGACTAAGACAATGGCTGACGTACTTCATCACGACAATCATGGACATGATGAGCATCATCACCACGATGATACTGACATCACTGTCTTTGGTTTCTGGACGTATTTGATGAGTGACCTTGTACTATTTGGTACACTCTTCATCGCGTTCGCTGTATTAAGTAGCCATATTCCTGTGGGTACACCAAGTGCAAAAGATTTATTCGAAAACTCTTTAGGTTTCGTATTAACTGAAACTTTTGCCTTACTTATCTCTTCTGTAACGTTTGGTTTTGCAGTGCTTGCTGCATACAAAAAAGACGTTGCAAAAGTGTTAACTTGGTTAGGTATCACATGGTTATTTGGTGCTATCTTCATCGGTATGGAACTGTATGAATTTAATCATTTAGTTCATGCTGGTCACGGTCCAAGCACAAGTGCGTTCTTATCTGCGTTCTTTACTTTAGTTGGTACGCACGGTATTCACGTAACTTCAGGTTTAGTTTGGATGTTAGTGTTAATGTATCAAATCAAGAAAAATGGTTTGACATTAATCAACTTACGTCGTTTAGCTTGCCTAAGCTTGTTCTGGCACTTCCTTGACATCGTTTGGATCTGTGTATTCAGCGTCGTTTACTTGATGGGAGTTCTATAATGAGTCACGATCATAACGCAGCTGGTGCTTCACACGGCAACGTCAAACAATACACGATTGGTTTCATCCTTTCTGTCATTCTTACCGTAATTCCTTTCGGTATGGTAATGGCAGGTATGCACCATGACAATCGTGGCATGGTTGTTGCTGTAATTGCGATTACTGCTGTTGCTCAGATTCTTGTACAATTAGTTTACTTCTTGCACATGAACTCTTCGTCTGAACAACGCTGGAACGTGATTGCATTCGTTTATACAATCCTATGTATCGCTGTATTACTCATCGGTTCTGTATGGATTATGAACTACTTACACTACAACATGATGATCTAAACTGGTTGTCATGCTGAAGAAGTATTTATTCCTGACAAAACCAGGGATTCTCTTTGGTAACTTCGTTACCACCTTGGGCGGCTACTTTGTAGCTGCTCAAGGTTCTGTAGATTTCCTTCTCCTGCTTCTTACCCTACTTGGCACAACTTTGGTTGTCGCTTCTGGATGTGTAGTCAATAACGTCATTGACCAAGACATCGATCAAAAAATGCAACGCACACAAAATCGTGCGATGGTAAAAAAATCCGTTTCTGTTCCTGTTGCCCTTGTTTACGCATTGGTGTTAGGTGCTTTGGGTTTTAGCATTTTATGGTTTTGGGTGAATGCATACGCTTTTCTCTTTGCCATGATTGGTTATGTGTTTTACGTGGGCTTTTATAGCTTATGGACCAAACGCACAACAATTCATCAAACTGTTGTTGGTAGTATCTCTGGAGCGAGTCCTCCGGTGATTGGTTATACCGCGATTGCCAATCAATTTGACTTAGCTGCTTTGCTGATTTTTTTAGGCTATGCACTTTGGCAAATGCCCCACTCTTGGGCGATTGCGATTTATCGTTTTGACGACTACAAAAATGCAGGTATTCCGATTCTGCCTGTGGCGCGTAGTATTTTACGCACCAAAATTGAATCCTTGATTTATGTGGTGTTATTTACCATCGCAATGAATGGCTTGTTTATCTATGGTTATGCCAATTGGATTTACGCGATCATTTTAAATGCCTTGTGTATCTACTGGCTGTATATTGCCATCCTTGGTTTTAAAGCTTCGGCTGAACAAGATGTGCTCTGGGCCAAACGCTTTTTCTTATTTTCAGTGATTTTAATTACTGTAGTAAGTTTGTGCTTTAGCTTTACATCTACAGCACCATCAATCAATACGGTATTCTTTTAAAAGATAGTTGCGTGCTATCTTTTAAAAGGTATCGCCCTCTCTGCTGATAAAAACAACAATCTATTTTTCTTATTGCGCTTCTCTTGTATTTTTCAATCAAACCCTCTAGAATTGCGGCTTCGCACAACTTAGGTTGTGACTCCTTGCCCCTAACAATTGCGTTAGCGGCTGTATAATCCGTAAGGAGCTGACAATGCGTCACTACGAAATCGTACTTTTAGTACATCCTGATCAAAGCGATCAAGTAGTGGGTATGGTAGAACGTTACCTAACTCACATCAAAGACGCTGAAGGTCAAATTCACCGTTTAGAAGATTGGGGCCGTCGTCAATTGGCTTACCCAATTAACAAAATTCACAAAGCGCATTACATTTTAATGAATGTTGAATGTAACCAAACTACGCTTGATGAATTAGAAGAATTGTTCCGTTACAACGATGCAATCCTTCGTAACCTTATCATCCGTCGTGAAAACGCAATCACTGAAGAGTCTTTATTGGCTAAGAGTGCTGAAGAAAAACGTGCGCGTAAAGCTCAACGTGAAGAAGCACAACAAGTTAACCAAGACTCTGCTGAAGCATAAGGAGAACACTAAATGGCACGTTTTTACCGTCGTCGCAAGTTCTGCCGCTTTACAGCTGAGAACGTTACGTACATCGACTACAAAGATATCGATACTTTAAAACAGTACATCACTGAAAACGGCAAGATTGTTCCTAGCCGTATTACAGGTACTAAAGCTCGTTACCAACGTCAATTAGCGCTTGCTATCAAACAAGCTCGCTACTTATCGTTGATCCCTTACACTGACAATCATAAGTGAGGTTGAGCTGTGGACATTATCTTATTACAACGCATTAAAAACCTAGGTAAACTAGGCGATAAAGTATCTGTTAAAGCTGGTTACGGCCGTAACTTCCTTATCCCACAAGGTAAGGCTGTTGCTGCAACTGAAGCTAACACTGCTGCTTTTGAAGCTCGTCGCGCTGAACTTGAAAAAGCTGAAGCTGACGTTTTAGCTGCTGCTCAAGCACGTGCTGACCAATTAAACGAAGTAAATATCGTAATCACTGCGAAAGCGGGTGATGAAGGTAAATTATTCGGTTCAATCGGTACTCGTGATATCGCTGACGCGTTAACGAATGCTGGTCTTACTGTAGACCGCGCTGAAGTTCGTTTACCAAACGGTGCGCTTCGCAATACTGGTGAATTCAACATCGCAATCCAATTGCACCATGATGTTGTTGCAGAAGTTCTTGTTACTATCGTAGCAGAGTAATTTCTCGCCAAAAAAAAGGGCATGCTTTGGCATGCTCTTTTTTTATCTGTAAAATTTGCAAATCCCCCGCTGTACCCAGCCATTTTTTGTTAATATCGGTCTTTGCCGTTTGTTTTGCACTAGCTTCTTATAGGGTTTTATATGTCTCAGGCGAATGCCACTGCGAGTTCTGAAAAAAAATCAGAACAACTCAAAGAGTTTCGCACTCCCCCACACAACCTTGCAATTGAGCAAGCTGTATTAGCTGCGCTCATGACTGTGGCTGAGTCCTTCGAACAAGTCGGTGACATCTTAGTTGAAGACGATTTTTATGCCACACGGCATAAATATATTTTTCGTGCAATTCATCAACTTGCCAAAGACAGCTCACCTTATGATGCCGTGTTGGTGAATGACTGGCTGATTAAACAAAATTTAATTGATGCTGTGGGCGGTGAAGAGTATTTAATGCAACTCATGGCAGAATCGCCGTCGAGTTTTTATAATTTAGAAACCTATGCCGGCAAAATTAAAGAATTTGCCACACTGCGCAATATGATTAAGGTCAGCACCGAAATTTTACAAAGTGCTTATGACACCAAAGGCCGCAGCGTTTCTGAAATTTTAGATTTAGCTGAAACCAATATTTTCTCAATTGCTGAACAACACAATAACAATGCTAAAGCACAAGGACCAAAGGCCATTACCTCTGTGGTGGCAGATGTCTTTGATAAACTCAATGAACTGTCACAAATGGATGGCAATATTACTGGCCTGACCACAGGTTTTGTTGAATTGGATAACAAAACCTCAGGCATGCAATCGGGTGACTTAATTATTGTTGCAGCCCGTCCATCGATGGGTAAAACCACTTTTGCTATGAACTTAGTGGAAAGCGTACTATTTAACTGTGATTTACCCGCGCTGGTATTCTCCATGGAGATGCCGGCTGACTCCATCGCTATGCGTTTAATTTCGTCTTATGGTAAGGTTCATCAAGGACATTTACGTGCCGGTAAACTTGATGGTGATGAATGGTCAAAAGTCACTGGTACCATTTTACAATTACAAGAAAAGAATCTATATATTGATGATTCCTCTGCGCTGCCCCCTACGGAATTACGTGCCCGCGCCCGTCGTATTGCCAAACAACATGGCGGTAAACTCGGCTGCATCATGGTCGATTACTTACAGCTCATGAAAGTGCCGGGTATGGGCGATAACCGTGTTGGTGAGATCTCGGAAATTTCTCGAAGTCTTAAAGCCTTAGCCAAGGAAATGATGTGCCCTGTGATTGCCTTATCACAGCTGAACCGATCACTGGAAAACCGTCCAAATAAACGCCCTGTGATGTCCGATTTACGTGAATCTGGTGCCATCGAACAAGATGCCGACTTGATTATGTTTATTTACCGTGATGAGGTTTACAATAAAGAATCCAAAGAAGCCGGAACAGCTGAAATTATTATTGGTAAACAGCGTAATGGTCCAATTGGTACAGTGCGTTTGGCGTTTGAAGGTCACTACACCCGTTTTAGTAACCTTTCACCAGAGTACTATAACCAATACAACGACGACGAATAATTTAATCACGAAGGAGTGACTTAAGGTGCGCCAAGCAACCGTCTATATTGACAGTCAAGCACTGCAATATAACCTAAACCGTGTCAAACAACTTGCCCCCAATGCCAAAGTGGTAAGTATGGTTAAAGCCAATGCCTACGGACATGGTGTAAAAGACTGCTTAGCAGCCTTAAGTGCAACTGACGCCTTTGGTGTCGCTTGCTTAGAAGAAGCCTTGGAAATTCGTAACTTAGGCTTTGAACAACCGATTACCTTAATTGAAGGTGTATTTAGTGCTGATGAAATGCAGATGGTGCTTGAACAAAATATTGAAGTGGTCGTGCATCATCAGCAACAAGTCGGTTGGTTACTTGAACACAAGGCTGCTTATATTGCTAAAGGCTTAAAAGTTTGGGTCAAGCTCAATAGCGGTATGAACCGTCTTGGCTTTAAAATTGCTGAGATCAAAGATGTTATCAATCGCTTAAAAGCCGAAGGTTTTACTTGTGTACTGGTAATGCACTTTGCCAATGCCGATGCCGATCATCCGTTAAATGATGAACAAATTCGTCAATTTTTAGACATTAAACATGACTGTGCCCCACTGTTAGCTTCATGCTGTAACTCTGCGGCCATTTATAAGTACCCAGAATTGCATTTTGACTATGTGCGTCCAGGCATTATGCTCTATGGCGCAAGCCCTTTTGCTGATCAAACTGTCCATGACCTTGACTTACAACCAGTGATGCAATTTACTGCTGAAGTGATTGCTTTAAATTCTATTCAAGCTGGTGAATCAGTGGGTTATGGTTCAACCTTTGTTGCCAGCCAAGCCATGGATTTAGCCATTGTTTCGATTGGTTATGGCGACGGTTATCCGCGTGCCTTTGTAATGCCTAATACAGTGGCGATAAATGGTACGCTGACACCTGTAGTCGGTCGTGTGGCGATGGATATGATTGCCATTGATGTCACAGGCTTAGATGTAGCTTTAGGTACGCAAGTAGAACTGTGGGGTAAACAGCGTTTAGTCGATGATGTCGCGACTGCCAATGGTACCATTGGTTATGAATTACTGTGTCGTTTAAGCAATCGACCACAGCGTAAATTAATTTAAGCATCTATAAAAAAAGAACCTGAAAGGTTCTTTTTTTATGCCACTAAATCAGGTGCTTCCAATTGATACAGTAGATGTAACAATTGGTTCAATTGGTTTGGATTTAACAGATGTGGATAAAATTGCGCATAACCATGTTGCTGGAAAAACTGCTTAACCTGATTGTGCCTTGCCACAAATTTCATTGACCAATGCTTAAAAATCGCTTGTTCAACCATGTCTGTAGCAATAATACGCAAATCCTGATGACGAGGATCACGTGTTAAACGTTGCAGGACTAGCTCAATGGCCTGGCTTTCCCCTTCTAAACATTGTAAAAAATAACCGTCAGCAAAATACAAAACACCTTGTACGTGATGTCTAGCATTAAAGTCGCGTGCTTCCGTTAAAATATCAGTTAAACATTGCAGCTGCTCGGGCAACTTAAACGTTGCTTGACTCACGTAACATAGTCTTTGCATAGGATTACTCTAAATAATCATGAGTTGGAGTGGGTAACTCATGTAAACCTTTTCTTAGGGTTTCTGACCATTGTTTACTAATGCCAGAAAAATATGGATCTTCTTCATAAATACGCTTGCCTACAGGAATATGCAAACTATTAATATTGTAAACTAAACAATCTAGTGGCAAACCTACAGATACATTAGAACGTAAAGTCGAATCAAACGAGATTAAACTGCAACGTAGTGCTTCATCTAAAGGCATGTCATAACTAAGCGCACGATCTAAAATTGGCTTACCATATTTACTCTCACCAATTTGAAAAAATGGCGTATCTTTGGTGGCACAAATAAAATTCCCTTGTGGGTAAATATTATAGAGCTGCATTTCTTGATCGCCAATTTGGCCACCAACCAATAAACTACAATAGTAGGTGCTTTGATCTTCAGGATCAGGCGCGACATTATGAATCACTTTTTTCACTAAACTACCCACCAGTTCAGCTGCCTCAAACAGCGTATTAACACTGTTTAAGTTGGGTTCTTGTTCAAGTGCTAACTGATTTTTTAAATGGCCAATTACCGCCTGTGTTGTGGCTAAATTCCCTGCAGCTTGTATGGCAATAAATCGCTCGCCCTCTATACCAAAAGTATAGAGCTTACGAAATACTGAAATATGATCGACACCGGCATTGGTTCGGGTATCGCTAATAAAAATAAGTCCTTGCTTTAAACGTAGCGCACAACAATAGGTCATACATCCTCCTCTGATGATTGATTAAATTAGCAGGCCAACACTTGTACAATTGAATGCATGCTCTCTACACCACCTTGTTGGCGTACACCACGCACCGGTGCCACATCCCAATAATCACGTCCAATCGCAACATAGATATGGGAAGATGGGGTAAAAATTTGATTACTAATATCAAAACTATACCAATGATTGTTTAAAAATACCTCAGCCCAAGCATGACTGGCAAGATGCGCTGAATTGGGCACATATAAATAACCCGATACATAACGTGCTGGCAGACCTAAAGCCTTGCACATGGCAATAAAGACATGACTATGGTCTTGGCACACGCCTTGACGATAGGCAAAGGCCTGTGGTGCCGATGTAGTCACTGAGGTCGTGGCGGGCAAATATGGCATATAATCTAAAACTGCCCCAGCCAAGTGAATTAACTGTTGCCGAGAAGGCTGTTTGACATAACGCTTGGCAAATTCCAGCATCTCTAAACTGCACTGTGTGGCGACCGTGGGTTGTAAAAATAAAGTCGGATGAAGATGATCAGCAGGCATGGCCTCAGTTTCAGGCTCAATCTCAATAATGCCTTGTGCCATAATTGACATTTGTTGGTAGCTAAAACGCTGTGAACTGGTAATCCAAATGTTGGCAAAGGCATCTTGTTTTATCTGTCGTTCACCCGGCACGCTCACATCCCAATATTGTACCTGTTGATGCCGATTAGAACCCGGTGACATACGAATATATTGGATGCTGCTTTGCACAACATCCGTATAGTAATAATGGGTTTGATGATTAATCATCAATTTCATACATCAACCTCAAACAGCTGTTGGATATGGTCGCTAAAGCGATAGAAGTTAATACTGTTGGGTAAAATTTGTAGTTGTAACCATGCGCCTTTGAGTTTGCTCCAGCCCATCGTGTTGAGTAAATCAATAATTTTTTCTAAATCATTCAGGGTATGTTGGGTGTCTTGTTGTAAACGTAATTGACGATCCAGTTGTTCGACGTTTTGTCCTAAAACAAAAAATAAGAAGATATCTTGTGATTCGGCCTCGAGAATATCATGACACTCACCCACTACATCACAGATATAATTCTTATTTTCACTTGCCGCTTTAATCAATTGATTTAACTCAGCATAACTTTTTGATGATAAAACGCCACGCAGGTCTTGAATATTATCTTTAGCACATTGGAATTGCTGAGCAAACGATGCCAATTGCTGTTCATCTTGCACTAAGCGATTTAAAGCTTCAGCATCTTGAGCATCTAATACAAAAGCCTCTGCATACTGTTTCGCTAGTGCGTCATCCTCAAAAGGAAATTGGCTACATAAATACTGTACACGGGTTAAATAACGGCCTAACCAAAAAATTTGCTGTGCATTACTGCTGAGTAAAATCATATATTCCCTCCTTATCATTGTTTTATTTTAAGAATGTAATGCGTCAACAACCCAAGTGTCTTTAATGCCACCACCTTGCGACGAGTTGACCACCAATGAACCAGGTTGCATGGCAACACGTGTTAGGCCACCTGGTACAATTTCAGTACGTAATGGCGAACTTAAAACAAATGGACGTAAATCAATATGACGTTCTGCCATGCCATGCTCAGCTAAGGTTGGACAGACCGAAAGCTCAAGGGTAGGCTGAGCAATATAAGCCTGCGGCGTTTCTAATAGTTTTTTACGGAAGCTGGCAATTTCTTGACCCGATGCCTGTGGACCAATCAACATACCATATCCGCCTGAACCCTGTGCTTCTTTGACAACCAGTTTTTCTAAGTTTTCAACCACATATTCTAAAGATTTTTGTTCACGGCATTGGTAAGTCGGCACATTCTTTAATATCGGTTGTTCATTTAAATAATATTCAATCATTTTATCCACATAAGGATAAATTGATTTGTCGTCAGCAACACCTGTGCCTGGCGCATTGGTAATCACCACATTTTGCGCTAAGTAGGCAGACATTAAACCCGCCACCCCTAAAGTACTGTCGGGTTTAAAGCACAATGGATCTAAATAGGCATCATCGACACGGCGGTAAATCACATCTACTTGTTGACGACCACGTATCGTACGTACATAAACTTTGTCATTTTCTACAAACAAATCACGCGCAGACACCAAAGGTACATCCATTTCACGTGCTAAGAACGAATGTTCATAATACGCGCTGTTAAAACGCCCCGGTGTTAACACCACAATAAATGGATGATCGACGTTGGCACTTTCAGCCAAAATCTGACGTAGTAGTTGTGGATATTGCTCAATTGATAAAATATTATTGCTTTGACATAGATCAGGTATAAGTTTCTGGCTGATTTTACGACTCTCTAACATATAAGAAACACCTGATGGGGTGCGTAGATTGTCTTCTAATACGTAAAATTCGCCCGCACGATCACGAATAATATCAATACCGCTAATTTGGCTATAAATTCCACCTTTAAGATGATGTCCTAACATCTGAGGTAAATAAGCTTCATGAGTCAGCACTTGCTGGGCTGGAACAATACCTGCTTTTAAGATTTCTTGGTCATGGTAGATATCATGTAAAAATAAATTCAGGGCTCGCACACGTTGCGCTGAACCTAGGGCGATTTTATTCCATTGTTGTTTAGCAATAACGCGTGGAATCACATCAAATGGAATAGTGCGCTCAATACCCGTGTCTTCACCATAAACTGTAAAGGTAATGCCCTCATATAAGAAATGTTGTTTGGCTGCTTCGTTGAGACCTTTAAGTTCAGTGAGGTCATGTTGTGATAACCAATGCTCAATTTTGGCAAAGGTTTCAGCAGACATGGTTTTGTCATCACGTAATTCATTAAAAAATTCAGACTTTAATTGTTGAAATAAATAATGTGCCTGTGCTGGTGTTCGTTTGGCTTCTTGTACCGTTTTAGGCTGTAAACTTTCTTTGCTCTTGGCAGGTGCTATTTCACCTTGTTTCGTCTCTTTTAACATGCCTACCCTCTCTTATGTATTTGTTATGTATTGTTTATATATGTAAGCAAAATCAATGCCATAGTTACAAATTGGCATGTAATCTATGTTAATAGATTGGCTATAGGCTTGCCAATGGTCTTTTACTCCAACTTATTTCAGGACAATTGTGATGTAGCTCATATTTTAAACAGCAAAAGCATTCATTTTTGCCAACAACAGGCTTTACAATGGGAAAGAAATTAAATTTGAGCATCATACATCTATGGCTGCAACTTCAGAAAAAGAAACCTCCAATAGCTTATATCGGCAATGGCAAATCTTGTCACGCTTATCTACAGGCAAATGGATGGGTACACGTGAACTGCAACAACAGTTACAACGTGAGGGCATTGAGACCAGTTTAAGGACCATTCAACGTGACTTAAACCAAATTGCACAACGCTTTCCAATTGAGAGTAATAAAACCGTGCCACAAGGTTGGCGCTGGTGTAGCGATGCACCAATTCAGAGCTTACCGCATATGACCAGTTCACAAGCAGTAACGTTCATGATGGTTGAGGAACATTTAAAACATTTACTTCCGCCGAGTTTAGTTGCAGAAATGAACCCCTGGTTTGATGCCGCCAGACGCAGCTTGCTCGAGCAAAATCATGTTAAACAATGGGTCAATCGTGTGCGTATTGTGCCTTCTAGCCAACCTTTGATCCCACCAACCGTGGATCAAGATGCACAGCAAGCCATTTATGAAGCCCTGCTACAAGATCGCCAATTAGAGTGTGTTTATCAAAGTCGTAGCCATACCAGTGGTGAAAAAAACTATACTTTAAATCCTTTGGCCTTGGTACAAAAAGGTGCTGTGATTTATTTAATCTGTACGCGGCATGACAAAACTGCCATTCAAACTTTTGCTTTGCACCGTTTTAGGTCAGCAAAAGTATTAGACAGTCGTACCGTGCACCAAAATGATTTTCACTTAGACCATTATATTGAATCAGGTGCTTTAGGTTTTCGTGTGGATTATCAAAAACCTACCGAAAACATTGAACTCAAACTGACCATGAATGCAAATTCAGTGCATTTTTTTGAGGAGAGTGCTTTAAGTCGCGATCAAGTGATTGAGAAGTTAACCGATAATTTATATCAGGTGCGTGCGACCGTACCGTTTACTTCACAATTGGTGTGGTGGTTAAGAGGCTTTGGACGAAAGATCTTACAGATTGAACCTGAGGCCGTGGCACATGCAGTTTACGAAACAGACAGCAAAGCATAAAAAAGAGTCCCAAGCTGCGGGACTCTATAATTGATAACTTATATTTTTATGATTGCTTTTTTTGAGTTTTTTTCTTTGACTTAAGCAAAGCGTGTGCCAAATCCCCCTACGCTTTGCCAAGCCGCTGTTGACCCTTAACACATTGAGCAACCACATGCGATTTCTGCACGGTTATAACGGATCGTCTTTTTAGTCATTGTTTTGATCTCCTTATTAAGCGGGTCAATACAGCATAGATGCTGATCTATCCGCTGCAAAACAATGATTTTTGCTAAACTTTGCAGAAAATAGCTTAAACCTCATGCATAAAAATAGGCAGCCTTAGCCACCTATTGCAACAGCAGTCTATGTGCTATTGATCATGATGCTTGGCTTTATAGCGCGATAATGCAGTCACTGCGACAGCTGAAACCACGACAGCAGGAAGACTGGCCATGAGGATGCCTGTTGTGCCTAAACCCAATGCTAAAATCTTTCCGGTCAGTAGTGGCCCAGTCATGGCACCTAGACGACCCAAAGAAATCGCACTGCCCACTCCTGTGACTTTTCCTAAACCTGAATAAAAGATGGGTGAGATTCCATACAGAATCGACTGACCACCCGTTGAAAAGATGCCGCCCATCACACCTGCTAGAATAAGGAGTGGAATTGAAGTTGTGGTAAACAATAAGGAAAGCGCCACAAATAAACCGCTATAGATAATCACAGCCATTTGCCATAATTTAAGACGGTCAAGTAGATAACCCAGCCCTAAAGTACCAACCACTGCACCGACTTGGAACACCAGCATAACTAAAAAGGCTTGTTGTTTTTCTAAACCTTGCTGCATAAGTAAGTTAGGCAACCAACTAATTAAAATATAGTTAATCATTAAGGTAAAGAAGAAACCTACCCAGAGCGGTAAAGTATGCTTGTATTGTTGCTGTTTAAATAAAACTTGCGCCATGCCCGGCACAGCTTCTGTGCTTACTTGCTTTTCTACACGTGGTTTATCTTTTAAAATCATTGCCATAAACGGAATCAGCAACAACGGCGTTAAACCACCAATTAAAAACAGCGTCTGCCATTGAATATCAGTGATTAGCATAGCGAGACCTGCCACAAAGATCGCGCCTACAGGTAAACCACAATACATTAAGCTGTTCAACTTACCGCGGTTGGCCTCAGTGGCTTCATCCCCAACCACCGAAATCATGGTTGGCATGGCTGCACCTAAACCCAGACCAGTCAAAAAACGTGCCACATATAAAATCTCTACATTAGGCGCAATTGCAGTTAAAGACATAAACACGCCAAAAATGGCAATCGAGAGCATCAGGACTTTCTTTTGACCTAAAAAATCTGCAACACGCCCACCAAAGAAGGCGCCAAACAGCATACCAAACACCCCTAAACTAAACACATAGCCCATTTGAACTTGATCTAAGCCAAAACTTGCGGCAATACCTTGTGCTGCAATACCGGGGGCTTGCAAGTCGAAGCCCTCAAAAAAGGCCACCCAAAAGCATAGAAATACGGTTAATATTTTTTGGGTTTTAGTGCTATATGCCATGGCGAACCTCAGTTATTCACAGTGCATTTATATGTGGGCAGTATTTTGAAGTGCCTTGATCTGAATACCTAGCAAGACAATAGTCGCAGCATTCAGCGCTAAAATAACACTGATCTCATTTATTTATACACAAAAGTTTCACTATCAATACTTTTTAAGTCTTAATATTTATTTTAATGATTTAAAAACATATACTTATAAATATGAAAGTTCTTAACTATCATGCCATCATTAAAAATAATAGCGTATAAAAAAGCCCGCACTTGGCGGGCTTTTAAGCTTTATATTTTCGGATCTATTAAGCAGATTTTTTCGCTTGGTTATTTTTACGAATCGTAATCATCACCAATTGTACTGCCGCAGGTGTTACACCTGGAATACGACCTGCTTGCGCCAGTGTTTCAGGGCGTACATCTTTTAATTTTAAGGTAATTTCACGAGATAAACCTGAAACCATATCATAATCAAAATCGGCAGGAATTTTGGTTTCTTCCAGACGCTTCATTTGCGCTACATCTTCTTGCTGACGGTTGATATAACCCGCATATTTCACTGCAATTTCAATTTGCTCACCGACAAATGCAGACACTTCAGAACCTGTAATTTCAGCAATTTGTGAGAAATTGATATTTGGACGTTTTAACAAATCAATCGCATTGGTTTCTTTAGATAAATCGTCACCTGTTAATGCTACAAACTTTTTACCTAACGCATTGTTTGGTGCAGCCCAGAGATGTTGTAAGCGACCTTTTTCAGTCTCAATCGCTTCCATTTTGGCGCAATATGCATCCCAACGTGTGTCATCGACTAAGCCCATTTCACGGCCAATCGCCGTTAAACGTTGATCCGCGTTGTCTTCACGCAGCATTAAGCGGTATTCGGCACGTGAGGTAAACATACGGTACGGTTCTTTGGTACCTAAAGTAATTAAGTCATCCACCAATACACCCATATAGGCTTCGTCACGTTTTGGTGTCCATTGTTCTTGATCCCATGCACGGCGTGCTGCGTTTAGACCAGCCAGTAAACCTTGTGCACCAGCTTCTTCATAACCCGTTGTACCGTTAATTTGACCAGCAAAGTACAAGTTATTAATGGCTTTGGTTTCAAGTGAGAATTTAAGTGCTTGTGGGTTAAAGTAATCGTATTCGATTGCATAACCCGGACGCAGAATGTGCGCGTTTTCCATACCACGGATTGAGCGTACCAATTCAAACTGTACGTCAAATGGCAATGATGTTGAAATACCATTTGGATAAAGTTCGTGTGTATCTAGACCTTCAGGCTCCAAAAACACTTGATGTGAGTCTTTATCAGCAAATTTATGGATTTTATCTTCAATCGATGGACAGTAACGTGGGCCTACACCTTCAATTACACCCGTATACATCGGTGAACGATCTAAACCGCCACGGATAATGTCATGAGTTTTTTCATTGGTGTGGGTGATATAACAGTTCACTTGCTCAGGATGCATTGATGCATCCCCCATAAATGACATAGTTGGCGATGGGAAATCACCCGGCTGTGCAGTCATCACCGAGAAATCAACTGAACGTGCATCAATACGTGGCGGTGTACCTGTTTTTAAGCGACCCACAGGTAAGTTTAATTCACGTAAGCGCGCAGCCAATGAAATTGAAGGTGGATCACCCGCACGGCCACCAGAGGCATTGTTGAGACCAATGTGGATCACACCGCCCAAGAATGTACCTGTAGTCAGTACCACTGTTTTGGCATCAAAGCGTACGCCCATTTGGGTCACTACGCCTTTTACAGTATCACCTTCAACAATTAAGTCATCGGCCGCTTGTTGGAAAATATCCAAATTGGCTTGGTTTTCTAATGTTTCACGAATGGCAGCTTTAAAGCGTACACGGTCTGCTTGGGCACGTGTAGCACGTACTGCTGCACCTTTACGTGAGTTTAAAATACGGAATTGGATACCGCCTTTATCAGCAGCCAATGCCATCGCACCGCCTAAGGCATCAATTTCACGTACCAAATGTGATTTACCAATACCACCAATGGCTGGGTTACAGCTCATCTGCCCTAGAGTCTCAATGTTATGAGTTAAGAGCAACGTCTGGCGTCCCATACGCGCGGCAGCAAGCGCGGCTTCAGTACCTGCGTGACCGCCACCGATAACAATGACATCATAAACTTTAGGATAGTGCATAGTGGTATTAGAGAGATTGAAAAAGAAGACCGCAGATTATAGCAAAAAATTGCCTATAAGTTGACATCTTGGCAGATTTTCTTTAGCAAAAAAAAACCATGCTGGTTTAGATTAAAAAGTTCTATTTATTGGCTATTTAGTTTAAGGTTGCAACTTAGTTTTACAAAAAATTAGCATCTGTGTTTGTATTCTTTACGCTATTTTTTATGCTAACAACTATATCCATAGAGGATCAGTCATGATGAATAAGAAAATTTTACTTGCTGCCACTTTATGTGGTCTGCTCAGCCCGATCAGCAGCTTTGCCAATGACAAAGTGGCGACTGTTTATCATCCACAAACCTTTCAAAAAATTTGCCAAGGCAAAACACAAGGTGATTGGGTCGAGTTTGCCTACCGTGGCATTATTTGGAATGGGAGTTGTCAGAATCAATTTTTTAGCTCTGATAAAAATGCTGTGATTTATGGGGATGAACCTGAATTACTAAACGTGTGCCGTCAAGACCCAAATAGCAAAACGGTCACGATTGAAGGTCGTACCTATAATGGCAAATGTGCCCTAGCATTTAGCCCACCGCGCCCACAAGCAGGTAACCGCTAATTCAATTGGCGTGTGTTGCAAAATAGCTGCACGTCAAGCTTAAGCTCGATGTGCATTTTTTATGGCTGCTTAGAAATTCAATCCTATCACCAGTTGAGCAGATCAATTGCACGCAACACTCGCGGTTTACCCTAGAGGTACGTTACACTAGGCACTTTATTTTGTTTTAGGTTACGCCCGTGAAATGGTTACAAATTCATATTACAGTTGATCAAGCCCAAGTCGATTTTACCGAGACCCTATTAGAGTCTTTAGGTGCGCTGAGTGTTACTTTAGATGATGCTGAAAACCAAGATTTACTCGAGCCACTTCCGGGTGAAACGCCGCTTTGGAATAAAGTGATTGTAACCGGCATCTATGCGCAAGAAGATGGCGAAGAGATTGATGTCGACTCTCTTGTGACCTTTATTCAAACACAAATGCCAGAAGCACCATTAACGCATGAGTTTATTGAAGATCAAGAATGGGAACGTACTTGGATGGATGCCTATGAGCCAATCCAAATTAGCGACAATTTCTGGATTGTACCTGAATGGATGACAGCACCGGATGCTCAAGCCGTTAATCTTAAATTGGATCCAGGTTTAGCCTTTGGTACAGGCAACCATGCTTCAACTTTCCTGTGCTTACAATGGCTCGGTAAAACTGATCTTAAAGATAAAATTGTCATCGACTACGGTTGTGGTTCAGGCATTTTAGCTGTGGCAGCTTTATTATTGGGCGCGAAAAAAGTCTATGCGACGGACATTGATCCACAAGCGGTACTCGCAACCCAACAAAATGCTGAGCTCAATGGTGTAATGAACAACCTTTATGTGGGTTTACCTGATGAGTTTAACGAAACCCTTAAAGACCAAAAAGCTGATGTATTTGTTGCTAATATCTTAGCTGGCCCTTTAATGATGCTTGCGCCACAGTTCGCAACTTTAGTTAAATCTGAGGGTGAGTTCGCACTTGCAGGGGTAATTGAAGAGCAAGTCTCTGATGTTTCTAATGTTTATTCTGAATTTTTTGATATATTAGAAGTAGAAAAACGCGACGGATACTGGTGCCGTATTTCTGGTAAACGTCAATCTCACTAAAAATATCTTAAAGTATGAATAAAAAACAAACCCAATGCCCTGAATGTACAACAATCTATAAAGTCTCTGTTGAACAGCTCACCATTGCACAGGGCATGGTTTGTTGCCCCAAATGTTTTTCTAGCTTTAATGCCCTACTACATTTGGTTGAAATCTCAGCTCAGCAGGAAACAGTAAGCAACGCGCACGCTAGCTTAGTCCAACCTGAGGTTCAGCAACCCGCCACTCAGCCAAGCGTAGTACGCCGCTATAGTCAACACCACTTACTCGATATTTTTGATCGTAAGATTGAGCACTCTAATATTGACCTATATACCTACTTAAATAATTTAAACTATTTTAGTAGCGAACCCATTCACCAATTTCCAGCCTTAAAACTTTCAGAAAAAGAACGCTGCAGTACACCAAAACCTGGGCTTGGTTATTATGTTATGTGGAGTGCCATTAATCTTAGCCTAATGGGATTTTTAGCCTTTCAAATTTTATGGTTCAATCCAAAAATCGTGGCACATTACCCAGCTTTAAAGCAAGGTTTTAGCTACGCCTGTAGCATGATCAATTGTCAAAGCCTAGAACAGCGCTATGAAAAAGTTACAATTGAGCAATTACGCTTAAATGCTAAAGGCCTTTATGCAACTGAATTTAGTGGCGCCTTAAACAATACAGATCTAAAGAGTATTCCCTTACCTCGCCTATTAGTGACTACACAAACCGAAGTGGGCCAAGTGGAATATATTTTTCATCCCGATGACTATTTAGAAGAAAAGTATCAAGGAATTGAGCGTCTACCCGCTGACACACCTTTTAAATTTAGTTTTGAAGTACCTGTTGCTAAAAAGCACTTACAAGAGCCACATTTAGAAATCATTCAACCTTAAGATCAAAAAAAACGATGCAAAGTGCAAAAAAAATTGAAAAAAAATGCACTTTTCTTGCTCACTTTTTCTTAGACAATGGTATTATACGCGCCATTACAGCTTATGCTGCAAACACCTCGCTTTACGTAAGAACAAATACAACTTCTGCTTGACTGCGCTTTATTTCCCATAACAGCGTACGAGCCGATTTTTTGTTTATTTTTGCCCGTAACAAAAATTCATCTATTGTTACGATCAAAAAAACATCAAGGCGTGGGACTGTGGCAAGCTAGCCTTTCTGTTTTAGAGCTTCTGGATTTAAGATCTAAAACCGGGGTTCATTTTATTTTTAGACCACATTGATATATCACTTTATCCCAGTGATATTTTATTTTTCGGATTAATTCGCATGAATAGCAAATCTCCTATTTTTACTGCACAATCTGATGTCGCTTTGCGTATTCACGTAGATCGCGCAGTTCGCCATTACTTTGCACAACTGCAAGGCGAGCAACCATCTCAGGTTTATGACATGGTTCTAGCAGAAATGGAGAAACCTCTTCTATCTGTTGTTTTAGAATATACACGCGGCAACCAAACTCGCGCTGCTGAGATTCTAGGACTTAACCGTGGTACTTTACGTAAAAAGTTGAAAGCTCACGGTTTAATGAGTGAATAAATGATAAGATGCTTGCGTTGAACGCAGGCATTTTTTTTGACCGAAATTTTGCCTTATTTGTTTTAATCTGTTCCTTGAAAACTGTGACGAAGATCATGACTATTAAACGCGCTTTAATCTCTGTTTCCGACAAAACTGGTATTGTCGAATTTGCACAAAACCTAGTGGCTCTGGGGGTAGAAATTTTATCTACTGGCGGAACATACAAATTGTTAAAAGACAATAATGTTGCCGTAGTTGAAGTTTCCGAGCATACTGGTTTCCCAGAGATGATGGACGGCCGTGTAAAAACACTACATCCAAAGATTCATGGGGGTATCTTAGCTCGTCGTGGTCTAGACGAAGCTGTGATGGCTGAACACAACATTGATGCTATTGATTTAGTGGTTGTAAACCTTTATCCATTTGCTGCAACTGTGGCAAAACCAAACTGTTCACTGGCCGATGCGATCGAAAATATTGACATCGGTGGTCCTACCATGGTTCGTGCTGCTGCGAAAAACCATGCATCTGTGGGTATCGTGGTGAATGCGTCTGACTATGCAACTGTAGTTGCTGAGCTTAAAGCTGAAGGCTCACTTTCTTATGCAACTCGTTTTGACCTTGCTGTTAAAGCATTTGAACATACTGCACAGTATGACGGCATGATTGCTTCTTACTTAGGTGCACGCGTAGGTAAAATCGAGGGTCAAGCAGATCAATTTGCACGTACTTTCAATACGCAATTGAACAAAGCACAAGATTTACGTTACGGTGAAAACCCACACCAATCTGCTGCATTCTATGTTGACCCTGCTGCAACTGAAGCATCTGTTGCAACAGCTAAACAGTTACAAGGTAAAGAATTATCTTATAACAATATTGCGGACACCGATGCAGCACTAGAATGTGTTAAATCATTCGCTAAACCTGCATGTGTAATCGTAAAACATGCGAACCCATGTGGCGTTGCGGTATCTTTAGACGGCATTCAAGCTGCTTATGATCTTGCGTATGCAACTGACCCAGAATCTGCATTCGGTGGCATCATCGCATTTAACCGTGAATTAGATGTTGCAACTGCTCAAGCCATTGTAGACCGTCAATTCGTTGAAGTGATTATTGCACCTAGCGTTGCTGAAGGTGTGCTAGAAGTAACTGGTGCGAAGAAAAACGTACGTGTACTTGTATGTGGCGAATTACCAGCAATTGACGAACGTGCGCCACAAATGGACTATAAACGTGTGAATGGCGGTTTACTCGTTCAAGATCAAGACTTAGGTATGATTACTAAAGATGATCTTAAAGTTGTGACTAAACGTGCCCCAACTGAACAAGAAATTGATGACATGATCTTCGCTTGGAAAGTTGCGAAATACGTGAAATCAAACGCGATTGTGTATGCTAAAAACCGTCAAACCATCGGTGTTGGCGCAGGTCAAATGAGCCGTGTAAACTCTGCGCGTATTGCTGCAATTAAAGCTGAACATGCAGGTCTTGTAGTTGAAGGCGCGGTAATGGCATCTGATGCATTCTTCCCATTCCGTGATGGTATTGATAACGCTGCAAAAGCGGGCATCAAATGCATTATTCAACCGGGTGGTTCTATGCGTGATGAAGAAACCATTGCAGCAGCTGATGAAGCAGGTATTGCCATGGTGTTCACAGGTATGCGTCATTTCCGTCACTAATCTGGCGCCTGTATAATGACGTATAAGCACGCAATAATGCTTACTACATTAGATTTCTAATCTTCATAAAGTCCTCTCCTGCTTGCAGGCTGAGGACTTTATGCTTTTCGATTCATGGAGTATGAACCGATGAATATTTTAGTTTTGGGTAATGGCGGTCGTGAACATGCATTGGCATGGAAAATCGCACAAGATGAAAAAGTGGCTAAAGTGTTTGTTGCACCTGGTAACGCGGGCACAGCAACTGAGCCAAAATGTGAAAACGTAAATTTAAGCATTTTAGATAATGCTGCAATTATTGATTTTGCAAAAAACAATGCGGTTGAGTTGATTGTAGTTGGCCCAGAAGCACCGCTTGTGAACGGTGTGGTGGATGCTTGCCGTGCAGCAGGTGTAAAAATTTGGGGTCCAACGCAGTTTGCAGCGCAGTTAGAAGGCTCTAAAGCATTTGCCAAGCATTTCTTAAAACGCCATAACATCCCAACCGCTTTTTATGACGTATTTACCGAAGTGGATGCGGCCAAAGCATTTGTTGAGAAAAATGGTGCGCCAATCGTGATTAAGGCGGATGGTCTTGCTGCGGGTAAAGGCGTGATTGTTGCCATGACCAACGAGGAAGCATTTGCTGCGATTGACGACATGCTTGCAGGCAACAAATTTGGTGATGCCGGTTCTCGCGTTGTGATCGAAGAATTCTTAGCCGGTGAAGAAGCATCTTTCATTTGTATGATTGATGGCGACAACATCTTACCAATGGCAACTTCTCAAGATCATAAGCGTATTTTTGAAGGCGACCAAGGTCCAAATACGGGCGGTATGGGTGCTTACTCACCTGCGCCTGTTGTAACGGCCGAAGTATTTGAAAAAACCATGAATGAAGTGATGCGTCCTACCGTTGAAGGTATGAAAAAAGACGGTCACGTTTATACAGGTTTCTTATACGCAGGTTTGATGATTGATGAACAAGGTCAACCTAAAGTGATCGAGTTTAACTGTCGTTTTGGCGACCCTGAAACTCAACCAATTATGATGCGTTTAAAATCATCATTAGTTGATTTAGTTGAAGCAGGTATTGCAGGCAATTTACCAGCAGAAGCTGAATGGGATGAGCGTAAAACTGTAGGTATCGTTTTAGCATCTAAAGGCTATCCTGAAACGTCTAGCAATGGCGATGTGATTTCAGGTTTAGACACCCAAATGACAGATGCCAAAGTATTCCATGCGGGTACAAAAGCGCTTGAGAATGGCGATATCGTGACTGCTGGCGGACGTGTACTTTGTGTAACTGCACTAGGTAATACCATTGGTGAAGCGCAAGCAAAAGCTCTTGAGCTTTGTGAAAAAGTAACGTTTGATGGTGTTCAATATCGTAAAGATATTGGTTACCGTGCCATTGCGCGTGAAAATGCTTAATTTAGTTTAAGCAATAAAAACCCACTTCGGTGGGTTTTTTTGTATAATTACCACAAAGTTGTATAAAATCTAGAAAATACTTAAAATGAAAGACTTACATACTCCACTAGAAGAACAGACTCTATTTGAATCATGGATTCTTACTAGCCATTTAAGTAGCCTCCATCATGATTTAGCTTCAGCAAAAAAATTTAAAAAAATAATCAAGAATGACAGTCATGATGCGTTGAAAATAAATACCCTTAGTTATTACCATCAAGTTACTAAAAAAGAAGTATCACAAGAACATAGGGAAAAATTTGATGATTTTCTATATCGGTCAGAAAAAACATGTTCATTTCTACAATCTCTTATAGAACTTAAGCTTTATCCAAACCCAAATTTTCCACTATGGAATCAGCATTTAGAACTTTATGATCTTTTAGAGAAAAATAATTTTTGTGCAGAAAATGCCAAAAATATACAAAGTTTTTTATTAGATACTTTCTTAATCCCTGAATATAGATATATCGAAATCAATATGCTAATAAATAGATATTTCAATATTTTTCTAATTTTATTCCATTTAGATTCACTCATTTTTAAGGATTTTCAACAAGCATCTATTTCTAAATTTTTATTAATAGGAAAAATAAAAGGACAACAAAAATCTAAAAACCATCTATTTTGGAATCTAGTCAAAGTACTTTCATGTATTGAAGCAAATAAAAAATTAGGTATATCTTTTGATACAAAGAAAAAATTTCCTAAAGATGAGGATTGTTTTTCCTTTCTCAATGAAGATCAAGCCGAACGAATCAAATATGCTGTAAGAAAATTAAAAGAAGGAAAAAACACATTTTTCTATCTGACTCATTTTTATCAATTACTTGGTGCAAAAAAACTTTTTGAAAATACAGAATGCTTTAATCATTGTTCAATCACAGGCTTATGGTTCATATATATATACTGCAAGATTTTAATCACACCAAACTCAATTCTCGCCAACTTAACTGTTAAAGATCTTGATGCCATATACTTAATGTTTAAAACTCAATATAAATCAGAAGGCACATATCAATGGCCTTCTGACTTAATTATGTAAAGTTACTTCCGTGGTGGATTATTACCACGCCCCCCACCTGAAGGATTACCTGTTGTGCTTGGTGCATTAACTGGTTTTGACATTTTTTATTTCCTTAAATTTACCGTGTATTCGGTAAGTTAATTATCAATAAATCAACCATTAAACTATATGCGAAAAATTAATTTTTTGTTTATTTTTTAATCAAAAATTTCTTTTCAAAAGCTCTTTAAATCCAAAAATATCACCCAAGGGATCATATCTATTGGTTTGTTTAAAAAAATCAGAACCTACAAGCATTGGCTTATATTTTACTTTCAATGATTGCTCAAAAAAGTCAGCATGCCCTATAGGAAAGTTAATCTCTTTTGGATAATGATAATTTTTCCATAATCGCTCAGGTAATGCATAATCAATAATAACATCTCCACCTAATCCAACCCAAGCATGCACATCTTGCTCCCCTTTTTTAATTTTTTTAGAGAACTCATTTTCTAGGTAATGAAAAGTGGTATCCCATTCATCTTCGGGAGAATTATTGATATTTACATTACCAAATATCATTTCTACATTAAACCCCTTAGCCCTTAAATACATAAAAGTAATTGCTGAAAGATCAAGACACATATTACCTAGATAAGGATGAAATTTAAAAAAATCTTCAATAAAATTAAATAATTCACCCTTAACAATATTCTCTATTTTATATAAATCTTGTTTATCTCTATAATTTTTATCTATAAATTTAGTATTGATATTTTGTACTCCAATTTGATTCGCAAAGTTTAAGGAATTTTGAAGTAAGGTCAAATAACAATTTTTACTATTCATCTCTGATTAAGTCCTAGTGTTGAATTAAAATTCTTCTGACATTTAGAATTAACCTATTATCAAAAGCACTATATAATTTTTATATGCGAAAATAATCAAATTCGTTCAAATATCAAGCAACCTTAAACTAGAAGCAGAAGATGAATTCCAGCATCCAAACCCCTCGCCTAATCCTGCGCCATTTATCCAAATGTGTGCAGATGATGAAGTTATGCTTTACTTTTATAAAAACTGGATAGCGACCTTTAAACCAAGATGTCTTCTATGAAATTCATCGCAGTGATTTTCTACACCATCCATTTTGTTAAAATATATGCCAAATTCAAGCACTACAGCGTATGCAGTCATACAGTAAGTCATGCGATAAGCTCTTCCTGTTTTAATTGTACAAAATAAAAACTATTGGTTATGCCAGTCTATGATGAGCTAAAAGCAAGATTTAAGCTCTTAAGGCATTAAAATTTGACGCGCTGTTAAAGCCTTAACCATTCAATGGAGCTTAAAGCTAAATATGGTAAATCTTTAATATCCATGATTAATACTGAATTAAATTGTAAGAATTCATAGGATTAGTTTTGGCTCATATTTAGATTTTTTGACTAGTCGATAAAAACTTATATTTTTTATGACCTATTTCCCAAGTTCTAAGATGTTTATATTCATTTTTAAGATATTCATCAGACAAAATCTTATAAAGCAAGCATTAATAACAATTGGTTATTTTTTAACAAAACAAAATTTATTAATCTCTTGTTTTACCAAATCTTTTTTATTTATACTGTATACTTCTTATGCGCTTTATTAGATAAAGAAAAGCTCTTTATCCACTATATCGAATATCGTTTTATTGCTATGATGCAAAAAAGCTGTTGCAGTTTAAATCGGTTTTATATGCGTTGCATTACTCTCTCTTGATACCGATTTAAAATGCCGCACTGTCACTTAAGCAAGGTTAAATCCGCATAAAATTTAAACTTCACAAGCGAAGATGCGTGCTTTAACATTGAGTTAAATTTAATCAGGACGAACATATGAAAAAGCTTCTCGGTCTTGCTTTAGGTGCCTCTGTTGCCCTAACGGGTTGCGGTCAATCTGAAGCGCCGCAACAAGATGCTGCAAAACCAGGTGAATTACAAACCATTACTATGGCATCTACAGGCTCGGATGCTGATGTATGGCGCTATATCGCGACTTTGCCTGAAACCAAAGCTGCTGGCATCAAGTTAGAAGTGAAAAACTTCAATGACTACGTTGCAATGAATACGGCTGTGGCCAACCAAGAAATTGATGTTAATACCTTCCAATCATATAACTATATGGTGGCGTACAATACAGAAACCACAGACAAAAAAGTGGCTGCTGTATCGACAACTTATATTGAGCCAATGGGTATTTATTCAGATAAATACAAAAAAATTGACCAATTCCCTGCTAATGCAACCATTGCAATTCCTAACGATGCAGCCAATGAAGCACGCTCTTTATCTTTATTACAAACTGCTGGTTTAATTAAACTTAAATCAGATTTCAGCCCAATCTTAGGTACCACCAAAGATGTAGTTGAAAATCCAAAGAACATCACTTTAAAAACCATTCCAATGGCAACTGCGGTACGTGTAAAAAGTGAAGTCGATGCGATTGTGTTGGGTAATACCTTGGCAATGGAAGGTGGCTTAAACGTACTTAAAGATGCGGTATTCTATGAGCCAGTAGATCAATCAACTAAGCTGTATGTCAACTTATTGGTGACAGCTGAAGGTCGTGAAAATGATCCTTTATTGCAAAAACTTGGTACGCTGTATCACACAGAAGCAGTGAAAAAATATGTGGCTGATCACTTCGGTGGTACAAAAATTGATGTAAATAAACCGATGAGCTATTTTGCTGACGTAAAATAGTCCTATAATCAGCTTTTATAAAATAGGCAAAGCAATTTGCCTATTTTTTTCTTTTTTGGCAAATGTTGACGATATGATTCAATTTAAAAACATTTCAAAACACTACCAGCTTAAAGGTCAAACTTTACGCGCCTTAAACCAAATTAATTTGGAAATTCCAGAAGGCAGTATTTTTGGCATTATTGGCTATAGTGGTGCAGGTAAAAGTACCTTAATCCGTTTGATTAACTTACTCGAGCGCCCAAGTGAAGGCCAAGTGATTGTCAATGGACAAGACTTAACTGCGCTTGATGCGAAATCATTACGTCAGCAACGTAGCAATATTGGCATGATCTTCCAGCATTTTAACTTAATGCAAACCAAGACCGTGGCGGCCAATATTGAAATGCCAATGCAGCTTTTGGGCTGGAGCAAGCCTGAGCGCGAAAAACGTTTAGAAGAATTACTGGATTTTATTGACCTTAAACATAAACGTAATGCTTATCCAGATGAACTTTCAGGGGGGCAAAAACAGCGTGTGGGTATTGCGCGTGCCCTTGCCAATCATCCTAAAATTTTACTCTGTGATGAAGCCACTTCTGCACTTGACCCACAAACCACGCAATCGGTATTACAACTCTTGAAAAAGATTAATCAAGAGCAAGGCATTACTATTGTGATGGTCACGCATGAAATGGATGTGATTGAATCGGTATGTGACCATGTGGCGGTGATGGAGCAAGGTCAAGTGATTGAAATGGGTAATACCCTCTCAATCTTTAGCCAACCGCAACATCCAACCACCAAAACCTTTATTCAAACTGTGCTGCAGCAGCATTTGCCTGTGAATATTTTAAATAACCTAGAAAATAAAAATCATCACAGTATTTATAGTTTGCAATTTTTAGGCACTTCAGCACAAGAAACTGTAGTACAAGCAGTGATTAAACAATTTGATTTAAGCTTAAACATTTTATTTGCCAATATGACCGAAATTGATGGTTCGGTGATTGGGCAAATGTTTGTGCAGTTATTGGGTGATGAACGTATCATTCAACAAGCGATTGAGTTTTTACAAGCGCGTGGCGTGAAAGTGGAACAAGCAGGAGTACAAGCATGAGAGATTTAATTGTTGCTTGGCTGACCGATGTTACTGCGCCATTTTGGAAAAGTTCACTTTCAATTGACCAATTTGTCACGGCGTTGCAAGAAACCATGCATATGGTGTTTTTTGCGTTGCTGTTTGGTTGTATTTGGGGCTTTATTCAGGCGATTATTTTATTGCTGACCCGTCCTGCAGGGATTTTACCCAATAAAATTATCTATCACGGCTTAAACCCGATTGTAAACGCATTACGTTCGTTACCGTTTATTATTCTATTGATTGCGGTGATTCCGTTAACCAAGTTCTTGGTAGGCAGTTCGATTGGTACATGGGCCGCAATTGTGCCACTTACTATTTATATCGGGCCATACATTGGGCGCTTAATTGAAATCTCATTACTTGAAGTCAATGACGGGATTATTGAGTCAGCGCAAGCCATGGGTGCAACGCCAATGCAAATTATCTTTAAATTTGTACTGCCTGAAGCACGTAGTTCACTCATTTTAAACTTAACCACCGCCACCATTAGTTTAATTGGTGCCACAGCGATGGCCGGTGCCGTAGGTGCAGGTGGTATTGGTGATTTAGCCATTTCTTATGGTTATCAGCGTTTTGATACCTCTGTGGTGATTTTAACGGTGATTGTATTGCTGATCTTGGTACAAATTGTCCAAATGACTGGTGAATGGTTGGCAAAGCTACGTTAACCCATCCCTAAATCATAGCCCTCACTATGAGGGCTTTATTTTTACCCATAAAATGCGTCAAGACTAAAAGAATAGCTGCTGAACATGATAAAATAACGACAGTTTTAGCAAGGATTCATCTATGCACTTTGTCCATCTTGGTATTCATACAGAATTTTCAATCACGGAATCTATTGTACGTGTGCCAGAGCTTGTAAAAGCCGCAGCCAGTGATGAGATGCCCGCTTTGGCCCTCACAGATTTATCCAATTTGCATGCCGCGGTTAAATTTTATAAAAAATGCTTGGACAAAGGCATTAAACCCATCTTAGGTTCAGAAATTCGCCTCAATGATGCCGAGCATCGTGTGACCTTGTTGTCCATGAGCAATAAAGGCTGGCGTAACCTCACCGAAGTGGTGTCGCGTGGTTATATCGAAGGCCAACAGCTCGATATTCCTTGTGTTCAAAAACAATGGATTTTAGAACAACAACAAGATCTGATCGTATTACTGGGTGTGCATAGTGATGTGGGTAAGATGTTAGTGTCTTCCAATCCACAAAAAGCTGAGCCTTTATTAGAAGACTGGATTGCCAAATTTGGGGATCGAGTCTATTTGGCTTTAACGCGTACCAACCGTCCTTATGAAGATGATTTTATTAGTGAAGCGGTCAAACTGGCGCGTAAATATAATATTGGTGTGGTGGCACATAATGATGTGCACTTTATTCATGCCGAGGATTATGAAGCCCACGAAGCGCGTGTGTGTATTGCCGATGGTTATGTGCTAGGCGATAACCGCCGTCCTAAACGCTATAGCCCAGACCAATATTTTAAAACCGCAGCCGAAATGAGCGAGCTGTTTGCTGATATTCCATCGGCGATTGAAAACACCTACCATATTGCACGGCGCTGTAACGTTACCCTACGCTTAGGTTTTAACGACCTACCTGATTATCCAATTCCGGAAGGTCATACCATTGATACCTTCTTTGCGCATTTATCCGAAGAGGGTTTAGAAGAGCGACTCGACTTCCTCTATCCCCCAGAAACGCGTGGCGAAGATTGGCCTGAAGTACGTAAACCTTATGATGAGCGCTTAGCCTTTGAGATTAATATTATTAACTCCATGGGTTTCCCCGGCTACTTCCTCATCGTGATGGACTTTATTCAATGGTCGAAAAACAATGGCGTGCCGGTCGGTCCGGGGCGTGGTTCGGGTGCTGGTTCTTTGGTGGCCTATAGCTTAAAAATTACCGACCTTGACCCACTGCGTTATGACCTACTCTTTGAACGTTTCTTAAACCCAGAACGTGTCTCGATGCCCGACTTTGACGTGGATTTCTGTATCGCCGGTCGTGACCGCGTGATTGATTATGTGGCACGTACTTATGGGCGTGATGCGGTATCGCAAATTGCGACTTTTGGTACTATGGCGGCTAAAGGTGCGATTCGTGACGTGGCACGGGTGTTGGGTAAATCGTATGGTCTAGCCGATCGTATTTCTAAAATGATTCCAACTAAACCTTTGGGTTTAAGTTTGGAAGAGTCACTTGCCGCCGAACCCCAGCTGAAAGACATTGTCACTAATCCATCCAATCCTGATCATGACGATGCTGCTGAAATTTGGGAAATGGCGCTTAAGCTTGAAGGCATTACCCGTAATACCGGTAAACATGCTGGTGGTGTGGTGATTGCACCCACCAAGCTGACTGACTATTCTGCCGTGATGTGTGATGCCGACGGTACCAACCGTGTGGCCCAGTTTGATAAAGACGATGTCGAATCCGCAGGTCTAGTCAAGTTTGACTTCTTAGGTCTGCGTAACTTAACCGTGATTGAAGATGCCATTCAGCATATTAATCGCCGCTCAGACATGAGCAAGCCGGTGGATATTTCTTTAATTCCACTCGATGACAAAGCAGCTTATGCGGTGTTTGCCGAAGCCAACACCACCGCGGTATTCCAGTTTGAATCCGTGGGCATGAAAAAAATGCTCAAAGAAGCACGCCCAAGCAAATTTGAAGAAATTATTGCCTTCGTATCGCTGTATCGTCCGGGGCCAATGGATCTGATTCCTGACTTTATCCATCGTATGCACGGTGGTGAGTTTGAATACTTACATCCTCTTTTAGAGAGCGTACTCGAACCCACTTACGGGATTATGGTTTATCAAGAACAGGTGATGCAGGCGGCACAGTTTTGTGCGGGTTATAGCTTAGGTGGTGCTGATTTACTACGCCGTGCCATGGGTAAGAAAAAACCCGAAGAAATGGTCAAACAACGCCAAATCTTTATTGAAGGTGCGGCCAAAAAAGATATCGATAGCGATACCGCCAACCATATCTTTGACTATATGGAAAAATTCGCAGGCTATGGTTTTAACAAATCACATGCCGCGGCCTATGCTTTAGTTGCCTATCAAACCGCATGGCTCAAAGCGCATTACCCTGCCGAATTTATGTCGGCGGTAATGACCTCAGAGATGCAAAACACTGACAACGTCGTGTTTTTAATTGATGACTGTCGTATTAACAACCTAGACGTTCTACCGCCTTCGGTCAATATGTCACTGTATAACTTCCATGCTGTCGATGAAAAAACCATCGTCTATGGTTTAGGGGCGATTAAAGGCGTGGGGGAAGCCGCAATGCAATCGGTTATTGAATCACGCCAACAACAAGGTCCATATACCGATCTGTTTGATTTCTGTCATCGCATTGATTTAAAAAAAATTAATAAGCGCACCTTAGAAGCACTGATTCGTGCTGGTGCTTTAGATTGCTTAGGGGTGGAACGTGCCGATTTAATGGCGCAGCTCCCTGAAGCAGTACAAGCAGCCGATCAAGCGCGTCAAAACCGCGAAACGGGTATCATGGATTTGTTTGGTGAAGTGGCTGAAGTACAGCGCAAGCCAGCAAAACCTGTAAAGCCATGGTCAGATGAAGTACGTCTCAAAGGCGAAAAAGACACTTTAGGACTTTATTTAACCGGTCACCCGATTGATGTGTATCGCAGTGAGCTTAAAGCTTTTATTCCAAGTAAACTCAATGAACTGACCCCAACCCGCCGTGGCGTCACCACTGTCTTTGCAGGTTTAGTCTTAGATGTTGCCAATTTCCCAAATCGTATGGTAATTACCCTAGACGATGGTACAGCGCGAATTGAAGTGTCGTGTAACCATGAACGCTTCCAACGCTTTAAAGACATTGTGCAAGTCGAAAAAGTGGTGGTGATTGAAGGGGAAATTTACGAACGTGAAGGTTTTGACCGTCCAATGGGACGCTTAACCAAAGCTTTTGCCTTAAATGACATTCGTCAAAAACGCGCCAATTGCCTCAAAATTCAATTACGACCTGAGCATATCAGTCAAAGTTTTAGCCAAGATTTGGCGCAAATTTTATTGCCATTTTGCAATGTGGATATGTGTCAGCATATTCCATTGCAGCTGCAATTGGATTATGACTATGCCCGTGCCGATTTAAACTTAGGTGTAAATTGGAAAGTTGCGCCTTTAGATGATTTGCTCGCAAAATTACGTGATTATTTTGGTAAAGACAGTATTCAGGTCGAATACCAAGTCAAATCCAAAGCCGCGAAAGCTGCACCTATGCAATATGGTCAACCGGTACAGGTGGCAGCACCACCACCTGAACAAAGTCTTGAAGATGCTTTAGACGCGTATAACGATCAGCTGCAACAACAATATTCTTAAATGAACTTCGGATCACACATGAACCAATTTGATAATACCGCACTCAATGCAACGCTCTCCCACGTGCGTATTGTGATGGTCAACACCACCTTACCCGCCAATATTGGTAGTGCTTTGCGTGCTATGAAAACCATGGGTTTAAGCAAACTGGTATTGGTTGCACCCAAAACCTATCCGCATCCAGATATTGATGCGCTGGCCGCTGGTGCAACCGATTTAATCGAGCAAATTGAAATTGTTGAAACCCTCGAAGACGCGATTCAAGATTGCCATATTGTGTTTGGGACCAGCGCACGTAGCCGCACCATTCCTTGGCCTTTACTAGATGCGCGCCCTGCGGCACAAAAATCCATGCAAGCGGTGGTAAAGCAGCAACAAGAAGTGGCTGTGATTTTTGGTCGCGAAGACCGTGGTTTAACCAATGAAGAACTCGCGCTTGCCAATTATCATGTCACCATTCCTGTCAATACAGATTATGGTGTGCTCAATGTCGCGCAAGCCATTCAAGTGATTTGCTATGAAATGCGTATGGCAGCCATTGAACAAGCCAATATGCCAACCGATGACACTGCCGATATGCAAGTGATTGATGGTCAGCATATGCATTGGGATGAACCCTTAGTGACCCATAAAGACATGGATAAATTCTATCCGCATTTAGAACAAATGCTGGCAGAAATTGAATTTATGGATCCAAATAATAAACGATTATTGCCTTTACGCTTGCGTCGCCTTTTTGGACGTATACAATTGGATAAAATGGAATATCACCTCCTACGCGGCATTTTTAGCCGTGTACAGGCAATGCGTCATGGAACATGGAAACCATCGGGTAAATCTACCCCAGATCATGAGGATCAGTCCTAATGCTTAAACAGCTCAAAGAAGATATACAAGCTGTATTCGCGCGAGATCCTGCCGCTCGAAATACGTTAGAAGTTTTAACCACCTACCCAGGTATTCATGCCCTCATTATGCACCGTATGGCGCATGAGTTATGGAAAAAAGAGTGTAAAGGTTCAGCACGCCTCCTCTCGTCATTTAGCCGTTTTGCCACAGGTATTGAAATTCACCCAGGCGCTAAAATTGGTCGTCGTTTCTTTATTGACCACGGCATGGGTGTGGTGATTGGTGAAACTGCGGAAATTGGCGATGACGTGACCTTATATCATGGTGTGACTTTAGGCGGCACGACATGGAATAAAGGCAAACGTCACCCCACTTTAGAAGATGGTGTGGTAGTGGGTGCAGGTGCCAAAATTTTGGGGCCCTTCACGGTTGGTAAAAATGCCAAAGTCGGTTCTAATGCGGTGGTGACCAAAGCAGTACCTGCCGAAACCACGGCAGTGGGCAACCCTGCACGTTTTATTAGTAAAGATAAGGCTGCTGATGAAGAAAGTCGTCGTCGTGATTATGCACAAAGCATTGGTTTTCAGCCTTATGCTGCGACTCAAGATCAAACTGATCCAATGCTCGAAGGAATGCGCGTATTATTAGACCGTATTCAACATAATGAACAGCGCATGAACCTGCTCTGCCAACGTTTATCTTTGCTTGATCCGACCTTTAATAAATCTTCAGCCAATGCCCAACCCTTTAGTGCAGAAGAGCTAAAAATTATTGATGAAGTACGCCGTGAATGTGAAGCACAAAGCACCTTAGCGAAATAAGCTTTTCGGTTTCAATATGTAGTCAGACTTGCATGTTCGTCAGAGTTTTTTTAGACTGACGAACAGCTTAAACCCTTATGTTTACAATAAATTGAATGGATCACCATGATGAAATTAACGCCATTGGCATGTGCTTTTGTTGCAGCCTCACTTCTAGTGGGTTGCGCGAGTACAGCAAGTAAAAATAATAACGGCAGTGCAACAGTTTTTGCAGAACCTGAAATTTCTGCACCTTTTTACCCGCTTAATCCAATCCATTACGACAAACCATCTGATTTTGAATTGGCCTTAATTGCAGCGGCTAAACAACCTGTGACCAAAATGCTGGTTAATCGTCAAGATGATCCAAATCGCAAACTGACTTTAGATACCAATAAGTTAATCATTCCAACGGTCAATAGCACTACGCGCAGTATGAGCTATGCGGCATTGGCAGGTGACAATCAAATTGACATTACTGATATTGATGACTTTTTAAACATGGTGGAAGGCAAAGCCCGTCACTATCCACCACGCTTTAGCGACCGTAAAGAGCGCCGTGGCTTTGAATATAAACTTAAGCAAGTCAGCGCTCAACTTGATACCTTAGCCGCAGCTCCCAATGCCTCTTTTGACGTGCTGTTACGTGCTTTTAAAGCAGCAGTCATGGGTCGTAATCTAGATTTAGGTTCGGCTTACACCACTAAATCTTTAAATTATGCACAAAAGATTTTAAGTATGAATCCAAATGACCCAGAGGTAAATTTCTGGTTTGGCTTTGCTTTATCTGAAGGCGGCGGCCAAAAAGAAGCAATCCCCTACTTAAATAAAGCCATGCAAGCAGGTGTACAAGAAGCCTATCTGTCTGCGGCAAATAACTACATTGCCATGGAACAAAAGAAAAATGCGGTACAAACCTTAAAAAATTATAAAGTTAAGTATCCACAAGAAGCCGCTGTAGCAGACCGCCTGATTCAAGAAATTGAAAAACAAGGTCGTTGGAACGTGTGGCAAGTCATGAACAAATAAATGTAAAAATTTGAAAAAAGACCGCTTACTGCGGTCTTTTTTTGAATAGTTTAAATGCTGTAAACGCTTAAGATCACGTATGATAAAAATAATTTTCCATTTTGCAGCATGCTATGAATAAACTCCTCTTGCTCAGTTTAGCAAGTACGCTCTTTGTGTCTGGCTGTCAGGTGGTCAGCGTGAAAAGTCAGGCTTTAAATGTCACGATTGCCAATGAGCGTGACAGTATCTTAACACGTAACCAACTCAGTGAAGCGAGTCTCAATGTATTGTCGATGACAGGCCGTGAAGCTAAAACCTGTACTCTTACACCTGAACAATGTGTATCTGAACTCCAAGAGATTCCACAAATTCAAGATGAGCAACTCTTCTCAACAGCCAGTGAAATTTATCTTGCCAAAGCCATTGAATTAGATAAATCCACTGAATGTAAGAGTGGCCTTATGAACACTGTGCAATCCAAAGATAAACAACAACAAAAACAGCAAGCACAGCAAAACTGTCTCGATCAACAGCTCACCATGCTGGACAAAAGTTTACGTTATAGTTATGCCTATATGTTCCAAAGTGAGCGTGGCCCAGAAGATCGGATTTTTGATAACCGCCAAGTGCAAATTCGTGATTTTTATAATCAATCGATTGCTAAAATGGTGAGCGTTTATGCCATGCGCCATAAACCGAGCCAAATGCCCAATACTATTCAGGTTGGACAGAGCCGTTATCATTTAAATTTTGATGCTTATCCTGAACTGAAAAATCAGCCCATTGAACAGCTGATTTCCACCTATAACCTAAATTTTTCAGGCTTACGCTCGATTACCCGTCGTGATGGTTTTGGATCTGAGTTTGCGGTGGTGTTACCTGAACAACATCAACCACACACCAAGATTCCGTATATTATCGATCCACTGCGTTATGCCTATAAAAATGGCGTCAACCCTAATATTCATGCAGCCCGCTATTTGGCTGCCACTATTACAGCCCAGCCCAAAGGCATACAATCCGTAGAGCGCATTTTAAATCATAGTGATTTTGAACTTTCGGCTTTTGATCCTTATCAATATGATACGGTGAAAGTAGCGCGTAAAACCTATCCATTAGCAGCCAATTTTTCTGCACCTTATGGTTTATGGCTGGCACAGAATAATTTGGGTAAAGCCGCCTATTTAAGTTTAATTGATCGTGATGATCGTCTGACCATGCCGCATTTATATATGCTCGAGCCGTATAATCCTAAAAAGAAAGTTATTATCTTGGTGCATGGTTTGGCCAGCAGTCCTGAAGCATGGGTACGTTTAACCAATGATATGATGGGTGATCCGGTACTGCGCCAACATTATCAAGTCTGGCAGGTGTTTTACTCCACCAATATGCCAATTATTGAAAGTCGTTTTCAGATTTATGCCCTGCTCACCCAAGCCTTTAAGCAAGTGGATCATAATGCCGCTGCCAAAAACGACGCGGTTTTAATTGGTCATAGCATGGGTGGTATTATTTCACGGCTATTGGTGAGTAATGCTGATATTACGCAACAAACCTTAGCCTTAATGAATTCACGGCAACTGAATCAATATCGTAATTTACCTATTGTGCGCCAACGTATGGTTATGAATTCGATTCCCAATATTGACCGCGCCATTTTTTTAGCCACACCACATCGCGGCACTGATTTTGCCGATCGTTGGTTTACCAAAGCCGCACGTAAAATTATTAAATTACCAGGCGCTTTTTTAACAGCCATTGGTGATGCGTTAATTGATGAAGACCCAAGCTTAAGAGAGCTTTGGAAACATATTGATCATAGTTTGATTCAAAATGGACCAAGTGATTTGAGTCATCAGTCTAAGTTTATTGGACTCACTGAAAATATTATGCCGCGTCCTGATTTACCGTTTCATAGCATTATAGGCAACAATACAGGGCTTGATGATCCATTGAAAATCAATGATGACGTGGTGCCTTATCAAAGCGCCCATCTTCAAGGGGCAAGTTCAGAGAAAATCTTAAAAGGCAGCCATTCTATTCAGGAAACCCCTGAGGCAGTATTAGAGTTGCGTCGCATTTTACGCCTACATTTAAGCGAAAAAGGTTTATATAAACCTTAATTAAAAAGCCGAAGTGATCACTTCGGCTTTTTTTTCAGCTAAGCAAGTTCAGCTTGTGCTGCTTTTTTTAGGCTTTGTTCATGGACACGTTGACATTCATCTAGTGCTAGTTCGTAATATGCCAAGCCCTCTTTGACTGCATGAAAAGCTTGTTGCTGCATCAGCACATCATGATTGGCTAAACGTTTAATCAGCTCCATAGCCTCATAGGGATGGATATCATCATAATGCGCATGGGCACGTAACCACGCAATGGTACGTTTATTGATATTAATTTCGGGATGATTGGCGTAGGTTTGAATACCTTCGTAAACACGACTACTCCAGTCACCTGTTGCCCATTCAATGGCCAAATTGGTGGCTGCTAAGGCTTCTGCCAAATTACCGCGGCTATTGTTACTCCATAAGAAATGGTTCACGGCGTTCATCGCAGCACTCGGTTTTACATTATCTAGCTCTTCGACAGTTAAACCAAAACCTGCCGCCCAATCACGGTACCAATTTAAATGACGCTCTTCAACTTTAATGTTTTGAATCAGCCAATCACGCGCCTCATTTACACCCGGATCAGAAAAATTGGTTGCTTTGGCTAAAGCCAGTGACATATAGGATGGGAAATGCGCCACTAAAGGATAAAAATTAAGTAAAGCATAACGAAAACTTTCTAAAGTCAGATGACCTGCAGCCATATTGGTAAAAAATGGATGCTGACTAATGCGATCCTTAAAAGGAATTAAATCATCCCAAAATTTTTGCGACCAGGCATTGTGCGGTGTAATTTCCAATTCGTCATGGTATTTGGTCGTCATGTCATTCCCCTTTATGTCGATTTTTTGAGTCATTTATTGGCATCAATGTTTGATTTTTTCTAAGATTATTCACTTTAAATTTGCATTAAATTCACTCACAATTCGTACAAAAAGTGACTCACATCACAGCTTATAAAAAAACTGCAATCAAGGTCTATTTTTTATTCTGATTGTGCATTGTTTAATGTAAGCCACTATTATTAAAAGCAAATATCGTATATATTGAACATTAATCTACAACAATTTGCACATTTTGCAAGTGCTAATACCGCATCTTTCATTATCTCTTTAGACCAATAACAATCATGGATATGCTGCTTATTTTTTTTAATTTTGAGTTAGGGTTATGAAGCTGCCCGGATCAAATCAATTTACTTATGATCAGATTCAAAAGTTGATCCAAAACGGCTTAAATTTTGTGCATTTCCCTTGGCAGATTGAGGCGCTTTATCGTCTTCATTATTGTCGCGAAGCTGCACGTGAGTTTCGTTATCGTGCCCCCATTATTTTGGCGCTGTATAGCTTTTTAACTTTTGGTATTTATAAAATCAGCCTCGGCCATGATGTGGGTACCACGTGGATGTATTATTACACGTGGGTCGGGCTAATTATTTTTATTGCGTGGATCTTATCTTTTATCCCAAGGCTAAGCCATTTCTTTGATCTTTATGTTGGCATTGGCGCGATGCTGGCCGTAGCGCTGACCTTTTTAATGATTACCGTCATTGGCCCTGTGCAAAGTAATGCGCTGTTTCATGTGGCCATGATGTATGCAGTAGTCATTATTTACGGTTTTGTTGGTTTACGCTTTTATACGGCTTTTATTGCAGGCTGGTCAGGTGGCTTAATGGCCATGATTGTGAGCATATTACTGAACTATAATATTGATTGGGTTTTGTTTAACCGCACCTATACCTTTAGCAGTTTTTTAGGGATGGCGCTTGCTTACGCCATTGACCGTCAACATCGTGAAAACTATTTGCAAAACTGTATTATTGAGCTCAATCAACAAAAATTAAGCCAACAAGCTGAACTGCTCGAATCTTTGTCCCGGCAAGATGCCTTAACCAATCTTGCTAATCGACGCTATTTAGAAGAAGTCCTTACTCGGGAATGGTTTAGCGCCTTACGCTATCAACACCCTTTGACGGTGATGATGTTAGATATTGATTATTTTAAACACTACAACGATAGCTTTGGTCATGTGGCAGGCGATAATTGCTTAAAAGTCATCGCTCATGTGTTAAAACAAATGACTTCGCGTGGCAATGAGTTGGCTGCACGCTATGGCGGCGAAGAATTTATGCTGATTTTCCCGATGACCGATGCGCTACAGGCAGAAAAAATTGCCGAAAACCTGTTACAGCGCGTCAATGACTTAGCCTTACCTCATCCCACAAGTTTGATTGGTGACCATATTACCGTCAGTATCGGGGTGATTAGCACCATCCCACAGCGTCATCATCAGCTGTCAGATCTCATTATGCAAGCGGATCAAGCGTTATATCAGGCCAAGAAATACGGTCGTAATCAGTATGCTTTGCTGCGCTTATAAAGCCGAGGAGTTGCTGTTCAATCTGAGTGTGGGTTTGAGTTAAATCAACGCTATAAAAACCAATGGGATAATGCTGCAAGTGCACATCAGCTTGAATGACTTGTCCCACGCTAGGATACAGCAAAATCCCTTGGCTAAATCGAAAACGACTGCCCTGATATTCCTGCGAACGTAAATAAGTATATAACTGATAAATATGCTGACTTTTAAATAAATCTTGTTTTTTATAATAGCCTTGCTGAAAAATTTGAGTAAATTTGGTATCAATTAAAATACATGTCCCCTGTGAATGGCGTAAAATAATATCACTTTGCATGTGGGGTAAGGCCGCATGTATGAACTCCTGTGGCCATCTTAAAATCACACCATGTAAGACTTGCCAGTCTTTAGGCAAATATTTTTTATAAAAGCCTGCCATCGCTTTTTCAAATAAACGACGCAGCCAATGCGCATGACTGGTCTGTGGCTGTTGTAATTGCTCAGGGCCTAAGTCAGTAGATGGAATGGCAAATTCTTGCAGTAATTTTGCCAATACCAGCAGTTGTTGGCATGGTGCGTGCAATTGAGCTTTAGGTGGTGTAATCGGCTGTGCTGGCAGTTGGATGCCCATGGCATGGAGTTGTCGCTGGCAACGCCTTAAACGTGTGCTTAAGCGTGCTGGACTACGTTTTAACACAGCATGCACGGCCTGCAAAAGATATTGATGCAGCGGATGATTCACACTGAACTGCTGATACTGACAATAGACCTTACCCTGTTGCAGACTTTGCCGTTGATAGGTTTGGCGTACATCCACCTTACCGCGAATATAGGAGACAGCCTGTTGCTGAGTCACATAAGCAGCATTAGGCTGCTGCAAATATTGCTCGAGTAGATCGGTAAACCAGCTGATCAAAGCGGCATCAGCACTGTGATAGGAAAGGCTTTGTATGGCTTGTCGTGTTTGACTTAAATTAAAATCCGAGGCATACAACATCAGTAGCCAAATATTGGCTATCGGAATTCCTGCATAATGCTTCATTGAGGCAGATCCAAGAGCTGCTGTTGCCATGCAGCAAGCTGTGCAGCATCTTCAGCATAATATTGTTCTAACAGCGGTAAAATTTCCGCCTCAATAATATCTTGATACCAACTTCTTTCATCGCGAATAGGCTGCCGTGGGGTAAAATAGCTCTGCCCAATTACAAAGGCAGAGCCTAAATAAGGCTGTTCTGCAATGTCCTGATTCAGCTGTTGCATGCTACGTTGAATATGTGCCAATAAGCTCATACTTAAGCCATATTGAGCGCTGTACTCTAACCACTGTTGATTAAAACTTGGTGTTAAAGTCGCAAAGGCAAAACGGCGTCTTAGGGCAAAATCTAAAGCGGTTAAACTGCGATCTGCATGGTTCATGGTGGCAATCACATACAGATTCTCTGGAATATAAATTTTTTCCTGTGCTTTGGCGTAAGTCAGACTAAGCGCCTCTTGAGGATGCCGTTTAGAACTTTCTAATAGGGTGAGCATTTCACCAAAAATCTGTGCGGTTTGACCGCGGTTAATTTCCTCAATCACCATCACAAAGCGGTCATTGGGAGCGCGTTGCGCCTGATGAATGAGCTGTAAAAAAGGGCCATCTACCAATTGTAACTCATGTTGCCCTTGTGAATTGGCCAAGGGACGCCAACCACGAATAAAATCCTCATAACTGGTATTGGCATGAAACTGCATCACACAGACATGACCTTGTGCCTTGTGTCCCACCAATGCATACGCTAAACGCTTGGCGAGCCACGTTTTACCTGTACCACTAGCACCTTGTAAAATTAAGTTTTTCTTATTCAGCACACGCTGCTGGAGTTGACTTAGCCTCTCTAGGCTTAAAAAACAACCTTCATCTATAATATGTGCAAGGCTATAATTTTGCACAGGTAAATCTTGCAAATAGTTCTCCACTTGACTTAAGTCTTGATCATTATCATTGGCCAAACTTTTTAAGCCGCCTAATTGCTCCCAAGCATATAAAGCCAGTTGTGGGAAATTACGCGGCAAACTATAGGGTGTTTGAAAATGATGCTGTAAGTGATACAACAGCTCTAAATAATCATCAGCATTACAGCGCCCTTTACTGCCATGTTTGGCAATGCTCAATTGTAAATCATCTTGAATATATTGCTGCGATTGGCTGTCTAAACTGACAAAAAATTCAGGTGCTAGCCAAAACAAGCCCATGCTCAAATTCCAGCCCACAGCATGTTGCTGACTGACATGATCATAGTGCTGAATAAACTGTTGTTTTAAGCTGGCTGTGGGCTGCTTGGCATAGGCATGCGCAATAGCAAAAAACTGCCACAGTTGTTCAATATCCTGATTGTAATTACTTTTATTCACAGCAAAAAAACATGAACTTTGGTTATTTAAAATAGGAATACCATCAAAGCTGAGCGGTGCAGCACGCTTAATATTAAAAAAATCTGCTAAATCTTGAGCAATAGCATGACGTTTTTGACAAGTGATGCCACGGTTAAACATACCGAGCACGGTAAATGGGCAAATATCGGTTAAATTTTTACCCAGTAAATAGCTCAGTTGATAGCGCTGTGCCAATTGCAACACAAATGCCAACAGCGACTGACGTTTATTTTGATAGTTGAGTAAAGCTGTGGCCAGGGCTTGATAAAACTCGGTCCATTCAAAACGTAAGTCTAAACTGGGTTGCTGCCAATACGCAGCGTTTAAAAAGGCTGCCGTATTTTGCGGTTTATCCTGCAACACAAAGTCAATTAAGGCTTGATTCATCCAATGTGTGGCTTGAACTGGCCAAATCTTGGCCTGATTAATATAATGATACCAGGTTTTGGTTGTAAAATTGTTCTGCCAAGTGATGGTAATGCTTTGACTGCTTTTGTCTTGAATAGAACCTAGCGCTTGAATGTCCAGAGACGATGTTTGAGTTGCCTGATCAAACTCTCTGAGATTTTTAATTGCCACCACGTCACCCACTTGCATGCGCTTTAATACATGCGGCATTACGTAAAGTGAATCTGAATCTTGTACCCTCAAAGCTGCATCAATCAACCAAAGCGTCTGCTGTGTCATGAAAACCTACCTATCTCGATTGGCTTATTATAGCGCTTCATAGTGCGCTGCTGCTGATAAATTACAGACGCGTAACGCACAATGATTCATTTTGAGCAGTTTTTAATTTTTGCTAAACTAACCCCTTACGTTATGACCTTTTGACTTTCATTCAGGCTTTTTGATCTATGAGTAGCTCCAGCGCAGCAGCAATTGCTAATTTATCTTCGCTTACCCCGATGATGCAGCAATATTTTAAAGTCAAACTCCAACATCAAGATTCATTGCTGTTTTATCGCATGGGCGACTTTTATGAGCTATTTTTTGAAGATGCGCAGCAAGCAGCAAAACTATTAGGGATTACCTTAACTCACCGTGGCAAGGTCAATGGCGATCCAATTCCTATGGCAGGTGTGCCGTATCATTCTGCAGAAGGTTATTTGGCGCGTTTGGTCAAAAAAGGCGTCACGGTCGCCATTTGCGAACAAGTGGGTGAAGTCACAGGCAAAGGCCCTGTTGATCGTCAAGTGGTGCGTATTTTAACGCCCGGCACCTTAACCGATGATGCACTCCTCAATAGTCATCAATCCTCTAATTTAGTCGCGCTATGCTTACAACAAAAACAAATTGGGATTGCGTTACTGGATTTAAGTGCAGGTATTTTTAAAGTTCAACAACTCGAGTTTCAGCCTGAACATTTAGCCATTGAACTGGCACGTTTAATGCCAAGCGAAATTGTGATTGATGAAGATTTTGCTGACTTAGAACTGATTGAAAACTTAAAAAAACAATTAGAATGTCCGGTATCTAAACGTCCAAACGTAGACTTTAACTTAAACAATGCCCAAAAAACTTTATGTGATCAGTTTGCGGTGAGCACTTTATCTGGTTTTGGAATTGACCATTTACCGCTAGCCAAAGCGGCAGCGGCGGCTTTAATTCATTATGCCAAAGACACCCAAAAAACGGCATTACCGCATATTCGTAGTATTCAGCTGGAACAAAGTTCTGATTTTATTGCCTTAGATCCCGTCACACGGCGCAATTTAGAATTGGTTGAGCCATTATTCGAGCATGGCACTTCCCTGTTTGATTTGGTCAATGACTGCCAAACTGCCATGGGGGCACGTTTACTGCATCGCACACTGATGCAACCGATGCGTGACAGCAAAATTTTAGATGCACGTTTAGATGCGATTCAAGCCTGTGTCGAGGGTTATTTTGAAGCGCCTCTGCGTTTAGTCCTCAAAGATATTGGTGATATCGAACGCGTTTTGAGCCGTGTTGCTTTAGGTACAGCGCGTCCACGCGATTTGGTGCAATTACGCCAAGCTTGTGCACAAATTCCAGAGTTGCGTCACAGTATTCAACGCCTTAGTGAGCATTCTGACCTAGTGACACAGCTGAATCATGAATTGGGCGATTTTAACGATTTATATCAACAGTTAATGGCGGCAATTGTCGAAAATCCACCAGTGTTATTACGTGACGGTAACGTCATTGCCGAGGGGTTTGATGCCGAACTGGATGAGCTGCGCCAAATTCGTGATCATGCTGGGCAGTTCCTCATTAATCTTGAAATTCAAGAACGCCAAAACACGGGCATTAATACGCTTAAAATCGGCTATAACCGCGTGAGTGGCTATTATATTGAATTGACCCGCGCCCAAGCAGAACAAGCACCTGAGCATTATATCCGTCGTCAAACCCTTAAAAATGCTGAGCGCTATATCACTCCAGAACTGAAAGCCTTTGAAGATAAAGTCTTATCCAGCGAATCACGTGCTTTAGCACGGGAAAAAATGCTATTTGAAGCCTTGCTGGAAGAACTTCGAGCAGATATTGGCAGTTTGCAAATGATGAGCAGCGCCATTGCGCAGCTGGATTTAATTAGCAACTTTGCCCATCAAGCGCGTTTACGCCATTGGTCACGGCCTGAATTTTCTCCTGAAGTAGGAGTCAAAATTATTGCCGGTCGTCATCCTGTGGTCGAAGCTTTAAGTAAAGCCGCTTTTACACCTAACGATACCAGCCTAGACTATAACCATCGTATGGCCATTATTACCGGACCCAACATGGGCGGTAAATCCACATTTATGCGCCAAACTGCATTAATTGCGCTGCTTGGTTATTGCGGCTCTTATGTGCCGGCACAAGCAGCAACTTTAGGTCCAATTGATCGCATCTTTACCCGTATTGGTTCAGCCGATGACTTATCAACGGGTAAATCCACCTTTATGGTAGAAATGACGGAAACTTCACAAATTTTACATCATGCCACCAACCAATCTTTAGTGTTGATGGATGAGGTTGGTCGTGGCACCAGTACTTATGATGGTTTGTCTCTCGCTTGGGCCTGTGTGCTCGATTTAACTCAACGTATTCAATGCCTCTGTCTATTTGCCACGCATTATTTCGAGCTCACTGAATTAGGCCAAGAGACGGCAATTGACAATTACCATGTCACGGCCAAAGAACTCAATGGCAACTTAATTTTACTCCATAAAGTGCAGCATGGCCCTGCCAGTCAAAGTCATGGTTTACAAGTGGCTAAACTTGCGGGTATTCCACAGCATGTGATTATTGATGCACAACAACGTTTAAGTCTCTTGGAAAAACAACAACAGCGTCATGCTACTGTATTACCACAAGCAGATTTATTGAACACGCCTCAAGTGCTAGAGCGAGTGGTCGAAGTCGTTAAGCCATCTGCCACCTTAGCTGCTTTAGCTGAAATTGATGTGGATGACCTCAGCCCACGCCAAGCGCTAGAACAACTTTATGCTTTAAAATCCTTACTTAAATCAGAGTAATTCTCATTTAAATTCAATTATTTTAAAAAGGACAATCTTCGGATTGTCTTTTTTGTGCTTTTTTTAAGCAAATTTTAAGCTTTATTAATCTAAGCAGCCGGATATATAACAAATATCAATAAAAGGAATTGTTAGTTCAGGAGTTTTTTGCCTAAAATACACCTTAGTTATTCGAAGCATATTTTTTAGGTAGCTGTCGCCATGACCTTTGTTGTCACTGAAAACTGTATTAAATGTAAATATCAAGACTGCGTTGAAGTTTGTCCTGTTGACTGTTTCTACGAAGGTCCAAACTTCTTGGTTATTAACCCAGATGAATGTATCGACTGCGCATTATGTGAACCAGAATGCCCTGCCAATGCAATTTTCTCTGAGGATGAACTGCCAGAAGGTCAGGAAGTATTTATTGAGCTCAACGCTGAATTGTCACAAACTTGGCCAAATATCACGCAAATTGGCGATCAACCCGCTGACCGTGAAGAATGGAACGGTAAAGCAGACAAATTACAATATTTAGAAAAATAAGTATTGTGTAAAAAAGACCAGTTAATCTGGTCTTTTTTTATACGTAAACTACACATTTCATTGCAATTACTTGCGCTGTTACACTTTAATTTGCATTACACTTAAGCTCACACTCATAATCATTAAAATTGCCGAATGAAGCATTTTGTTAAGGCTGCACTGGCGGTCGCTATTGTGCCTTTTGTTATTCTTGGTTGTAGCGCGAGTCCTAAAAAAGGGATCACCACCAGCGACGGGAAACGCATTTATATTCCGCGTGAAAAAATTATTATTGAGCGTCCTATTCCCCCCAAAGTGATTCCTAACTCTTATCATAATTGGAGTAGTGTCAGCTATAACTTAAGCTTAGCACGTGATTATGATCAATTTTTACAGCGTCATCAGGTGGGTAATATTATCCCCATGCATGAGTTATTACGTACTGCACGTGATTGGCAAAAGTGTGGGCGTGCTGAGTATATGGTGCCCACGCGTGAACTTTGGAATAACCAAATCCCGACCTTACGGGTGTTTAAATACTTAGTGGCCTCTAAAGTGCTAACAGATTTTGAAGTGACTTCGGTATATCGTGATCTCACCTTAAATAAATGCGCAGGTGGCGCCAGCTCGTCACGGCATTTATTTAACTCAGCGATTGATTTTCGAATTGGGCCACAGTATCCGCGCGCGGAAGATTACGCCTTTATTGAAGCCGCTAAGTTTAAACTGTGTCAATTTTGGAGCCAGCATGGCCAAAGCTTTAATATGGGCTTAGGGCTGTATTCCTCTGGACAAATTCATATTGATACCCAAGGTTTCCGTACTTGGGGGCCCGATTTAAGTCGCCACAGTTCGATGTGTAATTACAATAGTGATTTTTAAAGAGGTCGATGACCTCTTTTTTATTGCTTAAGATTTACCCAACCATCCTCTTAAAAATTGCACTCTAGATGGAAAAGTTTAAAATGCATGCATGATTGATACGATGACCCTGACTATGCAACAAATGTGGACTGAACTCGACCAATATATCGAATCACATTTAATTCCTGAAGACCCAATTTTAACCCAAACCTTAGAAAATACCGCCGCGCATGGTTTTCCAGATCATTTAGCAGTTGCTGCCAACCAAGGCATGTTATTGCAAATGTTGATTCAAATGAACAACTGCAAACGCGTGTTGGAATTGGGTACTTTTGCCGCCTACAGTACGGTGTGGCTGGCACGTGCTTTACCTGAAGATGGCTACATCTTAACCATGGAAGGACGTGATACCCATGCTGCAATGGGTCAAGAAAACATTGATCGTGCCAATTTAAAACCAACGGTTGAACTTAAATGTGGTCGTGCTGCGGATATCTTACGTGCCCTACCTGAAGACACTGAAGCCTTTGACTTTATCTTTATTGATGCTGATAAACAAAGTTACCCAGAGTATTTAGAACTGTGCTTAGCCCGTTCACATTCTGGTACCGTGATTTTCTTAGACAACGTGATTCGTGCGGGTGCTTTGTTAGATGAAAATAACAAAAAACCAAGTATTGAAGGCTTACGTGATATGTTTAGCCTGATGCAAAATCATCCAAAAATTCTCTCTTGTACCGCTTTACAAACTGTAGGTTCAAAGGGTCATGATGGTTTTGCCTTAGCTATTGTAAAATAAGATTAAAAAGTAACCTATTGGTTTTTTGTTATATTTTTCATCTATTTAACAATATTATCCACGAAGTTATCCACAATTAATGCGGATAACTTTGGGATAACTTTTCCCTATCTTAAAGTTATAGCAGCTTATTTGACCACGAGCAATGGGACTTTACTGTTCCTAAAAATACTGGTGGTAATACTACCTAAGAAAAATTGATGAATTTTACTGTGACTAAAGGCCCCCAATAAAATCAGTTGAATGCCATGTTGCTGTTGATACGCCAAAATATTTTCTGACACATCGCCATAACGGTATTCCACCACCACATCTAAGCCTTGCTCACGTAAATACTGACTCGGTTCGGTGAGAATTTCTGGGTGATCTCCAACATAGAGTAAATGGCATTGTAGCGTGCGTAGTAAATCACTCTCTGCCACGCGTTTCATCATTTGTAGGCAGGTCGGCGAGTATTCATAGGCAAAAATAAAACGTGTCGGTGGCTTAAATGTTTCACCCACGGTCATCACGGCACAGCGCGCACCACGAATAAAGTTTTCAACATTGCCGCCTAAGATCTTATTTTTTTCTGCAGCACGTTCACCTACCCGCCCAATTAACACGAAATCATCTTCGCGTAATACATTAAAGCTTTGTTCTAAAAAATCACCTTTTTCCTGAATATGCGTGGTTTTAATGCCATGTTTAAAGGCAATTAAATCTGAAATATGTTTGAGTAAATTATTGCTATAGCTCAATGCCAATTCACTTTGCTTTTCTTCAAGCTCTCCTAACTCTTTGAGTAACATGGCATTACTTTCAAAACCAATGACGCCACTAATTTCACCTAAATGGTAACTGGCTGGATAGTAATCTAGAACTTGTAATAAGACCAATTCGCGACCGGTTTGCTTGGCAACCCAAGCTGCAGCATCAGCTAATGCATTGACACAGGGTGATGAATCGATACAGGCAATAACGCGTTTCATGTTCGCCTCTCTTCGCATGTTTTTGTGGCGGATGTTTTTAATTGTTGCCCTTAAATTAACATATTTTATTTACCTATGGCGTTTTATTCACGATAACGAATCAAACGGGCTGGATTACCTGCCACAATTTCACGTGCCCCGACATCTTTGGTGACCATACTGTTCATTCCTACAATCGCTTGTTCAGCAATGTTTACCCCATCTTTAATACCAACATGCGCGCCTAGCCAAACATCACGACCAATTTCAATGCCTTGCGAGCGTACTGGCTGTTGATAAATGGGCATATCTAAGTCCATGCCATGATCAAAAGCATATAAATGACAATATGCCGCCATACGGACTTGGTCATGCAGCTTAATACCAACACGTCCGCCATCTAAAATACAGTGATGGTTGATCGCAACTTCACGACCAATCTCAAGTGGGCCATGTAAGGTGCAATCGGCGGCAATAAACGTATTGTCTCCAATCACAATGTCACGACCACGCTCAGCAAAAATATGTGCTAGCGGCGAGATAAAACAGTTTTTACCAATGTGTACCGTTTCCATTTGCATTAAATAGTCTTGGTATTCTTGCTGCCACGCTTCAGCCCACGCCCGATGTTTAGGTTTTAAAGAATAATACAGCCATGGCATATAATTTAAACGTTGCTTGTGTTGTTCCCGGTATTTAAGTAATGGATCAATCTCAGTCATGGGCTGTGTCCTCAATGATTTTCATCACTTCACGACCGCGTGTGACATCTTGTATTTTAATTTTTAAAGGCTCAATTTGATGGACTTGTAAACGTGCCTGAATTGCTACACCTGTGGCGGTATATTCTTCTTGATACTCAATCTGCTGTTGTTTCAACTCATACTGCAAAATCGCCCATTCATTAAATTGGCAGGCAAATGCAATGTGTTTTTTTTCAATTAGCTCAATTTTTTCTGCGTGTAGCAAACATTGCCCTGCACAGCCTCCATAAGCACGTACCAAGCCCCCTGTGCCGAGTTTTATGCCACCATACCAACGATTGACCAAAACCAATACATTGGTCAAATCATTGCCTTCAATGGTGGCCAAAATAGGACGCCCTGCTGTGCCTGAAGGTTCACCATCATCATTAAAACGCACATTTACGCCAATTTTCCATGCCCAACATTGATGCGTGGTACTTGGGTCCTTAACCGCGTCTAAAAAATCTTTCACTTCCTGCTCACTTTCTACAGGTACAGCAATCGCTTCAAAACGACTTTTTTTAATCTCTTCTTCATAGCGTACTGACGCAGCTAATGTAAACATAGCACTGATCTTAAACAATCTTTGTGGCCTATTTTAACCAAAAAAAAGCGACTTTCCTTAGAAAATCGCTTCTTTTCACAACGCTTAACAGCTTATAAGCATTGCTTTAATAACACTTTATTGTCAGGTCTTAAAAAGCTGAATAATCGTTTTGACTCAACAAAAGCATAATGCTGCTGCTCAAATCCATAAAAGGTGACTTGTTCTTTACCATAGTTTTGTACTTGCAGTTTTTGATAATTTTCAGGTACTTGACGTAAGGATTTCTCTACAGAAACATGTGGTGTAGCTAAACCTTCAACCAAACGCACTAAGGTTCGATCACCTAGAATATAAGACAACTCCGCTGCTTGCTCCATCTGACAATTTAAGGCATAGCGACCTTTTAATTGCTGTGGCAATTCAGCATAGCTGGCAACACTGATACTGGCTAATCCTAGACCTAGTAACATATTTTTCATGTAAGATTCTCGCTCTATCTTGCAAGTTAAAGTTAAGCAAGGAAGCAGCATGCTGCTTCCTTGACCTCGGTCTTAGTAAAGGATTTGGTTGTTTGTGATTAACTCATCAAGACTGACTGTGGTGTCTTTTAGAATCAACAACTGAGTATCAGTAAATTGATCTTTCTTCACACTGCCATCAGCTTCGAATTGTTTACCATCACGGTCAATCGAAATCACAGTATCTTTGCCCTGTTGTGTCACGCTAACAAAGTTGCCAAGGTTAAGAGTTGAGTTGTATTGATCAAGCAATGCCGAAACATCAATCTGATCACCACCTTTACCTAACTCGAAATCTTGCCAAGTGTCTAGACCATTGCCACCAACCGCATCTTGACGATCGAGTAAATCAAAGATTACCGTGTCGCTACCAGCGCCCATCGTAAAGATATCATTGGCTGCACCACTTTCTACGATATCTGCCTTTGATGATCCCAGTACGTTTTTACCCACATTGATTTCAATGGTGGCTTTATCGGATTCACCTGTTGGTGATACGATTTCGTAAACAAAGATGTCTTTACCACCACCTTTACCATTTGGCGTATAGGTGTAACTACCATCAGCACGCACCGTTAAGCTACCGTATTGCCCCAATACTACAATTTCTTGAGATGGTTCTTTAGCATCAGGCGCAGCGTCAAGACCTAATACTTTATTGCCAAACTTAACAATGGTTTGCTCAAGCAAATCTTCCATCAACATATCATTGGCAAGGAAGTTACCATTCACCTGATGCTCAGTATAGTTTTCCTCTGGATCAGTGCTCCATTGGTCAACATAGGCTTCTTTGACTTTAATGTCATAACCATAGCTTTGACGTGTCCATGTACGACCTGGTACTTCTAATACCACTTGGTACTGACCTGCAGCCAAATTATGCAACTCTGCCGTTGCAATTGCTGTTGTTTCACCCGTCACTGTCGCTTGTTTCACAACTTCATTGATCGTGTTACCCAACTCATCTTTTACACGAATAATCGAGTAAATGACTTTGACGTCATAGCCTGAAATCTCAGTTAAAGTTTGCAAGCTCAGTTCAATACTCTTCGCATTTGTATCACTTGCTAGAATATTGAAGGTTTCTGTAATTTTAACGCCACTCGAGTTGGTTGGACCAATTGCATTTTTATTGGCTGTAATATCACTAGACTTGTCAAATATAACAGCTTCGTCATTGACCTTATTGATCATTACAGCTGTGGTATACAACTCTTGTCCTGCAGCATCTACAGTATCTGCCTTAGCATCAACCGTACCTAACTTGACATTTAAGATGGCAACTTCGCTTTCACCCGTCACTAAGTTTTTGATGACATAGCTAAAGGTGTCCACTTTACCGTAGTTAGGTGGTACTGCTGTATTATCTACAACATATTTATAGCTACCATCCGAATAAACGGTAATCGTGCCGTAATCGCCTTTTACCACAACCCCTGCAGGCGTCATGTCTTGGCCATCTACAGTGCTTACTGCAAATTCTGGGCTCAAACCAAGCTCATCACTAATACCACCTTGGTATGTTTTCACTTGATTATAGTCATATACGGTCATGTTGTCGGCTGTTAAGGTTGAACCACCCGCTACACTTACTCCACCTGTCGTCAGGTAAGCCACATACTCACCCTCAACAAAAGTCACCGTTTCAGGATCATTGTGAATACCACCCAACGGAATACCTAATACAGCCAACGGTACAATTAAGAAACTTTCATTGACATGATACATTTCATATTGACCCGTAGTTGGGTTTTTCTTGTAGATGACTAAGTCAGATACATTGCCTAAGCCGACGACTGAACTACCCGTGGCACTAAAGGTCATATCCACGATTTGACCTTGTTTTACGGTAATGTTTAAGCCTTTGTTAGTGCCAATCACACTCGCATCAACCACACTACCTAAGCCAATACCTGCCACACCAAATGCTGTGGTTTTATTTTCGCCATTGGTAATTGGGTTAGCGACATTGACTTTCGGATATTCCGTTACACCTGGGTCAATGGTTAACTCCGCAATTACAGTGTCCACATCTTGATTACGTGGTATATAATCTAAAGTCACATTGAGTTTTGCAGTGCTGCTGGTTCCCAAAGTTGGATCAAAAATAGTGTACTCAAAACTATCTACATCACCATAGTTAAAGTTCTTGGTGCTATAGGCGGTATAAGTGTAATCCCCATTGGCAGAAATAGTTAAAGTACCGTATTTACCTTCAATGATGGTTAGCTCTGACAACTGATCCGTCTGTACAACTTGTCCATTGACCATCGTGACATAAGTGGTTGGTAACACATAATCTGCTGAACCTTCCTCTAAATTTAGGTCCTTAATCACGTTGCCTTGTGCCTGACCTGCAACTGCAATTGGGTTGGCATAATCAAGTAACAAGTCTTGTGTGGTTTCTAAGGTATAACCAAACAGTACGTTGACACCACGAGTTGGTTCTAATAAAGCAATATATTGACCTTCTTCTAAGGTATAAGTTAACTCATCAGACACACCACCAAGTAATGCCGCACCAAACCAGCTTTCTTCTTGGCTAAACAGCTCATATTGTTCAAATTCAGCATTCCATTTATAAATAAATAGATCGAAGTCAGCCAGCAGTTGTATACCACCTGTTTGTGCCTTAAAGGTAATCTCACGCTTGGTATCCGCTGCAACATTCACTTCAAAACGGTTTTCAGGTTTGACTGCACCTAGGTCTAAAACGCTACCTAAGCCTACATATGCCACGTTGACAATACTCTTACTTGCCAGCGCTTGTTCAGAAACCGTCGGATCTACCATTAAAGTTAGATCAACAGCATCATTTACTGCCTCAATGCTGCTTTGTTCCCCGCCATTAATATCAATGGTTAAGGTCACATTTTCTTGAACATTTTTACCATTGGTCACGGTATAACTAAATACATCTGTTTTACCCGACTGTGTCACTGTTGGGTTGACTTGATAACTATATTCACCATTTGACCAAATCGTGAGTACACCATGTTTACCTACAATTTGAGTACCGGTTTCTACACTTGGGTCTACTGTTAGATTTTGATTTTTTGTTTCGTCTAACAAATGGTTAGCAATATGCGTTACCTGTAAATCAGCAGCACCACCAAAGTCATTGTCTAGCACGTTGTCATTTACTGTACCTGGTGCATAGAAATACTCTGTATGTGAAACTTCCACCGTCATATTTTCAAGCAATGATAAGGTATTCGACACTAAAGGTGCGACGACGCTATCTACAAGTTTATCAACCAAGCCAACCACTTCGTTAATGACAGGTAGATTAAGCAAGGCATTCAGCAATACCGATACTGGACTAGTTAAAACATTTGCTGCACCAAGAACTGCACCTAGTAGGTCAACCAGACCTTGCGTTGATGGGCTCTTGGCACCGAGTAAGTTAGAAACTGTATCAAGTAAAGCTTGTTGACTTTGTGAACCTAATAATGTGCCTTCAGCCCCCAAATTACCTAACTCAATATCCGTTAATAATTCAGTTAAAGCGCTCTCATCGGCATACGTACTCACACGGTATTCACCCTCAGGTAAACCATAGAAGCTTAATGTATGTGTACCGTTATCAATTGCGCCAAGTGCATATTGTGTCCCTAAGGATGCCACTACACCTTCACCACCCAGTGGCGCAGACATAAAGATCTCCCATGCCCCTGTAGCTGGGTTTTGTTTTTGTACAATCACACCATAGGCTTTAGCAACTGTTAATAACGACTCACTCTTAAAGGAGACAGTTACAGCGCCAATTGAATCTGAGCTTTGCGCTGGTTTGGTAGCATCACCAATGGTGAATACTGTACCTTGCTGAATATCATCGTTCATTGAGTCATCGATAGCGAGTAAATTCAAGAACTGTGATGATTCAACTTTAATGACTGGCGCTATATCAGCTTCAAGCTTAGTGTCAAAGGCTTGTTCATCTGGTAATGCCAAACCTACAGAGATATCAAATTTCTGTGTATTTGATTGCACAAGCGCTGTATTACCTGCCGCATCGTAAACGGTTGCATAGGCTGTTAACTCTGCAGGACCATCAATTAATCCAATAAGATCATTTGCAACATTCGCTGTCCAAGAGCCATCACTTAAAATAGTAATGTTGTCATCAGCTGCATTGAGTTTCACTGTATAAGTTTGATCTGCAACAGTAAACGTTAACTCAATAGCTGAGATTAAATCACCTTGTGTTAAAGCGACTTGACCGGTAACGGTTACATAGCCATCCATTAACTCATCTGCATTCACAACAAAATCCGCACCTTCGATTGAAGTAATCGTATGTACGGCATCTGCTGAAGCAATCTGAGTATCTACAACCGCTTGATCCTTGCCTGGTGCAGACTGGTTGCCCGCTGCATCTTTGATGGTCGCTGTCGCTACAAATTCAGCGCCTTGGGCTGCGTCCATTGCAACATCAACGATCACGTGTTTGGCACTAAGATCCGCTGCAGTCACTACGTGTTCAACACCGTTCACTGAAACAGTATCACCTGCTTGTGCATCTGCTGGTAAAGCAACGGTCACCGCAACTTTGCCATCCTTGACTTCAGCTTGGCTAATCCAGTCATCACCATTGCCAATCGACACGCTTGGTGCGCTTGGTGCTTGGCGATCTACAACGATCTCAGCTGTTTTGCTGATCTGAGCAGTATTACCTGCAGGATCAACGACTACGGCTTCAACGATGATCGGGTTCTTAGCTGTTGCTAAGTTCTCGCTTGGTACTATCGCGGTCCATACACCTTCTGGCGTCACTTGAGCGTCGACAAGTTGACCATTCACTGTCACTTTGATGCTTTGGGCTGTTTCACCATCTTTTAAGCCAGTCACTTGACCTTGAACTTTGACAGTGTCCGCTTCAAGCTCTTCAGCATTGAGTATGTTATCGGCAGTTATAGGATCAATCAAAATCTCAGCTTGAGGTGCTGTACTATCAAGTGTGAGTGCGTTTGGACCAGCTTCAGCTTTATTACCTGCGTCATCTGTTGAATTTGCTGTAACTGTGTATTCACCATCTTTGAGTACTGGTGCATCAACACGCCAGTTACCTTCAGCATCGACAGTTGTTTCAAGCTCTGCAACAGTTTCACCTTCAGCATTTTTGATAACAACATTAACTGTTTCGCCTTTGTCACCTGTACCGCTAATCGCTGGGGTCGTGTCATTGGTTAATTCAGGCACGTTCAGAGTTAATTCTGGTGCTGTTGTATCTACTTCAAAGTCACGATTTGCTGTTGTCGTTTTATTTGAGATGCTAGTTGCAACGGCATCAACATAATAATGACCTTCAGCTAATTCAACTGATGTATAGCTCCAGCTACCATCTGCTGCAACAAATGCTTCACCTTGTCCGACAATATTTTTACTTTGATCAAGAATTTGAACAATGACCTTATTCCCTATATCTGTTTTACCAGTAATGGTTGGGGTAAGGTCATTAGTCGAACCTATAACATCAATTAATAAAAATAGCTCAGCTGTATGAATGATGGTATTTAATGGACCAGCTTCAGCTTTATTCCCTGCGTCATCTGTTGAATTTGCTGTAACTGTGTATTCACCATCTTTGAGTACTGGTGCATCGACACGCCAGTTACCTTGAGCATCGACAGTTGTTTCAAGCTCTGCAACAGTTTCACCTTCAGCATTTTTGATAACAACATTAACTGTTTCGCCTTTGTCACCTGTACCGCTAATCGCTGGGGTCGTGTCATTGGTTAACTCAGGTACTTCAAGCGTTAATGTTGGTGCTTGGCGATCGACCACTGCTGTGTCATTCGCTGGTGCAGACTGGTTGCCCGCTGCATCTTTGATGGTCGCTGTCGCTACAAATTCAGCGCCTTGGGCTGCGTCCATTGCAACATCAACGATCACGTGTTTGGCACTAAGATCCGCTGCAGTCACTACGTGTTCAACACCGTTCACTGAAACAGTATCACCTGCTTGTGCATCTGCTGGTAAAGCAACGGTCACCGCAACTTTGCCATCCTTGACTTCAGCTTGGCTAATCCAGTCATCACCATTGCCAATCGACACGCTTGGTGCGCTTGGTGCTTGGCGATCGACCACTGCTGTGTCATTCGCTGGTGCAGACAGGTTGCCCGCTGCATCTTTGATGGTCGCTGTCGCTACAAATTCAGCGCCTTGGGCTGCGTCCATTGCAACATCAACGATCACGTGTTTGGCACTAAGATCCGCTGCAGTCACTACGTGTTCAACACCGTTCACTGAAACAGTATCACCTGCTTGTGCATCTGCTGGTAAAGCAACGGTCACCGCAACTTTGCCATCCTTGACTTCAGCTTGGCTAATCCAGTCATCACCATTGCCAATTGACACTGAGGTAGGTGGCGTGACCTTTTGTATAGAGTTATTTTGTTCTACTACAAGGTCAAAACTAGCCGCATCATTTCCTGCAACATCTTGAATCGCTAAAATATCATTTCCAGAAGTTGAATCTGTGTATTTTACCGATACAGTGTCGTCTTTTTGAATTACAGGGACTGTAATGATGATGATTTTGTCAGCCTCAACCGTAACCTTAATCTGATCTTCAGTTAAATTTTGACCATTTACTGTAATAATGAACTGTTCTGTAGCAGGAGAATAATAATCATCAAGCAATTCATCATAATCAAGAATTATTTGCCCTTGTTCATTAATTGTAACATTTTCAAGCTTAGGCGCTACACCATCCACAGTCGAGTTGTTCTCGATTGGACCTGTGCTGAAGTCGGCAACGTCATTGCCTGCGGTGTCTTGTAGGGCTTTGTCGTCATCTTGAGCCGATGGATCTTGATAAGACACTTCAACCTGTTGACCCGGTAGGATTGGGTTCACCGGCACCAGCGTGGCTTTGTCACCCTCCACTAGTACGTCAGCAATTTCAACTTCTTTGCCATCCACGATCACAGTGAAGTCATTGTTGCTTGGTGGGTTGGCTGGGTCTAGATTTTCAGTGAAATCCAGCTCAACTTGACCCTGGTCTGTCACTTGCGCGTTTTCAAGCTTAGGCGCTACACCATCCACAGTCGAGTTGTTCTCGATTGGACCTGTGCTGAAGTCGGCAACGTCATTGCCTGCGGTGTCTTGTAGGGCTTTGTCGTCATCTTGAGCCGATGGATCTTGATAAGACACTTCAACCTGTTGACCCGGTAGGATTGGGTTCACTGGCACCAGTGTGGCTTTGTCACCCTCCAC
>NZ_JCAKMW010000003.1:0-244814 GCF_059515805.1 Acinetobacter sp. CY05 | reverse complement strand
CAGCGTTCAATCTGAGCCATGATCAAACTCTTCAGTTTAAAATCAATAGTGCCTATAGGGCACCAATCTTGGCTCATCAATTACTGACAAAAAATTTGCTCAAATAAACTTCGAGAAATTCTTACCAATTATCAATGAAAATATATTCGATTGATCAACCAGTAAAAATCCACACAAGTTGTTCTTCATAATCTCTTAATGATTTTCTTGCATCTTCGTCAGAAGCAAGACGGTTAGCAAATCTCGTTCGCTACCGATGGATGAGCATTATAGAGAGATTTAGTTGTCTTGCAAGATAGTCAAACAAAAATAATTACTAAAATACAACTAAATGGTCAATTACTAATCAATTTGGTGTTTTTGTGATGGTTTATGACTAAAAATGGCAAATGTTTTTCTAGAAAAGTAGAAAAGTAGAAAAGTAGAAAAGTAGAAAAGTAGAAAAGTAGAAAAGTAGAAAAGTAGAAAAGTAGAAAAGTAGAAAAGTAGAAAAGTAGAAAAGTAGAAAAGTAGAAAAGTAATGCAAACATATTGTATTAAATTTTAGGCATAAAAAAATCGCTTAACGCGGTATCTTCTATTCTGACCATTAAAGTAAATGGTCGGAGCAGTAGGATTCGAACCTACGACCCCCTGGTCCCAAACCAGGTGCACTACCAGGCTGTGCTATGCTCCGCCTTACAACCTTTTAGGGTTGGGGTGAATGACGGGATTCGAACCCGCGACAACTGGAATCACAATCCAGGGCTCTACCAACTGAGCTACATCCACCGTCATGTGATGTGCTTTTACTTAAGATATAAAAAAACCGCTTAATGCGGTATCTTTATCTCGACCACCTTAATATTAAGATGGTCGGAGCAGTAGGATTCGAACCTACGACCCCCTGGTCCCAAACCAGGTGCACTACCAGGCTGTGCTATGCTCCGCCTTACAACCTTTTAGGGTTGGGGTGAATGACGGGATTCGAACCCGCGACAACTGGAATCACAATCCAGGGCTCTACCAACTGAGCTACATCCACCACAATAACAGCTTTCAGATTCTATACATCGAGCGACCAAATGGCGCGCCTGACAGGATTCGAACCTGTGACCATCCGCTTAGAAGGCGGATGCTCTATCCAACTGAGCTACAAGCGCTTAACTGATGTTACCATCATTTGGCCTTGAAGAATTGGTCGGAGCAGTAGGATTCGAACCTACGACCCCCTGGTCCCAAACCAGGTGCACTACCAGGCTGTGCTATGCTCCGATTCATCTCAGCTTTTTGTATCGAACTTATCGCTCGGTACGGTGTGCATTTTAGGCGTGACGCACTGGTACGTCAACACCTATATTTAAAAAAAGTTAAAAAAACGCATCAAACGTATAAATAAACATCATTTATACTATTTTTTAAGCATTTTTCTCTAATTTTCAACGTTTTAACTGTGCACTAAAGGCCAACATTCGATCAAGGGGTAGCTTGGCACGCTTGGCTAAAGCAGGCTCAACATGAATTTCTTGGTCGCCCCGTTGTAAAACCTCTAAAATTCCATCGAGTTCATTCATCGCCATCCAAGGGCAATGTGCGCATGAGCGACAAGTTGCGCCCTCACCTGCTGTTGGCGCTTCGATTAAGATCTTATGTGGCACAGCTTGTTGCATTTTATAGAAGATGCCGCGGTCAGTTGCCACAATCAGGCGTTCATGTGGCAGCGTCTGGGCAGCTTTAATCAATTGTGAGGTGCTCCCGACTGCATCGGCAACTTCAACTACAGACAATGGCGACTCAGGATGGACTAAAACTGCCGCATCTGGATAAAGCGCTTTCATATTTTCGATGCCACGGGCACGGAATTCTTCATGCACAATACATGCACCGTCCCAAAGCAGCATATCAGCACCTGTTTTATGCTGAATATAACGACCTAAATGTTGATCTGGTGCCCAAATAATTTTTTCACCTAAACTATCTAGGTGTTCAATAATCTCAACTGCACAGCTTGAAGTCACCACCCAATCGGCACGCGCCTTAACTGCAGCAGAGGTATTGGCATAAACCACCACGGTATGATCAGGATGGGCATCACAGAATTCAGCAAACTCTTTTTCTGGGCAACCTAAATCTAAAGAACAGGTGGCTTCCAAAGTGGGCATTAAAATGGTTTTTTCAGGCGATAAAATTTTTGAGGTTTCGCCCATAAATTTAACCCCAGCCACCACCAGAGTTTGTGCAGCATGATCGCGACCAAAACGTGCCATTTCTAAAGAGTCAGATACGCAACCACCGCTCAGTTCTGCTAACTCTTGCACTTCAGGATCACAATAATAATGTGCCACTAATACTGCATCACGCTTTTTCAGCTCAGCTAAGATCTGTGCAAATTTTTCTTGCTTCACTGATTCAGGCATGTGTGCAGTTTTTTGCTCGCCTAAACGATCTAAATGCGCCTGTACGATACTTTTCGCTTCATTGGCAATTAAATTGGTCGCATTATTCATTGTGTATTCCCTACATCCGCTTGCAGTATCTGATCAAAATGGCGTTGTGCTTTTTTGACCAGAAAGTAAAAAACAATACTTACAAAAAAGCCTCACGAATGAGGCTTTACAAAAAATTTTAGATTATGAACGATAGTCAGCATTGATCTTGACATAGTCATAAGATAAATCACAGGTATAGACCGTATCTTTGGCCTCACCGCGACCTAAAGCGACGCGAATAGTAATTTCTGTTTGTGCCATGACACGAGCACCCGCTTCTTCGGTGTAGTCTTCTGCCGCGCCGCCATCTTTACAGATTTGCACATCATCTAGCCACACTTGGATTTTTTCCACATCTAAGTCTTTGACACCCGCATAGCCAATCGCAGCTAAAATACGTCCCCAGTTTGGATCTGAAGCAAACAAGGCAGTTTTAACCAAAGGCGAATGTGCAATGCTATAAGCAATATCACAGCACTCTTGAGTATCTGCACCGCCTTCAACAGCAACAGTAATAAATTTAGTTGCACCTTCACCATCACGCACGATCAGCTGAGCTAAGCGTTTCATCACACGCGTCAACACTTCAGACACTTGAGCAAAACGCGGGTCTTCAGTCGATGAAATTTCTACACCACCTGCTTGACCAGTTGCGGCAAAAATACATGAATCATTGGTTGATGTGTCACCATCAATGGTAATACGGTTAAATGATTGATTGACAGCAGTTGATAACATTTGTTGCACAAGTTCGCGTGCAATAGGTGCATCGGTTGCCACAAAGCCAAGCATGGTTGCCATATTCGGACGAATCATGCCTGCACCTTTGGAAATACCGGTCATGGTGTAAGTGATACCATCCAGTTCAAACTGCTCAGAAGCACCTTTTGGTGTGGTATCTGTGGTCATAATGCCAGTTGCAGCATCTATCCATGCATCATTGCTTAAGCCGTCTAAAGCAGGTTGTAAGCCTGACAATAAACGTGGCATTGGCAGTTGTTCACCAATCACACCGGTTGAAAACGGTAAGATTTCTGCTTTGCTCACGCCAGCTAATTCAGCTAATTTTTCGCAGGTTGCTTCGGCATTTAGCATACCCGTTTTACCTGTACCTGCATTGGCATTACCGGTATTGATGACTAAGTAACGTGGATTGCCTAGCTTTAAATGCGCTTTAGAAATATGTACCGGTGCGGCACAAAATGCGTTCTGGGTAAATACCCCCGCAACATTTGTCCCTTGGCTAAATTCAAAAATGACAAGGTCACGTCGATTCTGATAGCGCACATACGCTTCAGCTGAACCAATTTTTACCCCTTGTACCACATGCATCTGTGGCATCGTTACGTCACCAACTGCCATTTTTAAACTTCCAATTTGGTTTTATATAAAAGAACAGCTTATTAGATATTGATAAAAAAATCGAGCCTAAAAGCCAAAATGCCAACTTTTTATCCAGTGTTAAAAAAACCAGTCATTGGACTGGTTTTAGAGAAAACTGTTGTTTATTTTGCAGCATCTAATAACGCCTGTTTGGCTTTTTGCTGGCTTTCTGCTGAAAGTGCCGGATTGGCTGCCACAATACGATCAGCATTGGCACTATTGGCTGCCACAATAGCTTGAGTTTGTAGCACAATCGGTTTGTTGTCATTATTAAAAGTATAGCTAATACCTGTACGTGGGCTAATTACCGTCACTTGATTGTCTTTGACTTGTGCTTGTGCTGTTTGTGGACCAATTGCAGCTTTTACTTTTTCTGGTGTGGTGGTCAGTTGCTCTGCCATAGCACATGTTGATACTGTGCTTAAAACCACTAAACCGATTTGTAATGCTTTTTTCATAGTGTTATCCGTAAATTTCTCGATGAGCAACTAAATAACATTGAATAGCAGCAACTGCAAACACTATTCACATAACAATAAAAAAGCCACTCAATCGAGTGGCTAATTAGGTAAAATTAGATTTTACCGTGACATTGCTTATATTTTAGACCTGAGCCGCATGGACATGGTGCATTACGACTGGCTGGTGCTTCAAAACTTTGTACCTGCTCAGCCACAGGGCTAAAGTTAGCGTCTACAACAGGTGCCTCCTGAGCATCTGCTAGGTTAAGTTGCAACGCCGCCGCTTGCGCTTCAGCTTGGGCTTGCTTTTGCGCTTCCATCTCAGCGATTTCTTCTGGGGTTGGTACATGGATTCGTGATAGATCTGTCACGACATCCGATTTAATCACCGCCAGCATATTAACAAATAAGTTAAAGGCTTCTTTTTTGTATTCTTGCTCAGGGTTTTTCTGTGCATAACCACGCAAATGAATCCCTTGGCGCAAGTAATCCATCGCAGCCAAGTGCTCTTTCCAGTGGCGATCAAGCGAACTTAAAGTAAAGTGACGTTCAAGCATGGCCGCTGACTCTGTACCCATTTGTTCACGGCGCGCGTTATAACGCCCTATCACCTCATCCGTAATACGACGTGCCAAGCCTTCTTCATCTAAACGACGATCTTGCTCTAACCATGCATGAATTGGTAAATCAATCGAAAATTCTTCACGTAATGCCGCTTCTAAACCCGGTACATCCCATTGGTCATGAATCGATTCAGGTGGAATATAAGTTTCAATTACACCTTTCATTACTTCACGATGCATTTCTTCTAAATAATCGTGTAGTGAGCTTTCCGCTAAAATGTCATCACGTTGTGAGTAGATGATCTTACGTTGTTCGTTGTTGACGTCGTCGTATTTCAACAAGTTCTTACGAATATCAAAGTTACGTGCTTCAACTTTACGCTGCGCATTCTCAATTGAGCGCGACACCATCTTGTGTTCAATCGCTTCATCTTCCGAAAGACCCATGGCTTTCATCATATTCACAACACGGTCACCGGCGAAGATCCGCATTAAGTCATCTTCAAGCGATAAGTAGAAACGTGATACACCTGGGTCACCTTGACGACCCGCACGACCACGCAACTGGTTATCAATACGACGTGATTCATGACGTTCTGAACCAATGATGTGTAAACCACCTGATGCCAACACGGCTTCATGGTTTTTCTCCCACTCTGCTTTTAGACGTGCTTCGTCCTCTGAAGTTGGGTTTTCAATTTTAGCCAGTAAGGCTTTCCAGTTACCCCCCAGCAAAATATCGGTACCACGACCTGCCATGTTGGTGGCAATGGTCACCGCGCGCGGCGCACCGGCTTGGGCGATAATATCGGCTTCACGTTCGTGTTGCTTCGCATTTAAGACTTCGTGATGAATGCCTGCCGCTTTTAACTTGTCAGATAAAATTTCTGAAGCTTCAATAGTTGCTGTACCAATTAGGATTGGTGCAACACCAGCTTCATGCACACGCTGAATTTCTTGAATAATGGCGTTGTATTTACCTTCGCGATTTAAATAAATTAAATCGTCATGGTCTTTACGCACCATTGGGCGATGAGTTGGAATTAACACCACATCAAGGCTGTAAATTTCTTTCATTTCCGCCGCTTCAGTATCGGCAGTACCGGTCATCCCTGACAGCTTTTTATATAGACGGAAATAGTTTTGGAAAGTCGTAGTCGCAAGGGTTTGGTTTTCCGGCTGAATTTCTAAGCCTTCTTTGGCTTCGACCGCTTGATGTAAACCCTCTGACCAACGGCGACCTGGCATGGTACGACCCGTGTTTTCATCCACAATGATAATTTCGCCATCATGAATGATGTAATGCACGTTACGTTGGTACAAGAAATGCGCACGAATTGCCGCAGAAACATGATGCACCAAGTTTAAATTGGCTGCTGAATATAAGCTTTCGCCTTCAGCTAACAGACCCATGGCAATCAGTTCTTGTTCTACGGTTTCATAACCAATTTCGGTCATCTCGACCGAGCGTTGTTTTTCATCAATCCAAAAATGTCCGCCATCTGCGACTTTTTCTTCTTTTTGTGGCACTAATTTTGGTGGAATGCTGTTGATGGCTGCATAAAGCTGCGAAGAATCATCAGATTGACCAGAAATAATTAAAGGTGTACGCGCTTCATCAATTAAGATCGAATCGACCTCATCAATAATGGCATAAGTTAAACCACGTTGTTTTTTCTCTTCTAAAGAAAACACCATGTTGTCACGAAGATAGTCAAAACCAAATTCGTTATTGGTACCATAAGTAATATCGGCACGATATGCTTCTGACTTTTCGGTTGGATCTTGCATGGAGTAAATCACGCCAATGCTCAAACCTAAAAATTCAAATAATGGACGGTTTAACTCCGCATCACGCTGGGCCAAATAATCGTTGACGGTAATGACATGCACACCTTGACCACTTAAAGCATTTAAATAAGATGCCAAAGTACCCATTAACGTTTTACCCTCACCAGTACGCATTTCTGCGATTTTACCTTCGTGTAGGGTAATACCACCAATCAACTGTACGTCATAATGACGCATGCCCATAATACGTTTACCCGCTTCACGACACACCGCAAAGGCTTCAGGTAAGAGTTGGTCTAGGCTTTCACCATTGTTATAACGTTGTTTGAATTCTTGGGTTTTTGCAGATAAGTCTGCATCGTTTAAGGCAGATATCGTCGGCTCGAGCGCATTAATCTTATCTACGATTTTACGCATGCGTTTGAGTTCGCGCTCATTTTTGGTACCGAAGATTCCTCCGATCAGACTTGCCAACATGAATAGACTCTCTAAATCTTGCTTGTCAAAAGAAAAAATTTGTTCTTGGCTGTTATTATGGTGCTAGAAATTTCAAGTACAAGGCTTTTAAGCAGTTCACTGTAAAAAAAAGTCATTCTCAAGCGGTGTGGCACTGGCAAGCTGTTTAGCGACAGCTATCGTCTTATGCCCAGTCATTTAGCATTTTTATTCATAAAAACATCTTAAAACACTATTTTTAATTATATAAAAACTGCGGCATAGTCATTGGCATAGACAACAAAATATAAGTTTACTGAGGTGAGTATGAGTTTACGTTTAGGTGATATCGCCCCTAATTTCCAGCAAGATTCAAGTGCAGGATTAATTGATTTTTACGAGTTTTTAGGCGATAGCTGGGGAATTTTATTTTCACATCCTGCCGACTATACGCCAGTCTGCACCACAGAACTGGGCTTTACGGCCAAACTCAAAGCTGAATTTGAAAAGCGTAATGTCAAAGCCATTGCGTTATCAGTTGATGATGTGGATTCTCATCACGGTTGGATTGAAGATATTAACACCACGCAAAATACCACGGTTAATTTCCCAATCATTGCCGATCAAGATCGTAAAGTCTCAACCCTATATGATTTTATTCACCCAAATGCTAGTGAAACCTTAACAGTACGCTCTTTGGTCATTATTGATCCAAATAAAAAGGTGCGTTTAATTATTACTTATCCTGCATCTACAGGGCGTAACTTTGATGAAGTATTGCGTGTGGTGGATTCATTACAACTGACCGATAACTATAAAGTGGCTACGCCTGCCAACTGGCAACATGGCGATGATGTGGTGATTGTGCCGTCTTTACAAGATGAAGAGGAAATCAAACAACGTTTTCCAAAAGGTTATAAAGCGGTGACGCCTTATTTACGCCTTACGCCACAGCCTGAGACAAACTAAGACACTGTCTTAGTTTGGCGCAAGACAAGCGCAGCGCGTAGTGATATAAGGAAAACTCTGCTTGGTTGGAGCGCAAGATTCACAGCTAGGCTGTGAATGTAAGGATAAGCGAAGCACTGCTTCGCCCTTGTGCAAGACGAGAAGCGATGCTTCGAGTGGCAAAACCCAAAGCACTGCTTTTGAGTTTTGTAGAGAACAAACGTCGTGATACCAAACTCAATCACATGATGAAATATAAAAAATATGCGATTTAAGTGGGTTGATTTACAGCAATCGTTCGGTCAAACCGCTTAAATTATGCTTTAGGTTCAGCTCATCTTCGGATGAGCTTTTTTTATGCTATATATAGATGATGAAAAAAATAATCCTGCTTTTTTGCTGTTTAAGTTCCGGCTGTATGACTACAGCAACTTTGCCTTTAAATCAACGCCCGCCCACTTGGGCGAGTCCTATTCAACCACAGCATAATTTTTATCAGGTCAGTGCATCAGTATTTCGTAGTCAACAGCCGAATGAGGTACTGGCGCGGCTGATCGCAGAACAAGATATAGATGTGGTGTTAAATTTACGCCCACATTCCGCTCATTATCCAGAGCTGCATGTGCAAACGCTGCATGTACCAATCCGCACTTTTGCTTTTTCAGAACAGCATATCGTGGCAGCCTTGCAGCAGATTCAAGCCGCAGAAGCACAAGGACAGAAAATCTTAGTGCATTGTTATCACGGTGCGGATCGCACTGGGGTTATTGTCGCTATGTACCGCATTATCATACAAAACTGGGCTGTGAATGAGGCAATTGCAGAAATGCATCATGGCGGTTATGGCTTTCATTATATTTGGCAACAGCGCTTTGCTGAGTTGTTTACACCTGAAAAAATAAAATGGATTCGTCAGCAACTGGCGAATCCATCTTCAGTCAGTGTTTGAGCACTTAGCGTTTATCTAAAGGTACCCAATCAATCACCCATGCCGACTTGGTATTTAAGCTTGGATCAGAATTGACTTTTTTACGTAGATCGTCAGCAGCTTCGCGGCTCTTGGCAGGTCCAACCATAATCCTTACCCCTTTAGAAGTTGGACTTTTAGTTACTTTATAACCTTGAGAACGTAGCTTGGCAGCAATCGAGTCTGCATTAGCTTGGTTAGCTGCTAAAGCGACTTGTACCATCCATTGACCGTTTGGTTTGCCTTCTTTTTTCGCTTCAGCCTTGGCTTCTTCGGCTTTTTTCTTTTCAGCCTCTAATTTACGTTTTTCCTCAGCTTTTTTAGCTTCTTCGGCTTTGCGTTTCTCTTCGGCTTTTTTCTGTTCGGCAGCTTTCTTCTCAGCCTCTAATTTACGTTTTTCCTCCGCTTTTTTGGCATCTTCAGCTTTCTTTTGCTCAGCGGCTTTTTTCTCAGCTTCAGCCTTTTTTGCGTCATCGGCTAAACGTTTTTGTTTGGCTTTTTCATCTTCCACTAATTCAGGTGGAATATTGTCGGAGCTTTGCTGACTAGCACGGTGCGCATTTAAAGCTGCATATTCTTCAGCTGCTTTACGCGCAGCTTCCGCCTCAGCTTGTTGCTGCATGGCTAAAAATTCTGCGGCACGCGCTTCTTGTTCAGCCACTGCTTTTTCACGAGCACGGCGTTGTTCTTCTAATAAACGTTGTTCGGTGGCAACATCGACCGTGAGCGGTTGCAGTTGCATTACAGGTTCAGCTTCGGGTTGTGGATTTTTCTTTTGCTGTTGCACCTGTTCCACTAAATCCGAACTACGAATGTTATTTTGGTGAATTTCTTCTTTACCTTTAAGTAATAGCGCAGCAAGTAATACCCCACCACCTAATAAAACAACACCACCCATCCAACGTTGTTTACTATTCATTAACATGCTTCCAAATACTCCCATACCGCTTCTAAGGTATGAAACGAGCCACATACCAAAATCAGCTGATTATTGTTTGTTTCATCGAGCGCTGATTTAAAAGCGAGTTTTACACTGTCAAAATGCTGCACGTTCTGATTACTTAATGCGACATCGAGCTGCGTAAGGGGTGCAGCACGCGGTACATCAAGTGCTGCAATTTTCCACAAAGCGATATGATCTTTCAACATATCACAGACAGATTTAATGTCTTTATCGGTCAACATTGAAAAAACTGTGACCACTTCTGTGTATTCTGGATGATGACTTAAGTATTGTTGTAGCTGCTTGAGTAAAAATTCCACGCCATGTGGATTATGTCCTGCATCAAAAATGACGGTTTTATCTTGAATTTGGCGCACTTCAAAACGACCCTGTAATTTGGCGTTTTGAATCCCTTGGCTTAAGGCCGATTGGCTCATCTGTAAATCACTGACCAATACAGCAGCCACAGCGGTAGAAATATTGTCTAAAGCTAAACTGCCTGTCGGGAGTTTTAAGGTGGTGGCACTAGAAGCAAAGTTCCAAGTTTGACCGTTGTCATCAATCTGATAAAAATAATCATGATTTAAAGCATAAAGCGCTGCATGACATTCAGCCGCTTTATCGGCAATGGCTTGGGGAAGTTGTTGTTGCCCGCCAAAAATCACTGGAATATTCGGGCGAATAATACCTGCTTTTTCAAAGGCAATCTTTTCAATGCTATTGCCTAACCAATCGGTATGATCCAGTCCAATATTGGTAATCACAGCCACATCTGGATTGACCACATTGACCACATCCAAACGTCCACCCAAACCGACTTCTAACACCCAAACATCACAATCTTTGTTGTTAAAAATCACAAACGCCGCAAGTGTGGTGGCCTCAAAAAATGAGAGGCTTAAACCACATTCGCGGCGTGCTTGATCCACTTGTACAAACGCATCAATTAAGCTTTGGTCATCCACCTCAATGCCATTGATTTTTACGCGCTCGTTAAAGCGGTAAATATGCGGGGATTGATATAAACCGACATGATAGCCACCAGCCTTTAAAATGGCGGCTAAAGTGGTGGTGGTAGAACCTTTACCATTGGTGCCCGCGACAGTAAAGACTTTGGCTTGAGGGCGCGTTACAGCCAGCTTTTCAGCGACGGGAATGACACGCTCTAAACCTAAATCAATGCCTGTAACGTGAACATGGCCCCAATAATCGAGCCATGTTGCTAAAGAATCTGTTGCAAGTGGAGCTTGTGTGTTCAAGGTAAATTCATTAACTTCGTGATGATGCGATATACAGTATCACGTAATGCATGACGATGAACAATTTGATCGACTACACCATGCTCAAGTAAGTATTCCGCACGTTGGAACGGTTCTTCTAACTTTTCACGTACCGTTTGTTCAATGACACGTTTACCAGCAAAACCAATCATGGCTTTCGGTTCAGCAATATGCACATCACCAATCATTGCAAGCGATGCAGTTACACCACCGTAAACAGGATGGGTTAACACCACGATATACGGTAGACCTGCATCTTTCATACGTTGAATGGCAGCTGAAGTACGCGCCATTTGCATTAAAGATAACATCCCTTCTTGCATACGCGCGCCACCTGATGCGGCAAAACATACTAATGGTTGACGGTCTTGAATGGCTTTTTCCGCTGCTTGCACAAAACGGTCACCAACAACCGTACCCATTGAGCCGCCCATAAAGTCAAACTCAAAGGCACAAGCAATTAACGGTAGGTCTTTGAGTAAACCTTGCATTACCACCAATGCTTCAGTTTCACCCGTTTTCTTTTGTGCTTCTGCCATACGCTCTGGATAAGCTTTGCTGTCGACAAAGTTTAACGGATCTTTGGCTTTGAATTCCTGACCCAATTCAGTTTGCACTTGATCGAGGAACCAAGTTAAACGATCACGGGCTTTCATACGCAAATGTTCGTCACATTGTGGACACACATAGGCATTAAAGCTCATGGCAGTACGGGTCACTAAAGCGTGACATTCGGTACATTCAACTGTAGGTTCAGTTGACGTGGCTTTTACTGTTTGTTGTTCATCGGGAACTTGAATGCCTGGTACGCCGCGCTGGGTCCACGGCGTCGATGGGCTAAGAACTTTCCCTGCTTTCACTTGTTGATTCATACTAACTCATCGAGCGCAGCTCGAAGCTCCTTGACTTTATTAACCGTTTCAATCACGGCTTGTTCTGGCGCTAAAGTGGCAAATTGTTTTACAAATGCACTACCCACAATCACAGCATCCGCTGCTACACCCATAGCTTTGGCAGAGGCAGCATCACTGATACCAAAACCTACACCTACAGGTACGTCTGTTACTGCTTTAATTTTTTGGATACGTTGTGCTGCTTCAGAGACATCTAAAGTTGCCGCACCCGTCACCCCTTTTAACGACACATAGTAAATAAAGCCACGCGCTTGCTTGGCGACATATTCAATACGTTCATTGGTTGAAGTGGGTGCAAGTAAGAAGATTTGATCCATGTCGTATTTTTCCAATACTGCATTAAAATCGCCAGCTTCTTCTGGTGGTAAATCCACCAACAGCACACCATCTACACCACATTCGCTGGCAATAGATACAAATTTTTCATAACCAATCACTTCAACAGGATTTAAGTATCCCATCAAGACCACTGGTGTCGTTTGATCTTGCTCACGAAACGCTTTGACCATGTTTAAAGCATCCAAGGTATTGGTGCCGCCTGCTAAAGCACGTTCAGCGGCTAAAGCAATCACTGGACCATCCGCCATAGGGTCGGAAAATGGTAAGCCCAGTTCAATCACATCTACCCCAGCCTTCACCATTTGATGTAGTAAATCAACCGTGACGTGTGGATGCGGATCTCCTGCCATCACATAAGAAACTAAGGCTTTTTGCTGTTGTGACTTAAGCTGGGCAAATCGGCTGGCTAAACGTGACATAGGGTTGCACTTTCCTTGAATATTAAAACGGAGACGTTAGTTTTGTATCAATACAAGACCCAAGCATTGTAACGCTATTTTTTGCTCATTGGATAGAGTACAAATCAAGCAACATTTTTGGGTCTGTTTGCGGGTTTAAATCAGAACAAACCTATGCCCTACATTTACTAATATTTGCTTTTTTTTCTCAATGATCAAAGATTCCTAATTTTGGCTTTAAAAAAATTGTCTTGAATTAGACCAACTTAGTTTAATTTTTAAAAATTTGATATAAAAAGCCAAGTTAGCATTTACATTTAAACTTGGCCTAAATTGCAAAAGCTGCATTATACTAGGCATATTCTTGTATATTTTTTATCTCCCTATGACTTCCGATGCAGCTCAGAAAGTGCAAGCACGCATGCTTGCGCTATTGCCGCTTATTGTTTTTTTAGCCATTTTTTTAGGCAGCGGTATTTATCACACCCTTATTGGCACTGAGTTTGCCTTTTATCAAATGAAAGCACCCGTTGCTGCAATTCCTGCAGTGATTTTGGCGGTTGTACTCTATCGCGGCAGGCTCAATGACGGCATTGAGGCGTTTTTAAAAGGCGCCAGTCACCCTAATTTAATTTTAATGTTTATGGTGTTTATGCTGGCCGGTGCTTTTGCCAGCGTGAGCTCCTCCATTGGCAGTGTAGATGCCACGGTACAGCTGGGTTTGTCCATTATTCCACCTAGCTTTGTACTGCCGATGCTGTTTTTAATTTCAGCCTTTATTGCCACGGCCATGGGCACCTCTATGGGCACCATTGCCGCCTGTGCCCCAATTGCCTTTGGTTTCTCCCAAGCCACGGACATTGCAGCAGTATATGCCATTGGTGCGGTGGTCGGTGGTGCGATGTTTGGTGACAATCTCTCAATGATTTCGGATACCACCATTGCCGCCACCAGTAGTCAAAAAGTACAACTGCGCGATAAATTCCGTGTCAATGTCTGGATTGCAGTCCCTGCAGCGCTTGCCACAGTCGTGATTTACTTTTTACTCACCAACTCTTCTAAAGCCATCAGTTATCAAGATTTTAATGCATGGCTTATTCTGCCTTATGTGGCGGTTTTTATTTTAGCATTTAGTCGTTTACATGTATTGGGTGTTTTAACCATCGGTGTATTGCTGTCAGCTTTAATGGGATTATGGGTGACACCTGAGCTGGATATTTTTAAAATCAATACTGCTGTTTACGATGGCTTTGTAGGCATGTTTGAAGTGGCATTGTTGTCGATGTTCTTAGGCGGTTTATCTGCCATCATGCAACGTGAGGGTGGTCTACAGTGGCTGATTGAACGCATTTATGCTATTACCCGCTTATTGAAAGTCGGGCGTCAACGTGCAGGGGAAATTGGCATTAGTTTCTTGGTGATTTTCTCAAATTTATTTGTGGCCAATAACACTGTTGCGATTATTTTATCGGGCGATATGGCACGTGAAGTGGCAAAAGAATATGGCGTTGACCCAAAACGCGCAGCAGCCCTCATGGATATTTTCTCTTGTGTGATTCAAGGTTTAATCCCCTATGGTGCGCAATTATTATTGGCCTGCTCAATTGCCAAAATGTCACCCGTAGAGCTGATTAGCAGCGTGTATTACTGCTGGGTATTGGCCGTGATGGCCATCATAGCGATTGTAATGCGTTATCCACGCCTTAAAGCTTAAGCTGTTTAAGCATTCAAAAAAGCGACCTTAGGGTCGCTTTTTTTGCATAGCACTTATAGTTTACGTGCATGCTGCTCAAAAATGCCATATTCAGCATCCCATTCTAATACACGTTCTGCCAAGCGAATTGAGCCACTAATTTTACTCTGCCATTGTTGAAATTGGCTGCCACTAAAACGGAAATTAAATTTTTCGCTACGTGCCCACTGTGGGTAAATGATTAAATCCACCTGCCCATCTATAGAACGTACCCGCCATTGCTTTGCATCTAACTGCTCAAACATGACTTCAGCCAATGGATAAATCACGCCATCGAGCCACAAACTATTTTCAGTTTGGCTATGATCACCTGCGGCTAAATTCAAACCAACACGATGTTGCCCATTGAGCCAGAAATTACAGCTCAACCAAAACCAACTGGTTTCCGGCTTAAAAAAGCCACACGTGTCGTCTAAGCTGGCAAAAGTTTTCGCATCAAATTGAATCATTTTGCCTTTTTTATCAACAAAATGCCCTTCGCAGCCTAAGGTAGTAAGCTTTTGGCTATATAGCCAACCATTTTTAGCCACGGGAATACAGGTACTTAGTGGATCTGTACCTGCACAAAAGATGCGTGCGCTGAGTTTAACTTCACCATATTTACTGGCACGTAAATAACGTACGCCGTGGGCATGATCAATGGTCAATTCAAACGGTGATTTTTGAAAATGACTATGGTTAAACAGCGGTTGTTCATCAAGCTGAGTATTACGTGCTAGTAAGGTTGAACCTTGCCATTCTAATACTTCACCAGTTTGATGGTCATACACATAAATTAGACCGTAACCTGCCCAAGCCAAATCAGCGATCGCAAAACCAATACTATAGTGCTGATGCTGAATGCTACAAAATTTAAATTTTTTATATTTTAAACGCTTACGCCAACCGAGCAGTTCAAACCCTTGCTCATTTTTGTATTGAAATAGCTGATAATTGATCCGAGTGGGAATCGCATCAAAACGGCCATACTGTGGCTGTCCATTGGACTGAATTAGATCCATCTATTCCCACTCGCTAAAAGACCTATACTGTTGATCTGTATTATGCCAATAAAATTTATGCTGCATAGAGCATAGTGCATTTTTTCTTTGAGTTGAAGCTCACACTTTTGCTGTTCAGTTTAAGCCTCACAAGGTCAAATAGGTATTTTCCCAGCGATTGCCATTAAAATCACCCGCCACCAATTGCACATAACGTCCATGCACATGGTCAATGGCAATACAATCATCCACCTCTAGCACACGATCGGTGTGTTGTTTTTGCCAACTTGCCGCAAAATAATTTTTGCCACGTTGCTTAGCGACTATGGCATTTTGTGCCACCACCAACACATAACGATGCAATTCGCCAAATTCATGTGCACTATAACCGCCTAAATTAATCAGATAGAGCTTGTCATCGCTTGGGTTTGGTGCTGCGTCACTGAACTGGATTTGATAAGATTGACCTTCAAATTCAATGCCATTAATTTGCGCCCACGCATCAATATGTAAGCCTTTTTGTTCACCAAACCAAGCCGTTTGGAGCTGCGTATAAGTATCTTTTAAGTCTTCACCGACCGCTAAGACCACATCATGCACTTCGGTGTTAGCACGCGCATGGCGACCACCGAGCATGACAATAAATAAACTTGGCATACATCCAATCCCTAGACAACATCAATTTATTATCATAACCAAGTCAATATAGCCTGTCGCCTAAACACTTCAATTTTTTAAGACATTATTTTTATAAATAAAAAATCGCACCCAATTACTTGAATGCGATTTTATTTTAAGCTCTCTTAAAGCCTCTCCAAACAGGAGAGGACTTTAGAGCAATTACATTTCGACCATTTCTACGCCATCAATACGGGCAACGGTCATGAGATCTTTATCACCACGACCTGAGACAGTGGCAATAATAATTTGATCTTTCGACATGGTTGGCGCAAGTTTAGTGACATACGCCATGGCATGTGAGCTTTCTAGCGCCGGAATAATGCCTTCAATTTGGGTTAAATCACGGAAACCTTGTAGGGCTTCTTGGTCATTAATTGGCATGTACTGCACACGGTTCATATCTTTTAAGAAACTGTGTTCAGGACCCACACCCGGATAATCTAGACCTGCAGAAATTGAATGTGTTTCAATGATTTGACCTTGTGCATCTGACATTAAGTAAGTGCGGTTACCGTGCAACACACCCACATGACCTGCATTTAAAGGGGCTGAATGTTTACCGGTTTCAATACCGTGACCTGCGGCTTCTACGCCATACATTTTCACATCTTGATCGTTTAAGAATGGGTAGAACAAGCCCATGGCATTTGAACCACCGCCTACACATGCCACTAAAGCATCTGGCAAACGACCCGCTTGTGCTTGAATTTGTTGACGTGCTTCACGACCAATAATCGATTGGAAATCACGTACCAACTGCGGATATGGATGTGGACCTGCCACTGTACCAATCACGTAATAGGTTGAATCAACATTGGTGACCCAATCACGCATCGCCTCGTTCATGGCATCTTTTAAGGTCTTAGAGCCACTTTCGACAGGCACAACCGTCGCACCCAATAAACGCATACGATACACGTTCATGGCTTGACGTTTCACGTCATCCGCGCCCATATACACCACGCATTCTAGACCTAAACGTGCTGCGATGGTTGCGGTTGCCACACCATGCTGACCTGCACCCGTTTCTGCAATAATACGCTTTTTACCCGACAGTTTTGCCAATAAAGCCTGACCAATGGTGTTATTCACTTTATGTGAACCAGTATGGTTTAAGTCTTCACGTTTTAAGTAAATCTGCGCACCGCCAAGGTGCTTGGACCATCGTTCAGCATAATATAAAGGACTAGGACGACCTACATAGTAGGCGAGATCACGGTCGAATTCTGCCAAAAACTGCGCATCATCTTTCATACGGAAATAGAGTTGCTCTAAATCCTGTAATGCAGCCATGAGAGTTTCTGACACAAAACGTCCGCCATGGATACCGAAATGCCCACGTGCGTCGGGGAATTGGGTATAGTCAATCACATTATTTTGCTGATCCACGTTGGACTCCTTGCATAAAGTGTTCAATGAGTTGTCGGTCTTTAATACCTTTTGCGGATTCTACGCCTCCGCTGACATCCACCGCATAAGCACGGGTGATTTCAATGGCGTGTGCAACATTGTCAGGGCTTAAGCCCCCTGCCAAGATTAAAGCAAGGTCAAGTTTTGGAAAAGTTGACCAGTCAAATGCCTGTCCTGTGCCACCTTTTAAAGTTGGATGCCATGCATCTAATAACATGGCACTCGCCCCTACCGCATGGTAGCTGCCCAGCAGAGTCTCTAGATCCATATCGGGCTTCACCTGAATGGCTTTATACCAACGTCGCCCTGTTGCTTTTGCAATCGCTTGGCATTGCTCGGGCGTTTCGTCACCATGAAACTGTAATACGTCGAGTGGAACCTGTTGTAAAGTGGCTTGAATCTCTTCAAGCGTGGCATTCACAAACAGTCCAACCAATTGTACATAGGCGGGAATATGTGTCGCCAATTCAGCAGCTTGCTCAATAGTGACACTTCGAGGACTCGGTGGATAAAACACTAAACCAATGGCATCAGCACCGCTATCAACAACGGCTTGAATGTCTTGGCTTCTGGTGATTCCACAGATTTTGGCACGCGTTCGCATATCTTGTTCTGGCTTTAACTCATCCTGATTTATAGCCAATCTATAAATTCTAACAATCCGCATTGTAAAGCAATTTTGCGATGTTGCGTAAAGTTCATCCAGATAATTATCTAGCCACATTGTTTAGACTTTGTCCAGTGCGTATACTCTGCCGCAATTGCATAGGGTTTTGGGAAGTTGGTGCAAAACCAACACTGCCCCCGCAACGGTAAAATGAAAAGCATACCTTTATAAATCAACCAGATTTACACCACTGCATGAGATGTGGGAAGGTGGGTATGTAGCAAATGCACATTTAAGTCCGGATACCAAACCTATGCCCCGTAACTCAATCATTCACGAGGGGTGAATGTATGGAGCAACACTCATGTCTATTCATTTTCAGCCAACCGCTTTAGTTGGTGCGATCGCACTTGCGTTGGGTTTTTCTTCTTCAAGTTTTGCCAACACTTCGCCAACAGCGCAAGCCAAACTTAATACTATTGTGGTGACCGCAACACGTTCTGCAGAACAGATTGAAGACGTGCCTGCACGCATCAATGTGATTGGTGTAGATGAGATTGAGCAATCACCCATTGCCTCCTTTCCACAACTGATGATGACCGATGCATCTATCAATATGGTGCAATCTGGTGGTTATGGTCAAATTGCCTCTTTATTTATGCGGGGTACGGAATCTGACCATACATTGGTGCTGCGTGATGGTGTGCGTTTAAATAATGATGCCAGCGGTCTTGCCTCAAATAGCTTTATTGATACCACTGAAATCAAACAGATTGAGATTTTAAAAGGCCCAGCATCAGTACTCTATGGCACCAATGCCATTGGTGGTGTGGTGCAAATGATCACCAAAACCCCAACCAAAAATTCGGCTTTCGTATCTGCTGAAGTGGGTGAAAATAGCACTTATAAAACCATTTTAGGTCTTGATGCGGTAAACAATGGTTTTTATGCGCAACTGCGTGGTCAACGCCTTGAAACTGACGGCACCAAAATTTTTGATTATGTAGGTGCAGAACCTGCCAGCTATGATCAAAAAGGTTTTTCCGGCAAGTTCGGATATGCCAGTGATGCTTTCGATATCACGCTTGAACATTCTGAAAATGAAGGTCGTGCACAGTACGAAGACTATAGTTGGAGCACTTATACTTATAGCCCACGTGCACATAACTTTTTAAACCAAGTCACAACCTTAAGCACCCGTTATCAAGCCAGTGACAACACTGAACTTAAAGCTCGTGTATCGCATTTTAAAGATGTGTTAACACAAATCAATGTGGCGGAAGAAACCAGGTTTGAGTCTGATGAATATGACCTCAGTCTTCGTCAAGAGCTGACTTCACATCAAAACCTTACATTAGGTGTGAACCATAAGGCTTTAGACACCGAAACCCGTAAACCAACAGATTCGTTCCAAGAAAAATTGGACAGCACAGGCTATTATGTCCAGCACCAATTGCAAACGGACAAGCTCAAAACCCAAGTTGGCGTCCGTGTTGAAGACAATCAAAAATATGGCACACATACCGTAGGACAAGCGGCTGTACGTTACTTCTTCCAGCCCCATATCAGTGTCTACAGTAATATTGGTTCGGCATTTAAAGCGCCAACCATGAATGACTTGTATTATGGATATTATGCCAACCCAGAACTCAAGCCCGAAGAAAGCCTGTCTTATGAACTCGGGGCAGATTGGCAAATCAATACAGCTTGGCGCAGTGGCTTATCGGTCTACCGTACCGAAATTGATCACTTAATTGACAGCGACCCAGCCAATGATTGGAAACTGGCCAACATTGATGCAGTAACCATTGATGGCGCAGAAGTTTATCTGCATTTTCATCAAGATCAATGGTTTGCCAAAACCAGTTATAGCTATAACAAAGCCACCAATGATGCCTCTGGTGAAGACTTAAGCCGTCGCCCACGGCAAAAGCTGGCTTTATCGTTAGGTTTGGCTGATGAAGTCTATGGACTCTCGGCAACACTCACCGCCAATAGCCGTTCCGACAGTAGTGCGTATGATGAAGATATGATTCCAGGTCATATGCAAATTGATTTACATGGCTACTACCATGCCAATCCATATACCAAATTGTTCTTTAACGTCCAAAATGCAGGCGATGCCAACTATAAAACGGCTTCTCCAGGCAACTATGATGGTCACTACTACCTCAGCGGTGGACGAGTCGCCTCGATGGGTGTGACGTTTAAATACTAATTTAAATACTGGCTTCAATATTCAGTCAGCATTGCAGTCTATTTTGCATCATGTCAGTACGATGGCATTATGCTTGAATTCAACATTCAAAAATAAAGGAACTCTCATGGGTCACCGTTTAAGTAAAATTTATACCCGTACAGGCGATTCAGGCACCACAGGATTGGGCGATGGCTCACGCGTTGCCAAAGATGATTTGCGTATTGAAGCCTTAGGGGATGTCGATGAGCTTAACTCAAGTATTGGCGTACTGCGCTCACACATTGGCATGAGTGATTTAACTGAAGAGCAGAAGGCCAAATGGGATAAATCGCTCAGCTTAATTCAGCATTGGTTATTTGATTTAGGCGGCGAAGTCTGTATTCCAAACTTTAATTTAGTACAGCCTGTTGCCATCGAATATCTAGAACATGATATCGATGCCATGAATGAATCACTCCCTATGCTCAAAGACTTTATTTTACCCGCGGGGAGCTTGGTGTGTAGTTATGCTCATCAAGCACGTAGCGTTTGCCGCCGTGCCGAACGACGCTTAATGGCCGTACATAACCGCGACCAAAATATTCAAGCACCATCTTTGCAATTGCTCAATCGTCTCTCTGATTGGTTATTTGTGGCATCACGCACCCTACAGTTACAAACTGGTGGCCACGAAGTGTTATGGCAAAAAAATATTAATGAAAGCATCTAAATTGACCTTTAAAAATAGATGATCTTTCATCCGATCATTCTTGCAATTGAGAATGATCGGAGCAAAATAGCGTCACATTTTTGTCACGTCTCTTGTTTATCATGTCCTTTCTACAGATTTTGATAGGTTTTACATGCGCATAATTGGTCATCGCGGTGCGCGTGGTGAAGCACCTGAAAATACGCTCGGCGGCTTTCAATATATCCAAGATTTAGGCATTCTTGGCGTAGAGTTTGATGTACGTCAACTCAAAGACCATGCCTTAATTGTCATGCATGACGATCAAATGCTCAGAACTACAGGACAAGATAAACATCTTTATGAGTGTAGTGCTGCGGATTTAGCCCAGTATAATCATGCAGTGGCTTGGTCAACTTGGAATCAATTTGAACCTACTCCACTGCTGCAACAAACCTTAAATGTAATTTATAACTTTGATCATATCGAAGTAGAAGTCAAAGCGGTGGCCTCAGCACAACATGCTATGCACCTCACTCAAACCTTACAACAACAATTACAAGGGTTTGAACACAGCGCCATTATTACCAGTTTTGACCATAAAATTCATCACGCCTTGCAGCAGCAAAACTCAACCTTTAAACGGGGTTTACTCATTGAAGATACGCGTGGTGAAAAGGCCATTGAAGATGCATTAAGCTTAGGTTGCTGCCAAATTGGCTGGATGAATGAATTAGCCACGACTGAACTGATTCAAGCGACACAACATGCCAATCTTAACGTCAGTGTGTGGACAGTTAATGAGATTGAACGCGCTAAACAGCTGCGTGATCTAGGTGTTCAAGGCCTGATTACTGACTATCCAAAATTGATGTTAGAGCAACTCTAAGCTTGTAAAAAAGCCCTATTGAATAGGGCTATAGAGTTAAGGTTTTTGCGCCACAATCACACTACGCCCGCGCTCATCCACCAATAGCAATTGCTGGCCACTCAGTTGATAACGGCGCACACTGGCTAAAGCATCAGCAAGTTCTGCTTCTTGTGCCAATGCTTGATCGCAACTGTAATGGCCTGCTTTGGCATCTAATGCTAAGCGCTTTTGCGCCGCCTGCAGTACATAACGTCCGTGAATCGCGTTACATCCTGTATGACCTTGAATCACTCCCAACTGTGAGTTGAGTTTCAAACTTGGTATTTGCCCATAAAAGCGCGCAGCTTTGCCATGGATCTGTTTAATTTGCCATGTAATATCCTGTAAGCCATCACTACTACGAGTTACTTTAAGGGGGCGCTCCTGACTGCCTTTAGATGTGGGGGGGGGTTTTGTGCCAGATGGCGTAGTTTGACACGCTACCAAAAACAAGCCAATACACAAAAAACTATTTATTTTTAAAAACTTAGACTGCAACATTTTATAATCATCCTTTTTTTAGCTACGCCTTTCACCCTGTCGCTTTTTCAGTATAAGTCAGGGCTGATATTCTGTTACGGTTTCCTACAATACAAACGTATAATAATACTAGAGTCTGCCTATTTGCTCATGCTAATATGCTTGTCATCTGCACCGATTTAGGTGAGCCGCTGGTCCTAGGAGCGTTGTTGGAGATGAATCCTCCCCTACCCCAAGCCCCGATTAACTGGGTTGCCGTTTTTGCTTTAGTCTTTTTGCCAATTGTTGCCGTTATTGCCATTCCTTTATATGCCATCAACCATGATTTTAGCCTTGCGGCATGGATCAGTATGGTCGTGCTATTAGGCGTCAGCAGTTTAGGCATTACGGCAGGTTACCACCGTTTATGGGCACACCGTGCTTATGAGGCAACCACCCCATTAAAGATTATTTTAATGTTAATGGGAACCTTTGCGGTACAAAATAGTATTTTGTATTGGGGGTCAGGCCATCGTACCCATCACCGTCATGTAGATGATGTGGAAAAAGATCCGTATTCGATTAATAACGGCTTTTGGTATGCGCATTTGGGTTGGATGTTACGTGATTATCCTGCGGCAGAACCTAACTATAAAAATGCCCCTGATTTACAGAACGATAAAATCGTGATGTTCCAGCATAAATATTATGTACCTTTAGTAATTGCGGTACATGCTGCGATTTTACTGCCGCTCGGTTGGGCGGTAGGTGATGTTTGGGGTGTCGTCCTGTTAGGTGGTTTAGTACGTTTAATTTTAAGCCATCATGTGACTTTCTTTATTAACTCACTGTGCCATATGTGGGGTTCGCGTCCTTATACCGACGAAAACACCGCGCGCGATAATTTCTTCTTAGCTGTCGCCACATGGGGCGAGGGTTATCATAACTATCACCATATTTTCCAATACGACTACCGTAACGGGGTGAAATGGTGGCAATATGACCCAACTAAATGGCTCATTTGGAGCTGCTCTAAATTGGGCTTAGCCAAAAACTTACGTCGTATTCCAAGCTTTAATATTAAAAAAGCAGAATTAGCGATGAAGTTTAAATATGCAGAGCAAGACCTAGCCGTCTATGGTCATAACATGACTGAAGATATGGCACAGGCCAAACAACGTATTTCGCAAGAATACGAAGCCTTTAGCCAAACTTTAAATGATTGGGCTAAGCTTAAAGAGCAAGAAATTCAACATAAAAAAGCCGCTGTGGCAGAAAAAATCCACCAAATGGATGACAAGCTTAAAGCTGAGTTCCATCAGGTCGAACAACGCCTCTCCCAGCATCGTGAAGCACTCAATCACGTTATGCGCAGCATTAAAAAGAATAGCGCTGCTTAATACAACAAGCCCCGATTTCGGGGCTTTGTTTGTTATAGTGACTGTTCAAGCTACGAGTATTTTGGTTTATGCAATTTAATTCCCGTTATCCAAGTCTTCCCTCTAAGCTCTATCATGAGCAAATGCCTGCGCCTTTAAATGGGGCCAAAGCTGGACATTTTAATGCAGCCCTTGCCAAGCAATTACAATGGTCTGAACAAGAACAGGCTGATTGGGTTGAGATTTGTAGCGGGCAAAAAACCTTTCGCGAGTTTCAACCGCTCGCCATGGTCTATGCAGGTCATCAATTTGGACAATGGGCAGGACAACTAGGTGATGGACGTGGGCTACTCATTGCACAAATCCTAGATCAAGCTGGTAAAACCGTTGATCTACATTTAAAAGGTGCAGGTTTGACCCCGTATTCACGTATGGGCGATGGCCGTGCTGTACTACGCTCGACAATTCGTGAATATTTAGCAGGTCATGCACTCAACAGTTTAGGTATTGCTGCCAGTAATGCGGTAGGTTTTACTTCTTCAGATCAAGGGGTGCAACGCGAAAAACTAGAACGTGGTGCGATGTTATTACGCACCTCAGATTGTCATATTCGTTTAGGGCATTTCGAATGGATTAATCAATATCAAGGTGATTTACTGCCTGAATTTACACAAAAATGTATCGAATGGCATTACCCTGAATGCCTTGATGCAGAGCAACCCATCCTCGCCTTTGCCACCCGTGTGATTCAGCGTACTGCGGTGATGATCAGTCACTGGCAATTGGTCGGTTTTGCACATGGCGTGATGAATACCGATAACTTAAATATCACTGGCAGTACCTTAGATTTTGGCCCATTTGGTTTTATGGAGCGTTTCCGCCCCCACTGGATTAACAATCATTCCGATCATCAAGGGCGTTATAGTTACCAAAATCAACCCAGCATGGGACATTGGAATTTATGGCAATGGCTGAATAATTTAGTGCCTTTATGTCCAAATCACTATGATAAAGCACAATGGAAACACGATTTAGCTGCCTGTTTAGAACACTTTGAACCGACCTTTTTAGAACATTATAAGTTGGGTTTAGCGGAAAAAATGGGCTTACCAAGTTTCCATAAAGACAGTTTTGACTGTGCCATGGCATTTTTACGCATTTTACAAAGTGAACAACTAGATTACACGCAAAGCTTTATTCGCCTGCAAAATCAAGACTACACCGCGCTATTAGATGATTGTTTGGATCGTCGTCAATTTGAAAGTTTCTTAAGCCAATATCAAAGTATTCGTGAACATCAAGATATTGCAGCGTTAAATCAACGTATGACTGAAGTTAATCCACAGTATATTTTGCGCAACCACATGGCGCAAAAGGCGATTGAATTGGCTGAGGGCAATGATTTTTCAGAAGTGGAGCGTTTGTTTGATTTACTCAGCACACCGTTTATCAAGCAGCCTGATTTAGAACATGCTGAAGATTTAGCACCTCTACCAAGTGACCAACCCGAATTGGTAGTGAGTTGCTCAAGTTAAAAATCATTAAAAATGGACTCAATTGAGTCCATTTTGATTTAAGTTTTTTGTTTATAAAACACTTTAAATAAGATAAACAGTAAAGCGATCCATACCGGTAACATCAGTACCGAAAGCATAAAGCCTTGCATCCACATCACATATAAAATCACCGCCATAAAGGCCAAAACCAAATAGTTGGTTAAGGGTGCAAAGAGTGCGGGAAATTTAGATTGAATGCCTTGTTGTTGCATGGACTTTCTAAACTTTAAGTGGATTAAGCTAATCATCACCCAATTGAGCACTGCCGCTGCGACCACAATATAAATTAAATAACTCAAGGCTTTTTCAGGCACAAAATAATTCAGCAATACGCAGCCAAAAATCAGCAATGCAGAAAATAATACCGCTGCAACTGGAATACCTTTGTCATTTACACGTTTAAAGACTTGAGGTGCATTGCCCTGCTCTGCAAGACCTAACAACATACGGCTATTGGCATACATGCCACTATTACAGACCGAAAGTGACGCGGTTAAAATAATAAAGTTGAGTAAATGTGCTGCCCAATCAATCCCGATTAAATTAAAAATCATCACAAAAGGACTGTGCTCTAAATCGCCTAAACTGAGCTGATTCCACGGTACTAAAGACAGTAAAATGGCTAACGAACAAATATAAAATAAAAACACCCGAATCACGGTTTGATTGACGGCTTTAGGAATATTGTGATCTGGGTTTTCGGTTTCTGCTGCCGCCATACTAATGAGCTCAATGCCACCAAAAGCAAACATCATAAAGGCCAACATATAAAATAGCCCTTCAAAACCATTGGGGAAAAAGCCACCATGTGCCCATAGATTGCTGATTGATGCTGCTGAGTTGACATCGGCAGTGAATAGCAAATACACACCAAACAAAATCATCATAAGAATGGCGAGGACTTTGATGAGAGAGAGCCAAAACTCAGACTCGCCATAAATCTTGACATTGGCCAAATTCATGACAGTGACCAACACAAAGAAAAATAAAACTGATGCCCACGCGGGAATCTCTGGCCACCAATAATTAATATATTTACCAATGGCAGTCAGTTCCGTCATGGCCACTAAAATATATAAAATCCAGTAGTTCCAACCCGTTAAAAAGCCTGAAAACTTACCCCAATATTTAAAAGCAAAATAACTAAACGAACCTGTGACGGGTTCGTGCACGATCATTTCGCCCAATTGGCGCATAATTAAAAACGCAATCAACCCGCCAATCAGATAGCCCAAAATAATCGATGGGCCTGCCGATTGGATAATATGTGCAGAACCTAAAAAAAGTCCCGTACCAATCGCACCGCCCATGGCGATGAGTTGAATATGACGATTCTTTAAACGGCGCTGTAGTTTTGGCGTTTCGTGGTGCAAAACACCCTCTCAATATCAAGCAAAACTAAATTGTATAGGCTGAATTTGCATTCACCTAGTCTGAACTGATCAGAGACTGAGTGATTAAAACTCAGGATTCTCTTAGCGCTTGAGATCTGGCATTTTTTATTCTGTATATTCAAGGTTGTGCTTTACACAACCTTAACTCTGGCAGAGGGTGATGACATTTTGTTGTGAAATAATAAAAAAGCGAATAGGCTCGGCTATTCGCTTTTTATGCTGCTCAATCTGAATCAATTAATCTTCAGGATATTCAAAACGGTAGCCTACCCCATACACTGCTTGAATCCATTCATGACGATTACCGGTTTCCGCAGCATCAGAAATTTTACGGCGTAAGTTTTTAATATGACTGTCAATGACACGATCGGCCACATCAAAACTGTCTGGATTAATATGATCTAGCAATTGTGCACGCGAATACACTTGTCCCACATGCTCTAAAAATAGTTCCAATAAACGAAATTCTGTTGGCGTGAGGTTCAGTGGTTTTTGTTGATACCAAATACGCTGTTGACCTTTATCCATACGGAATAAACTATTTTGTTCAGGCTCCGCTTTACGGTCTAAACGGCGCAACACCGCTTGCACCCGCGCCACCAATTCTTTTGGGCTAAATGGTTTACATACATAATCATCTGCACCCATATTTAAACCTAACACGCGGTCAATTTCTTCAGTACGTGCCGTGGTCATAATGATGGGTAAATCTGATTGTTCACGTACTTTACGACAAATGGTTAAACCATCCATACGTGGCACCATTAAATCTAAAACCATTAAATGCGGTTTACGTTGTAAAAAGCTGTCGTAGGCTTCTTGACCATCATGAAACATACTGACTTCTAAGCCTGCTGCTTCTAAATAGTCACGTACCAACTGTGCGAGTTCGACCTCATCTTCCACCAGCATAATATGTTTCATGTTGCGTTATCCTTGATTGTGCAATGTTTTTGGAAAGGTCAGTTTGCAGCGCAAACCACCTAAAGGAGAATGTTCAAACGTTAATCTACCACCTAAAGCCTGTGCAATTTGGCGCGATAATGCCAAGCCTAAGCCTGTACCACCGGTGGCGCGAGTGCGTGAATCATCGACTCGGTAGAAGCGTTCACCTAGACGCGCCAATTGCTCATCACTCAGACCCAAAGGACTGTCATCCACGTAAACCGTCCATTCGGTTGGGCTGTCATGGCTATGAATCTGCACTTCACCGCCTGCATCGGTATAACGTAAGCTATTACCAATTAAATTGACCATAATTTGTTTAAAACGATCAGGGTCTAATTGTAAACTGGCATCTTGTCCAACGGCATGGATGTCAATATTGGCTTGAGCAAAACTTGGTTTAAAGTTTTCTACTTCTTGCTCAATCACTTGCCAAGGATTAACTTGGGTAAAGTAACAACTGAGCTGCTGCGCATCGGCTTGGGCTAAATCAGCTAAATCTTTGGTGAGTTTTTTTAAGCTGGTCACTTGACGTAGCATGGCGTCTAAATGTTCAGGCGTTGCTTTACGAATGCCATCTTGCATGGCTTCAATTTGTGCCTGTAAAACAGCTAAAGGTGTTTTTAGTTCATGTGATGTATCGGCAACCCACTGACGGCGTGAGGTTTCATGTTGATCTAAAATCGAAGCCAATTGATTGAGTTGCTTGGATAAATCACCTAGTTCATCATTACGATTGACCATCACTTGATGTTGATAATTGCCTTTGGTTAACTCGCGTGTACCCTGCAATAACCTTTGAATTGGGGTTTTAAAATAGGTGGCAAGCAGTAATGCCACAATTAAACTGGCCAAGAAACTTAAGCCATAAATCAAAAATAAATAGCGTTTTTGATTGCTAAAGAAGTTAATACTTAAGGCATCATCTTGCTCTAAAACAGGTTTGAGCGCTAAATAGCCCACCACTTTTTCATCAACGACTATTGGACGCCATGAGGTTTGTGCAGGCGATGGCTCACCGACAATAAATTGCTTTTTAGCATCATATAAACCTAAGCGCGTGCCTAAACCCAAACGGTCAGGCATAGAAATAAATTGCTTTTTACCATCGTTATTTTGTTTTTGATCGCCACGGAAACTACTGATATTGAGTGGAAAACTCAAACCTTCAAACGGCACATATTCTGAGGGTAAATTCAGCTCAATACGGCGCAACTCTTCAGGGTCAATGACACTTTCACTGGCTACAGTACCATTCACAGCTGCGGCTACATTCATTAAAGTATGTTCTTCAAAATAACGTTGCTGCTGGGCAATATCATACTGACGACGCAACCACCAGCGCGATAAACGGTCGTAATCTTCAGGCCCAGCTTCGCCTTCAATTTGCAAAATTTGCGCTTGAATTGCATTGCCCCAATCATGATGCATACTGTAAACACCGCTTAAATTATTTACCAACAAATCAAGCTTTTGCATTTCCACATCAGCTACGTACTTGGCAAAGTTTTTTTGCATAGTCCAATGCAATACCCCAAGACTGACTGTCGTAATCAGTAAGGACGTAAGTAACACGGTGAGAAATAAGCGTAAGGCAATGGGAACGCGACGAATGTTCACAGGCTGCTCTCTAAACAGGAGAAAGCTATTGTACCCAACAGCATACTAAAAAACTCTCCATTGTTTCTTCATCTTTATTATTTAATCTTTAACCCACAAAAATCTGGGTTTTAGGGACAATACAATGATGAAAAAAATCGCAATTGCAAGCAGCGCAGTCTGTGCAACATTACTACTCAGCGCGTGTCAATCCAATACGCAAGTCCAACAACCAAAACATGAACGTATGCTCAAACAGCATCAAGATGGTCGTATGGCAAAGCATCAGCATATGCGCAGTATGCATAAAGCGACTCAACACGCCTGTGTAGGCAAAAAGGTCGGTGACCCAGTGAATTTAACCCTTGGTCAACGTCAGCTAAATGGCAGTTGCGAGATGGTGTTTATGCCAGAACGTGGTCAAAAAGCCTTAAAGTCACATTATAAAATGCAGGCGTCTCAGCCAAAATCACGTAACAGCGTGCTGACTGATGCCGAGCGTGCTGAAATGGTCAAACAATTTGATTTACGTTTAGCACAGCGCCAAGCGCAGCAAAAAGCGATCCAAACTGCTTGCCAAGGTCAAAGCGCAGGTAAGGCCGTACACATTACATTTGCTGATCAGACCATCAATGGTCAATGCCAATTGAAATTTAAGCCGCAGCTGCAAACCAAAGTGGCTTAAAGCGAGGCTAAATTTAAAAGACGCTTGAATAGCGTCTTTTTTTTGTTTTACATAACTGCCACTTAAATTGACTATACCTGATCTTTTTTTAGCTTAAAATTTTTATAAATTAAGTCACTTAGCTCTGCTGCAATTTTTTTCTTTGACTTTTGAGTCATGCTTTCATCTAGCCCTATTTTTTAATCTCAGTATATAAAAGAATCAAAATTTATAGATCTAAAAGTATATCAATCAGCACCAGTGATGGTCCTGACCAAGGGAGAATAATCAGATGCCACAATACAAAGCGCCGTTACGTGATATGCAATTTGTACTGCATGAAGTATTAAATGCCGAGCAACATTATGCTGCTTTGCCTGCCTTTCAGGATACAGTGAGTCGTGAGCTCATTGACCAATATTTACAAGCTGCTGCAGATTTCTGTGAACATGAATTATCGCCTTTAAACCAAGTAGGCGATCAAGAAGGCTGCCGCTGGAACGATGGTGTTGTGACCACACCAACGGGCTTTAAAGCAGCCTATCAAAAATACATTGAACTGGGTTTTCCCTCTTTGTCTGCCGACCCTGAATTTGGTGGCCAAGGTTTACCAAATTCCTTAGGCATTACCGTATCTGAAATGGTGGGCACCGCCAACTGGGCTTGGGGTATGTATCCTGGTTTGTCACATGGCGCTGTACGTACCCTAGAGCATCATGGTTCAGATGAGCAAAAAGCCACCTATTTACCTAAATTGGTTTCTGGTGAGTGGACTGGGACTATGTGTTTAACCGAAGCACATGCGGGTTCTGATTTGGGTATTATTCGTAGCAAAGCTGAACCCAATGCAGATGGCAGTTATGCAATTAGCGGTGAGAAAATCTTTATCTCTGCGGGTGAGCATGACATGTCAGAGAATATTATCCATATTGTCTTGGCACGTTTACCCGGCGCACCCAAAGGCACTAAAGGTATTTCGCTGTTTATTGTGCCTAAACTGATTGATGGTCAAGCCAACGGCGTTCGTTGTGGTTCGATTGAACATAAGATGGGCATTCATGGTAATGCCACTTGTGTGATCAATTTTGATCATGCCAAAGGTTACTTAATTGGACCGGAAAATCGTGGTCTCAATTGCATGTTTACCTTTATGAATACCGCACGTATTGGTACGGCAGTACAAGGCTTATCTGCTGCAGAAAGCTCCTTCCAAGGGGCGCTGGCCTATGCCAAAGACCGTTTAGCCATGCGTTCACTGTCTGGGGTTAAAGAACCAGAAAAAGACGCTGATCCTATTATTGTGCATCCTGCGGTGCGTAATATGTTGCTCACCCAAAAGGCTTTTGCAGAAGGTGGTCGTGCTTTAATTTATGATTTAGCCCAATATGCAGATGTAGTCGAAAAAGCACAAGATGCTGCTACACGTGAAAAAGCAGACAATATTTTGTCGCTACTGACTCCAATTGCCAAAGCCTTTTTAACTGAAACAGGCTATGAAGCTGCCAATAAAGGCGTGCAAGTATTTGGGGGTCATGGCTTTATTGCTGAACATGGTATGGAACAAATTGTCCGTGATACCCGAATTGCCTGCCTATACGAAGGCACAACTGAAATTCAAGCGATTGACTTAATTGGGCGTAAAGTTTTGGGTTCCAAAGGTAAATTGTTAGAAGACTTTGCAAGCATCATTGAAAGCTTTATTCAAGCCCATCAAAATGACTCAAGCATGCAACAATTTATTACCCCTCTTGCCAAATGGGCACAAAATCTAACTCAAGTCACGCAAGAAATTGCCGAGCGTGCGCAGCAAAATCCTGAAGAAGTCGGTGCTGCGGCAGTGGACTATTTACACTTCGCTGGCTATGTAACACTTGCCTATTACTGGGCCCGTATGGCGTATACTGCACAGCAAGCACTCGCTGCTGGCACAACAGAAACTGCCTTTTATCAAGCAAAAATCAGCACGGCGCAGTTCTACTTTAATAAATTGCTACCACGCGTACGCGCTCATATAGCCGTAATTGAAACCGGTGCTGAATCATTAATGCAGTTAGATGCTGAACATTTTGCTTTCTAACTGATTTTTCTTAACACTTAGTGGGACACTCATTGCAATGGGCGTCCCTTTTGTTTATAAAAAGTACAAAACCAATTAAATACAACAACGAGGTGAGTCAATAATGCCAATTTATAATGCACCACTTGCAGATATGAAATTTATTCTCAATGACGTTTTTCATGCTGCTTCATTTTGGCAAGCCAACCCAAAACTTGCGCATATTGATACGGCAACCGCAGAAGCTATTTTAGAAGAAATGGCGAAATTTAGCCAAAACGTGACATTACCTTTAAACCGTACAGGTGATGAACAAGGTGCACAAATTAAAGATGGTGTGGTGACGACACCTGAGGGCTTTAAAGCCGCCTTTGAACAATATGCCCAAGGCGGCTGGTTAGGTTTAGGTGCCGATGAAGAATGGGGCGGTCAAGGCATGCCAAAAATGCTGACTGTGCTCAGCGATGAAATGCTGTTTGCCACCAATCCCGCTTTTACCTTGTATTCGCTTCTATCTGTAGGCGCAGGTTTAGCCTTAGACAGTTATGCCTCGCAACAACAAAAACAAACCTATTTACCTAAAATGTATAGTGGTGAATGGGCAGGGACCATGTGCTTAACAGAGCCACATGCTGGTACAGATTTAGGTATCATTAAAACCAAAGCCGAGAAAAATCCAGACGGCTCTTACAATATTACTGGCACTAAAATCTTTATTACTGGTGGCGACCATGATTTAACTGAAAATATTATTCATCTGGTCTTGGCCAAGACCCCAGATGCACCTGCCGGTTCACGTGGTATCTCCTTGTTTATTGTACCTAAAATTTTAGTGAATGCCGATGGTTCATTAGGTGAACGCAATCATGTCGCAGCAGGTTCCATCGAACATAAAATGGGGATTAAAGGCTCCGCGACTTGTGTGATGAATTTTGACGGCTCCAAAGGTTTTATTGTCGGTCAAGAACATGAAGGCTTAGCCGCCATGTTTGTAATGATGAATTACGAACGTTTATCAATGGGCATTCAAGGTTTAGGCGCTTCTGAATTTGCCTACCAAAATGCTGCACAATATGCTACAGATCGCTTGCAAGGGCGCAGTGCCGAAGGAGTTCAATCTCCTGGAAAACCAGCTGATTCAATTTTAGTACATGCCGATGTACGTCGTATGTTGCTCAACGCACGCGTCAATAACGAAGCTTCACGCGCTTTTGCAGTGTACGTAGCGCAGCAACTCGATATCACTAAATTTTCTAACAACCCAGAAGCAGTCAAAGCCGCCAACGAGCGTGTTGCGCTACTTACTCCTATTGCCAAAGCCTATCTGACCGATACCGCTTTTCAAGCCGTGTTAGATGCACAAATGTGCTTTGGCGGGCATGGTTACATTCGTGAATGGGGTATGGAACAATGTGTACGTGATTTACGTATTGCACAAATTTATGAAGGTACCAATGGCATTCAATCCCAAGATTTAATTGGCCGTAAAACCATTAAATGCCAAGGTGCATTCTTAACTGACTATATTGATGAAATTCGTGATTTTGCTAATCAACTCGATGCAGAGCTGAATTTTATTAAAGATGCCACCTTAGATGCCGCAACAGAACTCGAATCGGTGACGCAATTTATTTTAGAAGCTGCTCAGGAAAATCCAAACTTTGCCAATGCAGTGGGAGTGGATTATTTACATGCTGTTGGATTACTCAGCTTTAGTTATATGCTGGCACGTATTGCCCATGCAGCACAGGGCAAAGCTGGCGATTTCTACCAAGACAAACTCACCCTTGCCATTTATTTTGTGCAACGCATTTTACCTGAACTCCCAATGCGCATCAGTAAAATCAAATCAGGTGCCGATGTCATTATGAGCTTTAGCCCTGAATACTTTACTCGTCAGGCTTAAAAACCACTCTTAAGAAAATACCTGCTGTATGCGGGTATTTTTTTGCTGAAATGTGCATAAAAATTGCATGATTTTTCTTGTAAATATATTCAAAACAGCGAGATAACATCATGGCCAAATCACATCCACTAGAGCGCTATTTAGATCAATTTGGCAATCGGATTGTTGAGGGTTTTCATTATAGTGCTTTGTTTATTATTGGCTGTATGGTGATTTGGTCCGCAGGTCATACAGTTTGGGATATTTTAACTGTTAAACAATATGCAGCAATTGATGATATTTTACTGTTATTCATTTATTTAGAACTGGGTGCCATGGTAGGGATTTACTTTAAAACCAACCACATGCCCGTACGTTTTTTAATTTATATCGCCATCACTGCTTTAACTCGCTTACTCATTTCTGACATTCAACATGATCATAAAGCAGACATGGATTTAGTCATTATTACAGGTTCTATTTTAATTTTAGCTGCAGCCATTTTGGTGGTACGCTTTGCTTCATGGCATTACCCATCGGTGATTCGCAATAAAGAACAAGAACAAGCTTTACCGCAAGACAAAACGCCCCGCCCACAAGATGACGAATTGGCTTAACGCTGCGGCACTAAAGCATAACGCCCATTTTCATAAATCCAATACATACCCCTTGGCGGTGCAGGCAAACCTAAACGCTGCCAATCGGAAATAAAAACATAGTTGGAGCTTTGAATATAAGACGTGGCTGGCTGACCATTGACAAAACTATAACTTTGAGTGTTTTGTACCACCGTCGTTGGGCCTTGATATTGAATAGAAACATGCGGCTGTGGACGTGGCCACTGCGCTGGATGTGGTGGTTTAGGGCGCATCGGGCGCTGGATTTTTTTCTCTACTCCACGATAGCCTGCCCACGGACTCTCTGCCCAGACTTGCGGACTTAGCAAAGCAACTAACAGCGTATAAGCCAAAAATTGACGCATGTTTTTTATCCTGATTGACTTTTAACTAGCATAACAAGTTGGCTTTTAAAGCAAAACCAAGTTTATGTTAAGATAGCTTTTTTTCTGGCTGAGTGAAGTATTGTGGCTGAACAATTAAGTTTCGACCGTCTCTATGAGTATTTCTGCAAAGTACCGAGTGTGCGTAAGGCGTTAATCGAAAGCTATGGCACCGATGGTCAGCATGCATGGTGGTTTAAATTCCAAATTAATGTTGAGCATCCATTGGCATGGCAAACGGTACAAGAACTGGGTCATGTTTTAAATTATATTTCAAAAAATGAACGCTTACCGACCCAATTCTTACCTGTCTCACCACCACCTTATATGAACGGTGAAGCCAAAGACTTTTTATCGTGGGTGATTCAATGTAACCATGCCGATTTTCCACCAGATGTGGTGTGTGATTGGCTAGAAGCACGTTTACCAAATCCTGTAAATGATGCAGAGAAATGGAAAATTAAAACCAAGATTGAAGAGCTTGATCAATTAAGCGATAAAGAACTTGATCAAATGGTACCACCAAATCCACAGCCTTAAAGAATCCCTCCTAACCTCCCTTTAAAAAAGGGAGGAATTCCCTCTCCTTTTAGGAGAGGCTTAGGGAGAGGTAAAGCACTAAAACGTCCCGATGCCACTCCATTCCATCAAGCGATAGAGCGCATATTTTAATTTAGACGCATCGGCATATTTGGCATAGTCGACACTGATTTGCTTGCCGTCTAAATTTGACCATGCAGTGTTAAAATACTGCTCTGCATCTTGAAACACCTGTGCATCGCGACTGCCAATTACACGTAAATTACTTTCTAAATTATAATTTTTTAAATTACGTGCGGTGTAATTGGCTGAACCTAAAATGATCTCTGTATTGTCCACATCGCGTTTAATTAGCATTTTGCTATGACATTGTTCACCTTGGGTATTACACCAACGCACATCAATCCCTGCTTGATGTAATTCTGCTGCGACAGGGCGATTTGGAATACCATTTTTAGTGCGACCAAACGCATCTTTATTGGGATCAAGGAGTACGCGTACTTTTACACCACGCTGATGTGCCGCAATCAGCTCTTCAATCACACGACGTTCAGATAGATAAAACATCGCTAAATCTAGTTCTACATCGGCTTTCTTGCTACTAATAATACTCTGTAAAACCGCATCATAAATGGCTTTTTCAGTCAGTAATTGCACTTGCGGCTGGGTTTTCTCGGCTTCAAAATCACCCACAATCAGCATCGGCATATTGGCTTTGGACATCTGCCCCACACTGTGTTCAGTATTCAGCACATCAATTGCTGTATGCCCTTTGACCCATAACGCGACATTGGAATGGCGTGAGCTACCATCATGGGTATTCATGGAAGTCACCAAAGTTTGCCAACCAGTTGCCGAATCCACCACCAAAACTTTACGATGATTAGCTTTAAAGTTGGCAAGATTTAAATAGCTGCGTAAAGTCACTTTGCCCGCACCGACAGGATTGGGTAACCAACCGCCTTGCGGATTATTTTGAATACCTTGACAGCATAAATACCAAAAACTTGACCATATTGGATTAGAGGCACGTAATGGGGTTAAATCGGTTTCAATCACATCAATGCCAGCTTGGCGCATTTGACGATAATGCTCAGGCTGCACACCGCCATAAACTGAGTTAATTGGATCAGTAATGACTTTAATGTCGATATTTGGATTGAAGTAACGCTTTTGAATTAAGGCTTGGCTGAGCTGTTGTGTTAATGGGCGATGCTCAAGCTTTGACTCGCCTGTTTCCGCATTCAATAAAAACATATCCAGCACAATCAAGCTTTGGGCTTCATCAATCATCTTGAGCATGCGATCAAAAATCATCTGCTGCGTGTGTGACTTACCATGTTGATCAACATAAGTTTGATCACTTAAGAACTCTACTTCGGCATGCCGTAATTTACCCGTGTAGTTTAGGCCTTCAGGTAAGGGTTTATACATATGATAAGTACCTGATGCCACAAGGCTGAGCAATAAAATCGCAATCACCACAGCAATATAACGACGAAGTGACCAATTTAACTTGGTGTGAATTCTCTGGAAGATACGCATAACAAAAAACCTAGTCCAATGCGCTCAGACTAGGTTTTATTGTATGAATTTTCAAGGGCTTTTCTGTGTATTTGGCTTAGAAGTCAAACTCTAGGCCCACAGTAAAGTTACGTCCCACCTGTGGAATATTCGATAGGAAAGAGGCATGAGAATAGACTTGATCATCTAATAAATTGTTGGCTTTTAAATACACGCGGTAGTCTTGATCATTAGCATAACGACCCGTGTAATTTAAGCCGACATTGACCATATTGTAGCTTTGGGTTTGTTGTTCAAAGTCAGCAAACTTGTCTTGTTTAAACACATGATAATACTCAGCACTACCCGACCACTGATCATCAAATTGCGCATTGACTTTGGTGCCTAAACGACCCGCTGGTACACGCGGTGCATTATCGCCATCAATTTTGCCACGCACATAGTCACCAAATAAGCCAACCGTGTAAGTGTCATTGATATGGTAAGACACTTCAGCTTCAGTACCGTAGAAACGTGCTTTGTCTTGGGTGTATTCAAGGTCTAAGAAATCATCTACATAACCATGTGATTGACCGTAAATATAGTTATCAAACCAATTATGGTAAACATGCAGGTGATAATCAATTTTTTCACCTTCAAAGTGGAATCCCACTTCTAGGTTATTTGATTTTTCAGCATCAAGATCAGCATTACCATGCTCAAGTGTTTTGGTCGCATAGTGTTTGCCTTGTGCATACAACTCTTGAGCAATTGGCAAACGTTGTTGATGAGAACCCACCACAGAGAGTTTATAACTTGGTGCAAATTCCCAATTGGCTGCTACAGAACCTGAAACACCTGTACCAGAATAGTCTTTAGCTTCTGAATCTACTTTAACTTTTTGATGATCAACTCGCGCGCCAAATTCAACATGCACATCGCCTATTTGCTTATGTTCTAAAGCAAATAAACTGTATTTTTGAGTTTTGGTATTTGGCATGAGTACATCATGACTATGATCCGAATGATCTTCATCATCTTCTACTTCTGAAACAATAATATCTTCGTCATGACCATGACCACCAATACTTGCTAGGTTAATTCTTTGCTGGCTAAACTGCGCCCCAATCACACCTTCCCAACCTGCAACAGGAACATGCACCAACTCTAAACGACCATCATAAGCCTTACTCTTAAAGTTGCTGAGTGCCTCACTGCCTTCTAGCTCATCATGTTCGTAGTCGGTAAAGCTTACATGTGCTCGTAATTTGTTAAATCCTGGCATTGGATCAAATAATTCAGCACGTACATCATAACGTTCAGATTTTAAATCAATCCAAGCTCCTGCTTCTTCAGCATGTTCATGACCTGCATGTTCATCACCATGCTCATGCCCCGGCAAACCATACTGATCTTGGCGATTGCTATAAGATGCACCGACAAAACCACGATCATGAATCCATGAACCACCAATATTGATGGTTTCACCCTCAGAGAAAGTATTGTCTACACGGCGTTTTTTTACAGCATGTTCATGCTCATGAATGTGAATATCGCCATTTTCTTCGATGTGCTCTTCTTTATGGATATGAACATCAAAATAATTTGGCGCAATATAGTCATTCGCTTTACGTTTTGAACCTTCGACACGTAATGCAAAGTTTTCACCAATCCCCGCTGTCACACCTGCACTGGCTAACTTCTCATCATTGCCTGAGTTATAGCGCACACCCACTGTGCTTTCTACGCCATCGTTTGGCATTTGGGTTGGAATCTTTTGGTCAGTGACATTGACCAAACCACCGACTGTCCCTGCTGCATACAGAAGTGTTGATGGACCACGAATCACTTCAACTTGTTTTGCAAGCAATGGATCAACAGTCACATTATGATCGGGTGATAGGGTTGAAACATCGGCGGTTTCAGAGGCATGTTGAAGAACTTTGACACGTGGACCATCTTGACCACGAATCACGGGACGGCTTGAGCCTGTGCCATATTGGTTCGAGTAAACCCCTAGCTCACCTGCTAAGGCATCACCAATCGTTGCTGCCCCTGTTGATAATTTTTTCTGATCCAGCACATTGTCTGCCACGGCAAAATCAGCCGCTGTTTGCACCAATGGATGTGCGGTCAATTGAATGGTATCTAAAGTTGCAGTTGCTTCATCAGCAAGACTCAGTGGCGCCACTGAGGCAAAAATTGCAAGTGTAATCAGGTTCTTATGTAGGGACATGACTTAAGGCTCAAAGTCGGTAAAATCAGAATGATGTTATAATATAACATTTCATTATTTTTGCAATAAAAAACAGCCGTGTTTGGCAAGTTCAGTTAAGCTTAAGGCAATCTGTTGATTTACTGTGTCGCAATGCCTTTTACCTTATCGCATGCAGTGCTTGCACCTGTACTCGCCCGCGCAAGTCAACATACCTTACCACTTGCCGCCTTGGCAATTGGCTGTATGTTACCTGATTTATATCGTTTATTTGTCACTGATGCAGGACGTATTTCGCATCGTTGGTCGGGGCAAATTTATCCCAACTTAGTCATTGGTTTGGGCTTTTGTGGGCTATGGTATGCCCTGTACCGGCCCATGCTTTATCAGTTATTTAATTTATCCGACCCGATTCAAATTAAAGGAGTTTTAGGCGCATTAAAATTTATTTTTTGTATGCTGATTGCACTCCTTCTTGGCAATGCTACGCATATCCTCTGGGATGGTCTGACCCATGTAGATTTTCGCACTCTAATCCTGCATGATTTCTTAAGTCAAAACATTGCGGTATTAGGTGTTGAGTATCCGCTGCACTTTATCTTGCAAATTCTGAGTTCTGCTTTGGCCTTGCCAGTTTTAGTGTATTGGATCATACGTTATTGTCAACGCCACCACAGCCCAAATTTGGCCACACAGCGTCTACGGTTTGCGATTGCGACTGCTTTTCTCCTAGCAACTGTCATGGCCATTTTTTGGAGTTGGGCCTATTTAAGCCAGTTCTCATTTAATACGTTACAAGGCAACGCTTATTACTTTATTGGGCGTACATTTAATGAATTTAGTCAGATTTTCTTATTCGTTTCAGCCTTTGTCTTAAGCATTTTAAGTATTTGGCAACAATTTTTTCGCGATAAATAAAGCAATCACTGGCCTTTGCCTTAATTTAATGCTGTTTTTTGTTGTAGTTCTTGTGAGGGCTGTCCCAAAGAGGCATAATCCTAGACTTTGAATAAAAGCATACGCTGTTTACGTAGTAGCTTTTTTGTAACCCATATAGTTGGATTTTATACGCCATGATGCGAACTCATTACTGCGGTTCTTTAACCGAAGCTCAAATTGACCAAACCGTAACATTATGCGGTTGGGTACACCGTCGCCGTGACCACGGTGGTGTCATTTTCCTTGACATGCGTGACCGTGACGGTCTTGTGCAAGTGGTTATCGATCCAGATACGCCAGAAGCATTCGCAACTGCGGATAAAGCACGTTCAGAATTTGTATTAAAAATTACAGGCCGCGTACGTCGTCGTTACGAAGGCACTGAAAACGCAAATATTACTAGCGGTCAAATCGAAGTGCTTGGTAAAGAAATCGAAGTTCTTGCTGCATCAGAAACGCCGCCATTCCCATTAAATGACGAAAATACCAACATTTCTGAAGAAGTACGTTTAAAGTACCGTTTCTTAGACATCCGTCGTCAAGAAATGTTAGATCGTTTACGTTTCCGTTCTAAATTAACTAACCTGATTCGTAACTATTTCGAAGAAAATGGTTTCTTAGACGTTGAAACACCGATTCTAACGCGTGCAACACCAGAAGGTGCACGTGACTATTTAGTGCCAAGCCGTGTATCAAACGGTAGCTTCTACGCATTGCCACAATCACCTCAGCTATTTAAACAGTTGTTGATGGTCGGTGGTATTGATCGTTACTACCAAATCGCGAAATGTTTCCGTGATGAAGACTTACGTGCGGATCGTCAGCCTGAATTCACCCAAATCGACGTTGAAACATCGTTCATGAGTGACGATGACATCATGGATTTAATGGAAACTTTAACCATTAAGATGTTCAAAGAACTTCTTAATGTTGAGTTTGATAAATTCCCACGTATGACCTATGCAGATGCAATGCGTGACTATGCATCAGATAAGCCTGACTTACGTATTCCTTTGAAACTTGTTGACGTTGCAGACATGATGCAAGACGTTGAGTTCAAAGTATTCGCAGGCCCTGCTAAAGATCCTAAAGGTCGTATTGTTGCGTTACGTGTACCGGGTGCGGGTGCTTTACCACGTAGCCAAATCGACGAATATACTAAATTCGTGGGTATCTACGGTGCAAAAGGCTTGGCTTACATTAAAGTCAACGATCTTGAAAAAGGCATTGAAGGTCTACAATCTCCAATCGTTAAATTTATCGAGCCAATCGTACTTGATCTATTAAAACGCGTGGGTGCTGAAAACGGCGACATCGTATTCTTTGGTGCAGATAAAGCCAAAGTTGTAAATGATGCTATGGGTGCTTTACGTATTAAAGTGGGTCATGACATGAACATGGCGACATGTGAGTGGGCACCGCTTTGGGTGGTTGACTTCCCAATGTTCGAAGAAACAGATGATGGCAAATGGACCTCTGTACATCACCCATTCACGCTACCAAAATCAAGCGTTGAAGAAGTGAAGAATAATCCAGGTGCGGCATTGTCTGTTGCTTACGATATGGTCCTAAACGGTACTGAAATCGGTGGTGGTTCACTACGTATCTTTAACCTAGAAATGCAAAAAGCCATCTTTGAAGCTTTAGGGATTTCTGAAGAAGAAGCAGAAGAGAAATTCAGCTTCTTGTTAAATGCGTTGAAATTCGGTGCACCTCCGCATGGTGGTTTGGCATTCGGTCTTGACCGTTTAGTTATGTTGATGACAGGTGCATCTTCTATTCGTGACGTGATTGCCTTCCCTAAAACTAAAACTGCTGAATGTCCGTTAACTCAAGCGCCTGCGCCAGTTGAATCGACTCAGTTACGTGATTTGGGTATTCGTTTACGCGAAAAACCAAAAGCTGAAGAAGCAAAATAATTTTTTAGCGTCTTCTTTTTTCTCCCTTGAGGAGAAATAAAAAAGCCCTGCAATAGCAGGGCTTTTTGTGTGATTGAGCCAAAAGCATAACGGTGGCATAATAGCCTCAGTTTAGTTTTAGGGTAAGCAAGCGATGGCTATGCGTCCTGCGGTTCGTAATAAAGGCATTATGCTGATTGTATTTTCAGTGGTGCAATGGTTATTTATGCGTTATATCTTAGCCAATAATTTATTTAGCTTAGATACCAATGAGCGAATTTTATATTTCTGCGTAAGCAGTATTGCTGGTGCATTTGTTATTTTTATTGCCTTAATTTATATGGTCTTGATGGGCAACCCAGACAAATATAAGAATTAATTTATTTTAAAGCCTTTAATTTTAAAGGCTTTAATTTTCTCTCTTCTTTTTTTCTATCCTTATCTTTATGCTTTATTATTTTTTAAAAGTCATCGCGCGTTTGCCCTTGACTTGGTTATATACACTCGCCCATTGTTTTGCTTATTTACTGTATTTACTCCCTTCTTCATTTAAAAAGATTAGTCAAACCAACCTGAATTTGGTCTATCCAAGCCTGTCCTCTCAAGCCCAGACAGCCTTACTCAAAAGCAGCTTAAAGAGCCAATGCTATACCTATGTCGAGTCAATTAAATGTTGGGGGATGCCCAAGGCCTACAGCATCGATTTAGTACAAAATGTACAAGGTGCTCAATTGCTTGAAGATGCACTGGCCAATCACAAAGGCGTGATTATGGTGGTAACCCATTTTGGCTGTTGGGAGCTGCTAAATGCGTGGCTGAGCCAATATACCGCCCCAGTAATTATGTATAAACCCAATAAAAACAAAAGTGTAGATCGGTTTGTTTTACAAGCACGGCAAAACTTTAATGCAACGTTGGTGGCCACCGATAAAACTGGCGTCAGTGCGATTTTCAAACACTTAAAGCAAGGTGGTCTAACTGTGATTTTGCCAGACCATTTGCCCAAACCCTCAGGCGGTATTTATGCCAATTTTTTTGCCCAAGAAGTATTATGTACCACGTTGGTGTCTAAACTGGCACAAAAAACCCAATGTAATATATTAGGTTTAAGCTGCTTACGGGTAAAATCGGGCTTTAAAGTCATTTGCCAACCCATGCACCATGACATTGGTGGGAAAGATTTACAACGCTCGGTAGAATGCTTAAATCATGAAATGCAAGCCATGATTAACCAAGCCCCAGAACAATATATTTGGTCGTATAAGCGTTTTCGACGTATGCCAAGCGATCCACATTTATATAAACGCTGCTAGCCCGCTGAGTGCTGAAAAAACCTTTATTTCTGTAGGTTTTCTTATTAAGTCATCACATGCTGTTTTAACTGAGCCAATATATTGTCCGCCACGGCTTGGTGTCCCTTGCCCGACAAATGAGTTGGATCATCATAATAATCACTGTTTAAATGGGCTTTTAACAGATCAAAATGCTTGATCACAAACACACGCTGGCCATCGTGCAATTTAGCTAAAGCTTGGTTATAGGCCAAAATACGTGGTTCACGGCTTAAGTCCTGATTTGGATAAATTTCTGGCAATAAAATATATTTAGCTTGGCTATGCTGAATCATGTATTGAATATTAGCAATATATTCTTCAACGGGTACTACATTGCGTGTACCAAACAGAGCATGAAAATTAAATTTTCGACCATACTTTTTAATTTTTTTCACGATCTTACGCAAAAATTTACGCCATTTGGTATCTGGGTAATACAATACAAAGGGCGCACCATTAAAGGTTTGCCACGAATCTACAATGCCATATTGAATCGACAAAATGTCTGCACTTTGCACATCCTCTTTTTTAAAATATTGTAAGCCTTCACGGGTGCTTGACATGGTATGTCCGTAGTTGGTCACTTGCCAACCCATTGCCGCGGCTACACGTTCAGGATAGGCATGATTTTGCTGCAGCGGTGCACCTAAAGTTACGCAATCGCCAAGCGCAACATAACGAAGTTTTGAATTTTGCATGTTGAGTCTGCCTTAATGAGCCAATAATTGTTGGTAAAGCTTAGCCGTTTGCTCAGCCATACTGCTGACCGTTAATTCCTGCTGGGCACGTTGAAATAAGCCTTGCCAATCTTGCTGTTGTTTTGATTCTACACTTAATGCTTGCTGCAAAGCCTGACGTAAGCCTTGTATATCATTTAACTCTGCTAAAGCCTCAGGCGGCAACCACTCCACAACCCCATTCACTTTGGTAGACACCATAATTTTTTCCGCCTGTAAGGCTTCAACCATCACCAGCGGAAAACCTTCACGCTCTGAAGATAATGCAACCACATCAGCCAATTGTAATATGTCCCGTGCATCACGGCGAAAACCTAAAAATGCGACGTGTTCAGTCATATCTAAGGCTTTTACTTGTGCTTCTAAATCGGCGCGTAAAGAGCCATCACCGACAATCCACAAATTGGCTTGAATGCCTTGCATGGCTTGAATCAGTAAAGCAATATTTTTTACCGGTTCTAAACGTCCAATACATAGCACATTTTTTTGCTGAGGGTTCAGCTGTGGATGCTGAGCAAAAATCTCATGTTGTAGTTTTTTTGCTTCTGCTGGGCTTAATGCAGGCTGTTGATGTACACCGTTATAAATCACATGCGCTTTATGTTCGGGAATGCCTGCTTTTAATGCTGCACTTACAGCAATCACTGCATCAGCATGCGCATAAATGGCTTTATTTTTTTTGGTGCCGTGTACTGTCGTGACCACTTTGGCTGATTTAGGTAAACAGCTACGAATAAGTTTGACTAACTCAGCGGCTTTCCCCGCTTGTGCGTGTACAATGTCAGGTTGAATCTGCTGAATCAGTCGCGCGAGTTGCCACCATAACAGCGGATTTAAACGGCTACGCGCAAAGTTAAAGCCATGAAAATGTACCCGTGGATGAAGATGCTGGGCATACGCCTCTAAGGCAATTAAATGTACCTCATGCTGCTCAGATAAAGTATTCACCAAGTTAAAGGTATGTTGTTCCAAACCGCCTAAGCCACCACCACTGGTTGCCATAATCTGTACAATTTTCATGCAGTTGTCTTCTGAATATTTTGTTGAACCAAAACTTTTAAGCGTGCAATACGACGCTTAATTTTTTTATGCATCAAAGATTTAAACCAATACGAGACGGGAATAATCTCTTTACCACGCAGCACCGACTTTACATCAATACATTTCAGTTGAAGCTGTTGCCCATCGCGCTGTACCACCAAATTACCTGCATTTAAATCAAACAATGGAATATTATATTTGAGCAACCAAGTTTGAAACTCATCTAATGCAGCAAGCAGTTGCTTTGTATCAATGTTGCTTGGATGCTGCATATAATGAAATAAGCTTTTTGCAATTTGCCCATCGGCACTTTGTACCAACTCACAGCGTAGGATTAAACCTTGGGCACTGGCATCTACACTAATACAACGCGCCATATAAGTATCAAGGACTGTGTGACCTAAACGCTGTACTAGACTTTGATAGGCTTGCCACTCAATATAATTTTCATTAAAGATACTCAAGCGATCACTCAGTTCACGACGAATACGCTGGCGAAAATTTTTCACACTGCGCTGATGCTTAGGTAAATCAATTTTGAGGCATATGGCAGGGTCTTGTACATCACGTACACAAATACGGTTTGCACCTTTACCAATCACATCTGCAGCTGACCACTGCACTTGTTGCTCTGCCATTATCCAACCTAACTATTACACGAATTGCGCATTATAAGACAATGCAGCCTTAGAAAAATGTATTTTTATACCAGTACAGAAGCAACCCGATCCGCCTCTTGTAATGTACTGGCTTTGGGCAGATGCAGAATAGACGTAGCCAAACTGGCTCGTTTTTGTTGTAACAACAAATCAACCGATGCAGTAATGCGATCTTGCTTTAAACGCTCTATAGCAATAACACCCACTTTACAGCCTGCTGTTAAAGCTTCATAAATCATAGAGACACTATCTTCTGTGACCCATACTGCTTCAGCCAATTGCATTTGTTCAAAAATCCAACCTTGTATCGTATCTTCTACTGGGAAAATCTGTAATTTTGCTGCAAAGCTGTGTGTATTGAGTTGGCTTAAAAACTCTTTTGGGGTACGGCGTGATGTGGTTAAAATAATGTCAGATTTTTTATTATCTTGTACAATTTTCTCAATGGTTTCTAAAACCTTGGCTTCGTTCCACTTATGACGTTTAGAGTCACCCCCTAGCGCAATTAAAATGCGTTTAGGTTGATGGCGCTTTTCATTGACAATTGGATTTAAAGCGCCTTCGGTCACAATCACATTGTTTTCTGCGTTAATCCCATCATGTTTAGGCACCACCACATAATTAAACCAATGCAGCGGAAATTTAGGCTTCATTAACACCACTGTTTTGGCTTTGGGAAACACTTGCCCTAACAGCAGGACTTTAAGCTGAGTTTGACTGCCGACACTGAAAATATAATCAGGTATCTGTTGAATTTTGGGATGCTTTTGATTGCCACGCGCTAAAAATAAGTTAAACGCAGATAGAGATTCAGCAGCCACTTCTTCAAAGGTCACTTGCTGCGTGCTTAAACGCTGCATGGCTTTATATAAACCCAAAGCCTGTGAGCGATGCCCTGCTTTTCCATCTGTTACATAAACAATATGCATGTATCAACCTATTTAAAACACAATAAAAAAGGCGAAACTTTCGTTTCGCCTCTCATACTACCCGATTGACTTATTTTACGTAAGTTAACCAGTGCGCATATTTAGGATCTTTACCCTGAACTGCATCAAAGTATGCTTTTTGGATTTGCGTTGTGATTGGACCACGTACACCTTCACCAATTTGACGATCATCGTATTCACGAATTGGCGTCACTTCTGCTGCTGTACCTGTGAAGAATGCTTCATCAGCAATGTAGAATTCATCGCGGGTAATACGACGTTCAATCACGTCATAACCTAAGTCTTTAGCAATGGTGATGATGGTTTGACGAGTAATACCGTCAAGCGCACCGCCTGCGATATCAGGGGTATGAATCACGCCATCACGAACCAAGAATACGTTTTCGCCTGAACCTTGGCATACATAACCTTGTGGATCAAGTAACATAGCTTCGTCATAACCTGAGTGAGCCACTTCTTGATGCGCAAGAATGGATAAGGTGTAGTTACCCGATGCTTTGGCTTTACACATGGTCACGTTTGGATGATGATGCGTAAATGATGAAGTTTTTACGCGAATGCCTTTCGCCATCGCTTCTTCACCAAGGTAAGCACCCCAGCTCCATGCCGCAACCACTGCATGAATGGTATTGTCTGTTGCAGCAATACCTAATTTTTCTGAACCAATAAAGATAATTGGACGTAAGTAGCAAGATGCTAATTTATTTTCACGAACCACATCAATTTGAGCTTTCTCTAATGCTGCTTGATCAAATGGAACTTTCATTTGATAGATTTTTGCAGAATTTAACAGACGCTTAGTGTGTTCTTTTAAACGGAAAATAGCCGTTCCATTCGGGGTTTCATAGGCACGGACACCTTCAAACACACCCATACTATAATGCAAGGTATGTGTAAGTACGTGAGTTTTCGCCTCACGCCAATCAACTAATTGTCCATCTTGCCAAATAAAACCATCACGATCAGCCAAATTCATGACACACACTCCAAATTGTTATACACAGTCATTTTTATCCAAGGCAAACACTGCACTTGGATCAATTAATCTTTGCCATAACTTGCAAACGACCTCTCGGGTAGCGTGCCAATCATCTGCCAAAACTTGCATGGATTGATTTGCAAGTGCTAGACGATGGCTCTCGGCTCGTTCACGAAGATAAGCTTGAATCAATGCTGTCGCGTCGGCGCTGGATAAGCATTCCGTTCTTGCGGCATCCTCAAGGATTCGTACGTTGTCAGAGTAATGGGCGAGATCGGGATTCGACCCACTCCATGCTAATACCGCATACTGTGCCATAAATTCGATATCAACGATACCACCTGCATCCTGTTTTAAATGAAAAATTCCATCTTTTTGTTGCTCTTTTGAGGAACCTAAATGTTCTTTCATTTTTTGGCGCATTTTCAGCACTTCGGTACGAACATTGGCTTCATCGCGTGGCTGAGTCAAAATAAGGCAACGTAACTCCTCAAATTTTTGGCAAAGGCTAGCCTCGCCTGCAATTGAGCGGGCCCGCACTAAAGCTTGATGTTCCCATACCCATGCACTTTTAAATTGATATTGTTCAAAGGCTTTAAAGCTGGTCACCAGTAAACCCGCCTCACCCGATGGGCGCAAACGGGTGTCAATTTCATAGACACGACCATCTAAGGTTTGCGTGGTCATCAGTGACATAAATTTTTGCGCCACCCGCATAGCAAACTCAAAACCGCTAATGGCTTTTTTACCGTCGGTATCGGCTTGTTCATCCATGGCATGAATAAAGACTAAATCTAAATCTGAGCCATAGCCGAGTTCAATGCCACCGACTTTGCCATAACCAATCACACTAAAAGCAATATGATCGAGCGAACAACGTTGACCTTCTAAATCAAGTGGATAGCCGTGTTTTTTAGCCACAATTTGATAAGCCAAATGCAGTATGGCTTTGACTGAGACTTCCGCAATATCGGTTAAGGCATCAGAGACTTTCATCAGTGGACTTTCAGCCAAAACATCACTGGCTGCCACAGTTAAGACATTGGATTTTTTAAATAGACGTAACACGCGCATTTGATCTTCAACTTGATCAATCTCAATGCGTAGCAGTTGCTGACGTAATGAATCTTCTAAATCTTGACGCTTTGGCAGCTCAAAATCCATGGATAAAAATTCATCTAATAATACCGGATAATGCGTGAGTTCTTCACAAATCCATGGGCTAACAGTGGCCATTTTCACTAAGCGTTGCAGCGCACCTTTGCTTTCAATCAGCATGACCAAATATACGGTACGGCGCATGACCGATTCCAGCAATGGCATAAGACGCACTAAGGCCATTTGTGGATGATCAGATTGCAACACAGCTTCAAGTAAATGCGGCCAAAAGCTTTTGAGACGTTGAATGGCTTTGGCCGGTAGTTTTTTTAAGGCGTGTCCATGCCAAAATTCGTGCACCAGATTCTTGGCGTTATCATCTAAAACCTCATGTAACCGCTGCTCAAGCTGACTCATGTTTTCAACTGAACTATCTAAGTCTTTTTCTTTAATTAAATGCTCAAATTGATACATGACCTTGCTGCGTTTGGCATTTAAGCACTGTAAAAATGCCTGCCAACTCTCAAAGCCTAAAGTTTCAAAAATACGTGCACGTAAATCGGGTTCTGTCGGTAAAGATTGGGTTTGTTGATCATTTAAGGCTTGAATGGCATGTTCAACACGGCGTAAGAACAAATAGGCATCTTCTAAATCAATGACCGCTTGTTCATCTAACAACTCTGCATCATCTAAATGACTTAAGCTAACCAAACATTGACGATCTTGCAGCTCTAAGCGGTAGCCACCATAAATCAGCTGAAAGACTTGCACAATAAATTCAACTTCGCGAATCCCACCTGCGCCCAATTTAATGTCATCTTCAATATTACGCCGTGCCACTTCACGCTCGATCATGGCTTTCATTTCACGCATCGCTTCAAATGCAGTGTAATCGACATATTTACGGAACACGAACGGTCGTGTCATTTCTAAAAGCTCATCACCCTCAGGGCTTGGATTCACAATACGTGCTTTAATCCATGCATAACGTTCCCATTCACGACCATGTTGGCTTAAATATTTCTCTAAGGCGATATGACTGATCGCTAGAGCAGAACCATCTCCCCAAGGACGTAAGCGCATATCCACACGGAAAACAAAACCATCAGCAGTAATGTGATCAAGCAGATAAATTAGTTTTTGGCCCCATAAGATACAAAACTGCTGCACATCAATCGACTTACGCCCACCTTCGGTTTCACCCTGTTCATCAAAGGCAAAGATCAGGTCAATATCACTGGATAAATTGAGTTCTTGCGCGCCCAATTTCCCCATGGCAATGACAATTAAATCTTGCACTTTGCCGTTATACCCGATGGGTTGACCATATTTAGCCACCAACGGAGCTAAGGCAAAATCTTTAGCAGCACAGATGGCCGCATCAGCAAAGTCAGACAGTTCTCGCGTTAAGGTTAAGACATCGGTGAGTTGATTGGCATCTTGCCAAATCCAACGAAACATAAGCCGTGCACGCAAGATCCGCATGTGGCGCATCCAACTGCTTTCATCTGTGACATCCTGTAGGGCTTGATGGACACAATGATAAATTTGCGCACTGCTTAAAGAGCTTAAAAACGCATCTGCCGCATAATCCTCTTTGAGTAACTCAGCATGTATGCTAAGCACTTGCTCCGCATATTGACTGGCGCGTAAGGTCTTTTGTAACTGTGCTGTATTCATTGCTTTCTTTCTCAAGCCCTGTTTTTTACCTGTTATAACAGTAAGCTTGAGCTTTAGAAAAGTATTTTATCAGCAAGCTTGGCTTTGACGTTGTTCAAGTGCTTGGTGAGTATGATTGGCTGCAGGTAAAGTAACTTTAAAAATAGTGCCCTCACCTTCTTTCGAGTGCACACTAATCTGACCTTGATTTAAGTCAATAAAGCGTTTGCACAGCACCAAACCCAATCCAGTGCCTTTTTCACCTAAGGTACCTTGGCGGCTATAGGTAATCTTAGGTTCAAATAAGGTTTCAATCTGCGCTTTGGTCATCCCTAAACCTGTATCTTGAATATAAATATGTACCTGCTGCTGTGCAGTTTCGGCACGTAAAATCACCCGACCACTGCCATCATTGTGGGTAAATTTTAACGCATTAGACACTAAGTTCTGAATCACCGAGGTAATCATATTAATATCGGCATAAACCTTAATATTTTCCTCAACTTGGTTAATGAGTTGAATATTCTTTTTAACCGCCAAACTCCCCAAGACATCTGTAACAATTTTAGTCGATTGTGATAAAGCAAAATTAATCGGGTGATAGACAAAACGTCCACCTTCTGCCATGGCCCAATTGAGTAAACTTTCTAATAAATTGTAGGTGGACTGCGCTGTATCAAAGACGTAATCACTAATATCTTGAATACCTTTTTCATCAAGCGTGTCACGTTCCTTGGCGAGGATTTCAGAAAAGCCCAACAAACCATGAAAAGGGGCACGTAAGTCATGAGCAATAATTTGGAAGAATTTGGTTTTACTAAAATTGAGCGCCGCTTGTTGCTCAAATTCTTCTTTCAGTTCAGCATTTTCTAAACGTAAACGAATAATCCCCATTAAGCTTTGAATAAACTCGCGCACAATCACAATGCTTTTTTCATCAAAAGGCGTGTCGTTTTGGTCAAATAAGTATACATGACCCACAGAATCTTCACTGTCACACAAATCAACCGCCAACATACGACGATGATGCATGCCTAGATTTTGCATATACGCGGATGCTTTGGCATAAATCGGGTGATTCGGGGTGATTAAATCAGTCTCTGCAAAAAACTCATTGACTGTAGCATCTGCTTCAGATAAAAACGGACGGCACCCCTCATCAGATGAGAACCAAATATAGGGTTCATCTTTAAATGCTAAAATCGCATGATCTGTTTGGAGCATACTGCGGGCAAACTTTAAAAAATCGCTAATACGATTGTCTGCACCAAATACACCAAGCAATAATGAGAGTTTGCAGGCACTGAGCTGCTCAGTTTCTGAGCCTATTTCTAATAATTTGAGTTCCATATTCTCAGCCTCATCATTTTTTCTCAATTAGAAAAAATTGACTTCGTATCTCCATTATTTAGCACGCTATTGATTAAAATGACAACAACAAAAAATACAAAAGACGTTCAAACCTTAACATAATATATAACTAGTTTTTTACCAAGTGGTATAAACCAAATTTAATCAAAAAGTTATAAGGTTTTTTTATGAATTTTATTAATATAAAAAAACAGGCATAAAAAAACCCCAAACCTTTAATGCCAGTTTGGGGTTTTTAAATATGGTCCCGAGGGTCGGACTCGAACCGACACGTCATCTCTGACAGCGGATTTTGAATCCGCCGCGTCTACCAATTTCACCACCTCGGGAGAGATGTTGTGAGGACTATAATAAACTTATTTTTTAAGCTGTCAACGCTTTATCTTTGTTTTTGCTCAAAATTAAGGCAGATGGCTTTTTTTTGCCGTTAAAATCGGCAATTTCTGCCATTTTAAACAAAAAGGCATATACTAAGGCCAGTTTTTTTAAGCCTTATGTTCAACATGCAACTGTCTGACTTTAATTTTGATCTCCCTGACGAATTGATTGCTCGTTATCCTCTCGAAACACGTAGCGCATCGCGTTTATTACATTTAGATAAACATGGTCAGCATCATGATTATCACTTTACCGATATTTTAGAGCTGCTTCATCCAGGTGACTTATTGGTGTTAAATGACACTAAAGTCATGAAAGCCCGTCTCAAAGGTAAACGTGCGTCTGGTGGTGCAGTCGAGGTGTTAGTCGAGCGCATGCAAGATCAGTTTATTGCGCACTGTCACATTAAAGCCAGTAACTCGCCAAAGGCAGGTGCGGAACTGTTTATTGGACCCGACCAAGTTAAAGTGACCGTACAAGGTCGCCATGAAAATTTATTTGTTGTTGAGTTTTCACAGCCTATTTTAGATGTATTGGATCAATATGGCGCTCTGCCTATTCCGCCTTACTTTAACCGTGAAGCAGAGGATATTGATACCGAACGTTATCAAACTGTTTTTAATGATCCAACCAAAATTGCCAGTGTGGCAGCACCCACTGCAAGCTTACATTTTGATGAAGAATTACTGCAAAAATTAGCTGAAAAAGGCATTCAAACCACTTTTGTGACGCTACATGTCGGAGCAGGAACGTTCTTACCGGTACGTACTAACGATATTGAAAATCACATTATGCACAGTGAATGGTGCCAAGTTTCTGATGAAGCCATGCAAAAGATTCGTGACACCAAAGCGCGTGGTAATCAAGTGATTGCAGTGGGCACCACAGCAACGCGTGCCACTGAAAGTGCAGCGCAAGCCAATGGTGGCGAACTTAAAGCGTGGACTGGCGATACACAAATTTTTATCTATCCAGGTTATGAGTTTAAGGTGGTAGATCGTTTAATTACCAACTTCCACTTACCTGAATCTACTTTATTGATGTTGGTATCAGCACTGTCAAATCGTGACAATATCTTAACTGCTTATCAACATGCTGTTGCAAATCGCTACCGCTTCTTTAGCTATGGCGATGCTATGCTGATTGATCACGCCGTAAAATAATCCAATCCTATGCCGATCGAGACCAGTCAACGCATTTTAGCTTTACGTAGTCAAAAGAATGCTGAGGTGGAACATAATCTGGCTCGGTTATGGCAAATTGGGCGCAATAGCCATTCAGCTGAAGATCTACTGAATCAGCTGCATCCATGGAGTGCGCCCAAGCATTTAAAATTTGATAATGCTTTAGCAATTTTGACTGCCTTAGTCGGCGCTGTTTTTATTTTACCGTTACTTTTAGACCCCTATGCTAGGCTTGCGCAACTGAGCGCTTTTGCTGCTGTTTGCCTCTTAGGTTTAAGTTATTTGCTCTACGCATCCGAACGTCCAATTACAGAAGTGATTGCATATTTAGAACAGCGCATGATTCAGACCCGATATCAGCTGCATTACCATAAACAACCTGAAGCCTTAGCTCGTCCTTTAAATCCCACCTTATTCATTGCACAATTAAAACAACAATTCCCTATTTTTAATCGTGGCAGCATTGTTAACGAAATTCCATTTTTTGCCAGCACCATTTGGCAAGAACAAAATGGAAAAAAGCATCAGATTTTGCTATTCCAATATCATTTTGTTAATCAATTACAAGTGCGTAATCAGCAAGGTGAACGCCTGAGCGTTAAGGAAGTGCATCAAGATTTATGGGGCGTGTTTATCTTTGATCTTGATCATGACTTACCTACCTTTGCAGCTAGTACCCAACATAAAAAAATGCCTTACCCCTATCATTTGCCTTGGCACAGCAGCGACATTCAAATTCGCAAGCGTTTATATATCGGCGGAGAAAACCCTTTAGACATGGCAAAAAAAATAGGGCCTGCCTTGACCTTAAAATTAGGTCAATTTTTTAGCCAACGTCAAGGTGAGCTTTATATTAATGAAAATCAAAATATGCTGTGTTATTTAGGCCAAGATGATTTAATGAAAATTACAAGCCATAATCATAAAAAAATTCAAGATATTTCGGCATTACGTGGACACTTACGCACTTTTAAATTACCCTTACTAGAGTGTTTAAAAAACGATCTACTGACTTTATTACAATGAGGAACATGGCATGCAACTCCTGATTTTTCTTGGGCTGGTGATGCTAATCATCGTTGCTGTCATTATGATTCGTAACAATATTATTCGTCACCATAACGCCAGCATTCGAGCCTGGGCGGATGTCGCCAGTTTTGAACGTCAAAAAGTTAAAATTTTAGAAGGACTTGCTCCACTGGTTGAGCAATATGCACAATTTGAGCAAGGTACTTTGGCACAAGTGACTGAATTACGTCAAAATATTGTGCAGCTCAAGACCGATAGCACCGATATTAGTCGCCTACAGCAGATTGAAGCCTTATCTAAGCAATTGATGCAGAGCTTAAATGTGATAGTGGAAAACTATCCTGAGCTTAAAGCCGATCAAATCTATTTAAAAATGATGCAAGAAATTGAAGAACAAAATGAGAATGTAGGTGCAGCAATTACGATTTTTAACCGCAATGTAGAAGTTTTTAACAATTATATCCAAATCTTTCCAAATAACTTGATTAATACTGCAACAACGGGCAAAAAGCCGATTCGAGTCTTTCGTGACGTCTCCACTGCGCAAAACTTTGATTATCGACCAAATTTTTAAATATAATGACCGCTCACGCTAGGGCATTACAATAACCAAGGATCTCATGTTAGAACATCTACCTGTCTTAAAAGATGCGTTAATCCATGAATTTTATCAGCTTTACGATCGTTATTATGAAGACGAAATTTATGGCTGTGCCTTGGTGTTTAACGAGTATATGATGCTCGACTATCTAACCATTGCCACCAAACGTAGCTTGTTTTCTGATGTTGAAGATTATGCACAGTTTTTAAGTCATGATGACAAATGGAATGTCAATAAATGGCGCTTTCGCTCTAGTCCTCATCATAACCGTCTGAATGAGTTTAAAACTTTGCTAGCGGACTATTTTCAGCGTCGGCATTTTTTTGGTACGCCGCTACAACAGCAAAATTTAACCGAACTGAATAATTTAGATCTACTACTCAATGCCTACAAACAAGCCAAAGAAGATTTGGTTGAGTCCTATGGTTTAGATGTCGATCAAATTCTGTTTTTTGTACATGTTCCAACCCAGCCCAATCTTGAAACCAGTTCAGCAGTCTTCTTAAATGCGTCGAGCCAATTACTGCAAGAATTTATGCAACTAAAACAGCATAATCACGTAGCACATGATCCAGCTCGTTTAAAAAAGCTCACCCAAGCAGACAAAGACATGTTGGTTGATATTGCGCAATTGGTACGGCTTGATCCTTTTGATTATATGCAAATTGCCAATCAAGCCTATATTTTAACGCTCGATGCTACTTTTGCAGATATCAACCCTTATATCCAAAATTTGGTGCAAACCATTGCTGCAATGGATACTGATCCACAATTTGCCCTGACCCGTGAGGAAATTTTAGAGCGCATCGATCAGTTCTATAGCAAGGTGATTCAACAGCGTTGATTACACAAAAATACACAGCAACTCGGTAAATACTAGCGTTTGGGCGCAGAATCAAGGAAAATAGCTCCCTTTATTTTTAGCCATCAGCGAACTGTTTTTTCGCCTTGAGTTGGAACGTGTATGAAGTTTGAAAAATTAGCGCAGTCGGGCCGTGCTCGTCGTGGTCGCTTAACCCTAGAACATGGTGTGGTTGAAACACCAATGTTTATGCCTGTAGGTACTTACGGTACGGTCAAAGGGGTATTACCACGCGATATTAAAGAGATTAAATCTCAAGTGATTTTGGGTAATACCTTCCATTTGTACCTGCGTCCAGGTTTAGATGTGATCCGTGAACACGGCGGTTTACATCAGTTTATGAAATGGAACAATCCAATTTTAACTGATTCAGGCGGCTTCCAAGTGTTTAGTCTGGGCGCAATGCGTAAGATTAAAGAAGAAGGCGTGACCTTCCGTTCGCCAATTGATGGTTCTAAAGTATTTCTATCACCTGAAATCTCAATGGATATTCAACATACCTTGAATTCTGACATTGTGATGATTTTTGATGAATGTACACCTTATCCTGCTACACATGAAGAAGCGCAAAAATCTTTACAGCTGTCATTACGTTGGGCAAAACGCTGTAAGACACAACATCACGAGGTGTTAAAAAACCGTAATGCTTTGTTTGGTATCATTCAAGGTGGTATGTACGAAGACCTACGTGATGAATCTTTAAAAGGTCTACTTGAGATTGACTTTGATGGTTATGCCATTGGTGGTTTATCTGTAGGTGAACCAAAAGAAGAAATGATCAAGGTTTTGGATTATCTGCCTGCCAAAATGCCAGAAGATAAACCACGTTATTTAATGGGCGTGGGTAAGCCTGAAGATATCGTCGAAGCGGTACGTCGCGGTGTGGATATGTTTGACTGTGTTATGCCAACGCGTAACGCACGTAATGGTCATTATTTTGTAACCGATGGTTTAGTGCGTATTCGTAACAGCCAATATCGCCATGACCAAGGTCCACTCGATCCACATTGTGATTGTTACACCTGTACCAACTTTACTCGTTCGTATTTATTCCATTTAGAAAAATGCGGTGAAATGTTAGGTTCGATGCTCGGCACGATTCACAATTTACGTTATTACCTACGTTTAACTGAAATGATGCGTGATGCCTTGGATAACGGTACATTTGACGAATTTGTTGCAGACTTTTATGCACGTCGCGGCCTAGAAGTACCACCTTGCCCTGTTGATTAATCTTTTTGCTATTTGCGCTAAAGAAAAAGACAAGGTAAATTGCTGTTCAAGACATTTTTTACTTAGTATTTAGGAAATTATAGATGAGCCTTTTTATTTCAACCGCTCATGCAGCAGGTGAAGCTGCACAACAACCTAGCCTGATGGCCAACCTCTTGATGATTGCGGTATTTGTTGCAATCTTCTACTTCTTGATTTGGCGTCCTCAAGCAAAACGCGCCAAAGAACACCGTAATCTTGTACAAAGCTTAGGTGTAGGTAGCGAAGTGGTTTTTGCTGGCGGTCTTATGGGTCGTATCACCAAAATTGAAGGTGATTTTGCAGTGGTAGAATTGAATCGTGGCGTAGAAGTGAAAATTCAACGTGCGAGTGTGATTTCGGTTCTACCTGAAGGCACTTTGAATAACCTCTAATCACAATGTAAGTCGTGCAAGTTGCACGACTTTTTATTTTAAGAAGAAAATAAATGCGTTACCCTGCATGGAAATATCTACTGATCCTCGTTGTTTTGGTGATCAGTACTTTATATGCCCTGCCAAGTTTGTATCCAGATGAACCTGCCGTGCAAATTTCGGGTGCCAAAGCTGGTACTCAAATTGACGCAAGCATCGTACAAAAAGCAGAGCAAATCCTCAAAAGCGAAAATCTCAGTAGTCATGACAGCAGCTTTAGTAATAATGCAGCTTTGCTGCGTCTAGATTCCTCTGAAGCCCAGCTCAAAGCCAAAGATGCCTTGCGTCAAGGTTTGGGTGATGATTATGTTGTGGCGTTAAACTTAGCGCCTACTACACCAGAGTGGCTACAAAAAATTGGTGCCAAACCAATGAAGCTCGGTCTGGATTTACGTGGTGGTGTACACTTCTTACTTGAAGTGGACATGGACAAAGCCATTAGCCAGCGTATGGAAACATCCGCAACTGATTTGCGTCGTCAACTGCGTGAAAACAACCTTAAATTTAATAGTTTAAGCTTAGCGAACAACACCATTACGGTTCAATTTGCCGATAATGATGCGCGTAGCGCGGCCATGGACTTCTTACGTCGTAATGGCAATGAGTTTAATCAACAAGCGCTCGCGACAGATGCAGGTGCAACTTTACGCTTAACCTACACAGATACGCGTCGTCAAGAAATTCAAAGCTACGCAGTCAATCAAAACTTAACCACTTTACGTAACCGTATTAATGAGTTAGGTGTAGCTGAGGCATTGGTACAAACCCAAGGTAGCAACCGTATTGTGGTTGAATTACCAGGCGTACAAGATACTGCCGAAGCAAAACGTGTTTTAGGTCGTACAGCGAACTTAGAATTCCGTTTAGTGTCTGATTTAAATGATCAATACATTGACCCTTATTTGGGCAAATCAAATGGTCAACCTGTTCCTCCAGGCACTGAGCTATTTGCATTTGAATCTTTAGACAGCGGTCGTGAGTTACTGTTAAATCGTAATCGTATCTTAACGGGTGAGCGTGTACAAAATGCTTCATCTGGTTTTAGCCAAGATACGGGTGGTGCCGAGGTCAACATTACCCTCGACTCTGCTGGCGGTAAGCTCATGGCGGATGCCACGCGTAACGCAGTGGGTAAACGCATGGCGGTATTGTTCATTGAGAACAAACAAAAAATTAGCTATGTCGAAGATCCTGAAACAGGTACACAAACTGAAGTACGTACTCCTTATACCGAATCTGTGGTCATTAACGCAGCAACGATTCAAGCTGTCTTGGGATCACAGTTCCGTATTACTGGTCTAGATTCACCACAAGAAGCCTCAGAGCTGGCACTTATGCTACGTGCGGGTGCTTTAGCTGCACCTATGTACTTTGTTGAAGAGCGTGTGATTGGGCCAAGTTTAGGTCAAGAAAACATCGACAAAGGCGTACTGTCTACGCAAATTGGTTTCTTACTGGTTGCGATTTGGATGGTGGTGTTTTTCCGTCTATTTGGTGTGATTGCCAATTTTGCTTTGGTGTTTAACTTAGCCATGATTTTAACCGTCATGTCTTGGATTGGTGCTTCGCTGACCCTACCGGGTATTGCTGGGATCGTGATTACCATTGGTATGGCAGTCGATGCCAACGTACTGATTTGTGAACGAATTCGAGAGGAAATAAAATGGGGCGCTTCGCCTAAACAGGCCATTGTGGCCGGTTATGACCGTGCTTATAACACCATTTTTGACTCGAACTTAACCACATTCTTGGTGGCATTTATTCTATTTGCGATTGGTACCGGCCCGATTAAAGGCTTCGCGGTGACCCTCATGATTGGTATTGTCTGCTCGATGTTTACTGCGATTACAGTGACGCGTGCGATTGTACAAATTATCTATGGCAAAAAGCGCGACCTGAAAAAGTTGAGCATTTAAGGAGATCATTGATGACTGAAAATTCTCAACCGCAATACGGTCGCCCAGAAGAAGAACGTGTTATCCCGTTTATGAAGATCGCATTGCCTGCAGCATTGCTATCGATCTTCTTAACGGTGGCCAGTATTTTCTTTATTGCCACGAAGGGCTTGAATTTAGGCTTAGACTTTACTGGCGGTGTCGCTGCTGAATTAAACTACACCAATCCAGTCAAACCTGAGCAAGTCACACAAGCGTTAAGCCAAGCTGGTTTTAGTGATGCTGTGGTACAAACCCTAGGTTCTGAACGTGACCTGATGGTGCGTATGCCCGTGCAAGAAGACATTGAAGCAGAAGATTTAACCAAAGCGATTACCACTGCGGTACAGTTACCAAACAACGCCGCCGAAGTCCCTAAAGTCGATGTAGTCGGTGGTCAAGTCGGGAATGAGCTATATGTCCGTTCTGCAGGCGCAGTCGGCCTAGCCTTACTGCTGATGCTAGTGTATGTCACCATTCGCTTTGAATTTAAGCTTGCTATGGGTGCAGTGCTGTCTTTATTCCACGACATTATTGTGACTTTAGGTTTCTTTGCTTTGATGCAATGGCCATTTGACTTAACCGTACTTGCAGCTTTACTGGCAATTATTGGTTTCTCACTGAATGATAACATTGTGGTATCGGATCGTATTCGGGAAAACTTCCGTAAGATTCGTGGCGCGACACCGCTTGAAGTGGTGAATATTGCCTTAACTGAAACCTTACGTCGTACCATTCATACCTCTATGACCCTATTACTTGTAGTGGTTGCCATGATGTTTATGGGCGGTGATGGTCTGAAGTGGTTTTCAGTTGCCATGTTTGTAGGTGTGTTTGTGGGTACTTACTCATCGATTTACATTGGTACAGCCTTTGCCTTATGGCGTGGTTTAAATCGTCAAGACTTTATTGTGCAGGTCAAACCTGAATTTGAAGAACATGGCGATGAGCAATTACCTCCGCGTTAATTGCCCACGCTAAAAAAAGCCCATCACTTGATGGGCTTTTTTTAGATCTGTTGAATGGTTGGCATCTGCGCTGTGCTACGCCAAGCAATTGTTAGCATGGCCTCATGTAATTGTAGTTGCTGATAACTCAACTCGCCCAATTGTGGATGCTGCATACTGCCCTGCATCTGCCCAAATACGACGTTGGTTTCTAAAGTATTTAAGCTTAAACGAATACCTAGACCCGCTGCTTTGACAAGCGCTTCTTTGGCTGTCCACACTTGAAACCAATAGTTTTTATTTTTTCCACTTCGCTGCCATTGCTGTAATTCATTCTGCGTAAAAGCATGCTGAGCCAAAGCCTCAAAACGAATACTGCGATTTAAATCTTCAATGTCTACGCCAATGTCATCTACATCAGCACTCATCACTAAAGCATAATGTTGCTGACTATGACTATGATTAAAGGCGAGATCTGGTAAATATGGCTTACCATATTCAGTTTTGCATAATTCTGCTGCTTGCACGTCACGGCCTAAACTTTGACTTAATTTTTCTAGGCGATACGCATGTAACGCCTGCTTTTGCGCTGCGACAAAATCTCGGCGGCTTAAAGCTGGATCAAGCTTTACAAGCTGTTGAATAGGTTGACAATCTAAATAAATTTGCATGATTTTTTCCATAAAAAAACCAGCAACCGAAATTGCTGGTTTCTTGCACTTGGTTTAGTTACCTTGAACTAAACGGCGAGCGCTAATAATACCCGGTTGTTGCTCCAAACGCGCCAATAAGCGCGATAACTGCGCCAAGCCTTTGACTTCAATTAAAAGTTTCATATTGGCAATACCATCCGCTTCTGAAATGGTATTCACCTGACGAATGTTAATTTGGTCCGAGAAAATCACTTGGGTTAAGTCTTTGAGTAAACCACGGCGGTCATAGGCTTCCACCACAATTTGCACGCTTTGACCCCGAGTCGGCTGCATTTCCCAATCGGCTTCCACCGCACGTTCTGGTTCATTTTGAATCATACGCAGATAATCAGGGCAAGCCACTTTATGGATGCTGACGCCACGGTTTAAGGTAATATAACCGGCAATTGATTCACCATGGACAGGCTGACAGCACTGCGCGATATGCAGCTCAACATTGTCTAAACCATCAATTAAAATGCCGTGTGCCGACAAGGTATGACTAGCACGTGGATTTAAGGTTGGTTTTAACACCAGTTCAGGTTCATCCTGATCCAGATGCATATGACGGTTGACCTGATTAATCAGAGCATGCAGGCTGACATCACCATTAACCAAGGCAATTAAAATATCATCACCCGTTTTGACATTGAAATGATTACAGTAATCTGCCAAATCAATGCTTTTTGGATGAATGGCTAAACGAGATAACTCTTTATTAAGAATCTCACGCCCCGCTTCTAAGTTTTTACTACGATCCTGCTGACGGAACCAATGGCGCAATTTATCCCGTGCACGGGCAGTTTTGATATAGCCAAGTGAGTTCACCAACCAGTCACGGTTCGGTTCACGATCTTTTTTGGTTAAGATCTCAACTTGTTCACCCGTTTTTAAGGTATAAGTCAGGGGCACATAACGCTGATTGACGCGCGCGGCATAGCACTTATTGCCCACTTCCGTATGCACATGATAGGCAAAATCTAAGACTGTAGAGCCACGTGGTAACTCTTTAATGTCGCCATCACGACTAAACACATAAATCTTCTCAAAATCTTCAAACTCTTGGATTTGCTCAAAGTTTTCTTCAGTGTCATCTTCTTTATGGGCACTTGCATCATTACGTTCTTGATAATGCTCAAGCACTGCACGAAGCGAATGCAAACGATGATTAAAAGAATGATCCGTGGTTTTTGAGCCTTCTTTATAGTTAAAGTGTGAACATACCCCAAGCTCTGCTTCGTTATGCATGGCAAGGGTACGAATTTGCACTTCTAAAGATTTGTTCTCGGCAATCACCGCAGTATGTAATGAGCGATAACCATTGGCTTTAGGGTTGGTAATATAGTCATCAAACTGATGCGGAATATGCCGCCACATTTGATGCACAATACCTAACGTGTGATAACACTCAGGAATGGATTTCACCAAAACACGTAAAGCACGAATGTCATACAGCTGATCAAAGCTTAAATCTTTGCTCTTCATTTTGCGGTAAATCGAGTAGATATGTTTCACTCGACCATTAATTTCCGCCTCAATGCCATATTCGAGTAAAGCATTACGCAATTTATCAATCACAAACTGAATATATTGCTCACGCTCTAAACGCTTTTCATTAAGGAGTGAGGCAATTTCTTTATAACGCTCTGGCGCTAAATAACGGAAAGCTAAATCCTCCAACTCCCACTTGAGCTGGGCAATGCCTAAACGATGCGCCAGTGGTGAGTAAATGGTGAGAATCTCACGTGCTACACGTTCTTGACGATCTTTGGGTGATTTGGCCAATTCACGTAGCGCATAAGTACGTTCTGCCAGCTTAATTAATACGACTCGAACATCTTCAGTCACAGAAATCAGCATCTTATAAATGCCGGTCAGATGTTCACGCTGGTTATTATTAAAGTGATCTTCTAGACGCTTATTCTTTTCAATCAGTTCAGAAAGCTTACCCATAGATAAGGTGCCCGTCACTAAGCTATGCACTTGTGCACCAAAACGCTCGAGTACTTCTGCAAGCGAAATCACACCCTCACGTACACCACGGTAGAGCATCGCTGCCGATAAGGTATCTTCATCCACATACAGATGGGCCAAAATATTGGCCATCTCTAAACCCGTATAGAAGGTATTGGATCGATGATTGACCGTACTTTTAAGCTCACGTTGTAAGGTCAACTGGGCAACTTCTTCGAGTTGTTTAAGTTCAGCACCATCAAAAATAGCGCGGACGCGATCTAGCCATTCGGCCAGATCTTGCTGAGCTTGTTCGGCATGCTCAACAGTCGTTTCCTCAGACAATTCATTTAATCGCCCTGGAAGCTGTTCACGTACTGTGACCATACCCGTCTCCTACTTCTCTGTTACGCTGTATCATATTATAAATTTATAAATTGTCTATTTCGTGTTTTTTAAATAAAGCAATTGATTCTACATGGCCAGTATGTGTAAACATATCCATCACACCCGCTTGAATCAAGCGATATCCATGTTCTGCTAACACTTTTGCATCACGCGCCAGCGTTGCAGGATTACACGAGACATATACCAAACGTTTTGCACCAAACTTGGGCACATAATGCATCACTTGCTCGGCGCCAGCACGAGGTGGGTCAATTAATAATGCATCAAAACCTTGTTTCGCCCAAGATTGGTGCGAAAAATCTTGTGTTAAATCTTGTGAGTAAAACTGAATCTGCTGAATTTGGTTAAGTTGGGCATTTTCTGTGCCACGCTCGACCATTTCTTGACTCCCTTCTACCGCAACCACCTGCCCAGTCTCCCCTACACAACGTGCCAGTGGTAAAGAGAAGTTACCTAAACCACAAAACAGGTCTAAAACACGCTCACCGGGCTGCAACTCTAGCAATTGGCATGCCAACTGCACCATTTGTGGGTTAACTGTTGAATTTACTTGAGTAAAATCATGCGGATGGAAAGCAAAGTTGAGCGCAAAATCAGGCAAACTATAGTGTAAACGTTTCGCTGCTTCAGGCTGATCAACACGCACTAATGCTGGGTCTTCATTGCCTTGTAAATACAATTGCCAACCCTTGTCTAACGCAAATTGGCGCAATTGGTTGACATCATTTGCAATTAAAGGCTGTAAATGTCGGATCACGAGGGCCACCTCTTGGTCACCCATGGCCAGTTCGATATGACCAATAGCTGCTTTGCCAGCCAAACTTTGTAATAGTTGTTTTAAACGGGTAATTGAGCCAAATTGTTGATCCAAAATGAGGCAACGATCAATTGAAGTCAGTTTATTGCTCTGCTTTTCACGAAAGCCGACCACTAACTTATCTTTACTTGGCACATAACGTACCCCAATGCGTGCTTTACGACGGTAATCTTCACGTTGTGAGCGAATCGGGGCCAACCAATTTTCTGGTTCTAGACCTGCAAAATGGGTCAGATGCGATTTTAATACCTCTTGCTTAAGACGAATTTGTTCATCTTTAGCAATATGCTGCATATTGCAGCCACCACAACGCTCAAAATGCGGACATGCCGCCTCTACACGTATTACTGAAGGTTCACTGATCAGTTCTACACAGTCAGCTTCTTCTAGGCGCTTTACGACATTGGTAATCTGAGCCAGTACCGTTTCGCCCGGTAAAGCACCCTCAATAAAGACTTTTTTACCGTGTTTATCACTCGGATGATCAGGATGATTGCCATAGTGCGCTATCCCTCGTCCTTCATGTGATAGCGATTCAACCTGAAAAATGTACTTGGGTTGTGGCATAGGACGAGGTTTAGCTCTGTGTTTCATGGATACCTAATTTTTGTCTGGGGAGAAATCAATCGCAGTAAATGCAGTGTGTTGTGAGTTTTGGCGCCATACCTGTAAAAATTCGGTATGTTGCGGCTGACTCTGTAAATAGTCGATGCTGTGTTGAATCCAAGTTTGATGGTCTTGTGCCGTAATTAAGCCTTTTAACAGTGCCCAGCGTAAAAACACCAACCAAGTATTGAGCACATCGCCTTCGCAATAGCTGGTTAATTCTAGCCACTGCCCTTGGGCCACGTACTTAGGGATATGATAACCCGGTAAACCACGTTTACCCGGAAAACCTAACAGATGGGCAATATCATCTAACTTTTGGAAATTACGTCCGTTAAACATGGCCAGCACGTCCATTAAATCGACATGACGCTGATGGTAACGGTTCTGATAGTTATTATAGCGTTTTTGGTTATCAATTTCGCCCTGATCGAAAAGACTTGGCGCAGATAAACCATGATACATGGCGCGGTACAAAATCACTGGCAAATCAAATTGTGAACCATTCCAACTAACTAAGGTTGGATAGCGCTTATCAAAGATCGATAAAAATTTTTGTAAAATTTCGCGTTCAGTATAATGCTCTTGGCTAAACGAAAACAATTTCATCTGACCTTGTTCGTTAATCCATAGCCCAGAAATACAGACTATTTCATGTAGCGGTAAACGCTGAAAGTCTGTACCTGCTTCTTGCCGCCGCAACTTGGCCAAAGCAGCATCTAAATCCGCATCTGGCAAATCAAGGTCATATAAATGCGCACCTGATTTTTTGTCGGTTAAGGTTTCAATATCAAAAACTAATACCGGTAAACGCATAATATGACCCTATAGACGTTGCTCAATCTTAGTCTTGGACTGAGAATAAGCCAGTAGATAAATAACGATCACCGCGATCGCAGACAATGCATACAATCACTGCATCTGGATGTTGTTCAGCAATTTTAATCGATGCCCAAACTGCACCGCCTGAAGAAACGCCCGCACTAATGCCCTCTGTACGTGCCAATTGACGCGCAGTTTTTTCCGCTTCAATTTGCGGAATATCCATAATACGATCGACGCGTGAAGCATCAAAAATGGTCGGTAGATATTCAGTTGGCCAGCGACGAATCCCGGGAATATTGGAGCCTTCAGCAGGTTGCAAACCGACAATTTGGACATTTGGGTTTTGTTCTTTTAAGTATTTTGAGATCCCCATAATGGTGCCCGTAGTGCCCATTGAACTGACAAAATGGGTAATTTTACCGCCCGTTTGCTGCCAAATTTCTGGCCCCGTGGTCAGGTAATGTGCTTCTACATTATCTGGATTGCCAAATTGGTTCAGTACCAAACCAACGCCATCAGCTTGCATTTGTAGCGCCATATCACGCGCCTGTTCCATGTTGTCTGCTTCGATGAGCTCAGCACCATAAGCTGCCATGGCATCTTTACGTTCTTGACTCGAGTTAGCTGGCATGATGAGTTTCATGTTATAGCCGCGCATCGCTGCAACCATTGCTAAGGCAATGCCTGTATTTCCGCTCGTCGCTTCAATTAACGTATCACCCGGTTGGATCTGACCACGCTTTTCTGCTTGCATAATCATGTTATAGGCAGGACGATCTTTGACTGAACCTGCTGGGTTATTGCCTTCCAATTTGGCCAATACTGTTGCTTGAGTGTGATTTGCCAGACGCTGTAAACGCACCAGTGGGGTTTTGCCCACATAATGATCCAGTAAAAATTCGTCTTCTTGAAAATCAGGGGTTGTCGTACTCATTATTTGCACCTTTATCGAGGTGTGCCTATTGTATGAAAAAATGCTTGATTCTGCACCCATTTAGCAGGCTTTTTCTTTAACTCGCTCAAAGCCTAATCAGATTAAAAAAAAGCATGCTAAACTCATCGGCAAACAAAAGCTGCCTTTTTAATCATGCCCAATATCAATAAAAAGTTATTTAAGCGCTTACATTTAAACCATGCCTACGGGCAACTGATTGCGCTCATTTTTGTCCCCATTATGATTTTGGCCTGCGTGGGCGCAGCTTTAGTTTTAATTGAAACGTCCAATGCCGCCAAAGCACAGCAACGGCAAATGGCCATTGCGATTTTAACCCGCTTTCAAACCCAAGCTGAACAAGCCATCACTTTACTCAATTATTATCCATTGCATTACGATCATGGTCGCACTTTTATGCAAACCATGATGAATAATAAACATGTCATCCGAACGGCAATTATTGATGCCAGTGGACAAAATCGTTTGAGTTTGGGCGATCAAGCCGGCGATCCATGGCCTAAAGCTGCCGCCAATGCCAGTTTTTTAGGCCCTATAGAACATAAAGATAGTCATATTTATGGAATGGCCATTCATCAAGCACCGAATAAAGTGGCGTGGTTGATGATTGAATTGGATAATCAGCCACTGCAAATTGCCCGTTATCGGGTATTGATTGTATTAATTGCTACAGGTTTACTGACCTTACTGCTGTTACTTCTATGCTTAAACTTCTATTCACGGCGCTGGATTGCACCGATGTATGAAGTACGCATGCAATTACAACGCTTAAATGCAGACACTTTAGATCAGCACATCGTCATTAACAGTACCGGTGAGTTACGCTTACTACAGCGCGATATTGCCAATGTCGTCAAGCGCTTACATTACAGCTTTTTAGAGCTCAAAGAACACACCGAACAAACTGAAGACGACTTACGCCGTACCTTAGATACCCTAGAGGTACAAAATATTACCTATCGCCAAGCACGCGATCAGGCAATTCAAGCCAACCAATCGAAATCGGTATTTTTAGCCAACATTAGCCATGAATTACGCACTCCTTTAAATAGTATTGATGGCTTTATCCATTTATTGCTGCGACAAGGCAATTTATCTACTGAGCAAAACCTCTATTTACAAACCATTCGTAAATCCTCAGCTCATTTATTGGCTCTGATTAATGATGTACTAGATTTTTCTAAAATTGATGCGGGCAAATTAGAACTAGAAACTGCGCCCTTTGATTTGGAAGAAGCCATTTTTGACGTCATGGATATGCTGTCACCACTTGCCGCGCAAAAACATATTGCCATGGCCTTTTACTATGCCGATAACATTCCAAAAGATGTGATTGGCGATGCACTACGTTTTAAACAAGTGCTGACCAACCTGATTTCAAATGCGATTAAATTTACCCCAGATGGGGACATCATTGTGCGGGTGCGTATGGAACATGACGACATTGGGCAATGTTTATTGCACTTTAGCGTCCAAGATAGTGGTATTGGCTTAAGCGGAACTGATCGTAAAAAGCTGTTTGAATCCTTTTCTCAAGGTGATGCCTCTGTGACACGTCAATTTGGTGGTACGGGTTTAGGTTTAGCCATTTCCAAGCAATTGGTGCATTTAATGCACGGACATATTGGCTTTGAAGATAACCAAGAACGTGCACCTACCGAAAAAGGCTCAACTTTTTGGTTTACTGCCATGTTTGGTGTCAACGAAGAAGATTACACGCCACATCCTGACTTTAGCCATATCCATGTGTTGTCGTATCTGGCACATCCGGCCACAGCCAATGTATTACGCCATTATTTAGAAAACTATGGTGTACAACACACCGAATCAGGTTCGATTTTAGAATTATTTAGTGATTTAAATCGTTTTGATGCCAATGAAAACACATGGTTGATTGTTGATCATAGTGGTGATAGTGAAGCGTTATTACGCGAAATTCGTCATCGTTATCGCGGTAACTTAGCGGTTTATGGCTACCAAATGCAACTAGAACCGCAGCTTTTAAACGAACATCAAGCGCGTCCACTGTATCAACCTTTAAGCCGTAGCGCCTTGATTCAATTACTCAGCAATCAAGAAATCTTTGTTGAAGAAGCGTTTGAGCAATTTAATGGCCAAGGCCTACATGTCTTGGCTGTCGATGATCATTTACCCAATTTAATTGTTTTAGAAGCACTTTTAGGCGAACTCAATGTCAAAATGACGCGTGCTTTAAGTGGTCAAGAAGCTTTGGGTATTTTAGAAAAACAATTGCAACACGCGCAGCCGGCATTTGATTTAGTTTTTATGGATATTCAAATGCCCGTGATGTCAGGCATTGATACCACACGCGCTATTCGCTCGCTGGAGTCGACCATTGAGCACCATAAACGCTTACCAATTATTGCTTTAACCGCACATGCTTTAGCCGATGAAAAGCAAAAGTTGTTACAAAATGGCATGGATGACTATGTCACTAAGCCCATTCAAATTGAACAAATTATTCAGATTCTCACCCAGTGGACCAAACAAAGTTTTAATGCCAAAAATCTGAGTCTCGATAGCGTCAGTACGCCACCTATGATTGACCCTGAGATCTTAAACTGGCAACAAAGCTTACAATTGGCGGCCAATAAAGAAGATTTAGCCTTAGATTTACTCAAAATGCTAGTAGAAAGCTTTGATAAAGAACTCAGTGAAATGCAGGAACTGATTGAAGTAGAAGATTTTCCACAGTTAGAACATGTATTACATCGTCTATATGGTGCAACGCGTTATGTAGGTACGCCGCGTTTGCAACAGATCACGGGGGAATTTGAGCAATTCATCTCTATTTTGCGTAAGGAACAACGCATTGCCGATGAAGCCTTTATTGCAGCAACCCAAACCCGTTTTGAGGAATTAACCCATCGTATTGATGAAGTCCGACTGGCAGCACAACATATGCTAAAAAACCAAGCAGACTAATTTTTTGCGGTTGGCGCATGTTATGCTCACCTCAAAAGCAATAACAAGAGAATAATATGGCCCATATCGAACTCGAATACCAAGATGGCATTGCGATTGTGCGTTTAAACCGTCCTGAAAAACGCAATGCCATGAGCTTTGCTTTACTTAAAGACTTGGTTAAAACTGCCGAACAATTACAAAAAAATCGGCAGTTACGCGCGGTAATTTTAACTGGCGAAGCACAGGTGTTTAGTGCCGGCATTGACCTTGCCGACTTAAATAACAGTAAAAATCGTGCTTTTGCCACCTGGGAGCTGATTAAACCCGGACAAAGTTTATTTCAAAAAGCCTTTTTAATTTGGCAACAGCTGCCTGTACCTGTCATTGCCGCGATTGAAGGTTATTGCTTTGGTGCAGGTATGCAACTGGCTTTAGCCGCTGATATCCGTATTGCACATCCAAATACACAAATGTCAATTATGGAAAGTCGTTGGGGTTTGGTGCCAGATATGGGGCTATCTCGCTCACTCTCAGGTTTAATTCCTTTAGATTTAGCCAAAGAATTGACGCTAACTGCACGTATTTTTGATGGCAATTACGCAAAAGAGATTGGCTTAGTGACCCATTTAGCTGAGCAGCCTTTGCAACAGGCAAAGCATCTAGCACAGGAGATCTGCAGCCGCTCGCCAGATGCTATTTATGCTGCTAAACGGGTATTAGATGCCATGCAACATGCCCCACATAAGGCCTTAAGATTAGAGAAAATCTGGCAGCTAAAATTATTATTGGGCAAAAACAGTCGTTTAGCACGACAAAAAGATAAAAACCCACAGATTGAATTTTTACCACGACAATTTTAATAGAGGGAAGTATGCAATTAGCACAAGGAAAAATCGCTTTTTTAGGCATAGGCCTAATGGGCAGCCGTATGGCAAAGCGCTTAATTGAGGCAAAATTTAAAATTGCGGTCTGGAATCGAACTGCAAGTGCCTGTACACCACTACTTGAACAAGGGGCGCATGCGCTTGATTTAGCCAATATTGGCACTTATCCAGTGATTTTATTATGTGTGGCAGATGATCTAGCCGCTGAAAGCGTCTATGCGCAAATTGAATCTCACTTACAAGCCAATCAGATTATTGTCGATTTTTCCAGTTTATCCGTCGCGGCAACACAGCGCCTCTCCCAAGCCGCCAAAGCCAAACACATCACTTGGATTGACTCACCTGTATCCGGTGGCACAGCAGGTGCTGAACAAGGCAGTTTGGTGGTCTTTGCTGGGGGTGATGCCGCGACTATTGCAGATTTAACACCGATTTATCAGGTGCTGGCACAACGTGTGACCCGTATGGGCGACAGCGGCACAGGCCAAGCCACTAAAATTTGCAATCAATTGATTGTCGCTGCCAACAGCACCTTAATTGCCGAAGCTGTGGCATTGGCAGCTCAAGCAGGCGTAGATACTACTTTACTGGCACCCGCATTGGCAGGTGGCTTTGCCGACTCCAAACCCTTTCAAATTTTAAGCCCGCGGATGGCGACCCATACCTTTGAACCCGTACAATGGAAAGTACAAACCCTAGCCAAAGATTTAAATAATGCGGTGCAATTGGCACAAGATTTTGATTTGGCTATTCCTGTGGCTACTCAGGCCTTATCGCAACTGCAACGCCATCAACATCAAGGCTATAGTCAAGCAGACCTAGCTACCGTCATTCATTTAGTCGAGGCCAATCAGGAATAAAACATGAAACTCGCTGTTAACCTGTCGATGATTTTTACTGAAGTGCCGCTGATTGAGCGCTTTGCTCTTGCGCGTCAACATGGCTTTGAGCATGTTGAAATTCAATTTCCTTATGAGCTTTCTATTGCCCAAATTCAACAGCAACTACGTGCGCATAACTTAAGCCTCTGTTTAATTAATGTTCCTGCTGGCGACTTGATGCAAGGCGGCAATGGATTAGCAGGTATCCCAGGCAAGGAGCCTGAGTTTCGCCAAGCTGTGCAACAGGCCATTGAATATGCCACGGCGCTTGATGTACCAAGCGTCAATATTTTAGCGGGCAAGCAACCGTTAGATGTAGATCTGTTGCCATGTTTATGCACTCTGGCCAGTAACTTAAAAGTTGCCAGTCAAATGCTAAGCCAGCTTAATATTCAGCCCGTATTTGAAATGATCAATGGCACAGATATGCCGCGTTTTTTGCTACAAAATATTGCTCAGGCCCAAGAGATGTTAGAAGCAGTGCAACATCCTCAATTAAAGATGCAATATGATTGCTACCATATGGCCATGATGGGCGAAGATGTACTGACTACCTTACAAGAAAATATTGAACAGATTGGACATATTCAATTTGCCGACTGTCCTGGCCGTCATCAACCTTGTACAGGTGACATTGACTATCAGGCGATTTTTGCCTATTTGCAATCCAGCGCTTACGCAGGCTATGTGGCCGCAGAATATCGTCCGCAAAGTCAGTCACAGCATTCCTTTGAATGGAAAGCACAATATTTTCCAAGTAGTTAAACAGTTTGTCGGATGCTGGTTTGAAATTTAGTGCTAAATTCGCTATATTAGAAGGTGAGTTATTGTCTGGAAATATTAACCTTTATGAATTTAGAACCATCGCCCAGCGCTTCTAATTCTCACGATCTCGCAATGAATTCTCAAACTAAAGACGTACAAGCATGCTTAGATGTTGTACGCGAAGCTTTAGAAGATGTAAAAGCTAAAGATATCGTGACATTAGATGTCAGCACGATCAGTAACGTTGCAGATGCTATTGTCATTGCTAGCGGCACATCAACCCGTCATTTAAAGGCGCTTGCCAATAACGTCGCTGAAGAAGCACGTAAAGCAGGCTTCCGCCCTCTTGGTATTGAAGGCGAACAAGATGCTGAATGGATCTTAATTGATCTAGGTTTTGTGGTAGTGCATGCAATGCTACCTACAGCACGTAAATTTTACGATCTTGAAAGTTTATGGCGCACTCAGCCAGAAACTGTGGCTTAAAAAGCAAAGAGCGACCTTAATGGTCGCTTTTTTAATGCCTCAAAAAAACCGCCCTCAGGCGGTTATTTTTAGTGACCTGTACCATTAATGGCCTTGGTCATATCTTCTACCACTTTTTTGGCATCACCAAATACCATCATGGTTTTGTCGTTATAGAACAAGTCATTGTCTAAACCGGCATAACCAGTTGCCATAGAGCGTTTGATCACCATCGTGGTACGTGCTTTATGCGCTTCTAAAATTGGCATACCGTAAATTGGTGAGGTTGGGTCATCTTTTGCCGCAGGGTTAACCACGTCATTGGCACCAATCACTAGCACCACGTCAGTGGCTGGAAAGTCTGAGTTAATTTCATCCATTTCCAAAATATCTTCATACGGTACATCTGCTTCAGCAAGTAATACGTTCATATGCCCCGGCATACGCCCCGCGACAGGGTGAATGGCAAAACGTACCGTCACACCTTGTTCTTTGAGCAAATTTGCCAGTTCTTTGACCGCATTTTGCGCACGCCCCTGTGCCATACCATAACCCGGTACAATTACCACGCTATCGGCATTGGACATTAAGAAGCCTGCATCATCGGCAGAACCTGAACGGTAATTACGTTGTACTTTTTCGCCCGCATCGGCACTGGCCACAGCTGCACCGCCCATGGCACCACCGAATAATACGTTAATGATAGAACGGTTCATGGCCTTACACATGATGTAAGATAAAATTGCACCCGATGAACCCACCAGTGAACCCGCCACAATCAACATATTGTTTTCGAGCGTGAAACCAATCCCTGCTGCTGCCCAACCCGAGAATGAGTTTAGCAATGAGACCACCACTGGCATATCACCACCACCGACTGGTGCAATCCATACCCAGCCAAATACTAAAGCTAAAGCGGTCATGGCCCAGAATGCTGGCATACTGCCTGTGCTAAAGAAAGTAAAGCCACAAATCAGCATCGTAATGAAAATTAACGCCTGTACAGGTTTAACCCATGCACCGCTAATGGTTTTAGCCCATTTTTTCGCTGCTAATTTGCCATAAGCAAATACAGAGGCTGTAAAGGTAATTGCACCGACAAAACAACCGACAAACAGTTCAAATAAATGCACGCTGCTCATGGCATGAAAATTGACACCATTGGCTGCCAATACATCAGGGCCAACCGCAATCAGCTTATTGTTGTGAATAATCGCGGCAATGGCAATGAGGACTGCAGCCAAACCTACCAGTGAGTGCATTAAGGCAACCGTTTCAGGCATTTGCGTCATTGGCACTGTACGCGCACGCGCAATACCAACGATAGCACCCGCCACCATAGCGCCTACAATCATCCAAACCACTGGATTTTCGGCCACAAAGAAGGTGGTCAGTACCGCAATCGCCATGGCGAGCATACCATAGCGGTTACCAGTAATCGCAGTCTTCGGCCCCGATAAACCACGTAGCGTTAAGATAAAAAGAACCGCGCCAATCAGGTAGAACCAATCCGCATAGTCTCGAATAAATTCCATCGCTTAGCCCTCTTTTTTCTTTTGTTTTGGTTTAAACATTTCTAGCATACGTGCCGTTACGGCAAAGCCACCAAAAATATTAATACTGGCTAAAAACACAGCAATTGCACCGAGTACACTCACTACGTTAATGCTTTGAAAATCCACACTGCCCTCTACACCAATCATAGGTAGACCTACAGTTTGGATCATCGCGCCCACAATAATGATGGAAGATAAAGCATTGGTCACCGCCATCAGCGGCGTATGTAAAGCAGGCGTTACGCCCCACACCACGTAGTAACCTACAAAAATGGCAAGGACAAAAATTGTAATTGTTTCAACCATGATGTTTGCTCCTTAACCACGTTTGAGTAGGATTTGACCACCATGGGCGATCATTAACGCTCTTTGAATTTCATCTTCTTGATTTAAAAATAGTTTCTTTTCTGCATCAAATAAGGTTTCAACAAAGTTATACACATTACGGGCATAAAGGGCCGATGCTTCTGTGGCAACCGTAGCCGGAATATTGGGTACGCCTAAAATTTTCACGCCATTGGCAGTGATAACGGTTTCACCACATTGAGAGCCTTCTACATTACCGCCAGTTTCCACAGCCATATCTAAAATGACTGAACCTGGTTTCATCTTGGCAACTGTTTCTGCTTTGATTAAACGCGGTGCATCGCGACCTGGTAGCAATGCCGTGGTAATCACAATATCCGCATTGGCAACCGCTTTATCGACAATTGCGGCTTGGTCTTTAATGTATTGTTCGCCTGGCATCCAGCCATAACCGTTTCTGGCCGCTTCTGCAGCACGCTGTTGTTCTTCTTCAGACATGGGCACATCCAACCACTTGCCACCTAAAGACTCGACTTGGTCTTTGGCTGTCGGACGTAAATCCGTGGCTTCAACCACAGCGCCTAAACGCTTGGCTGTGGCAATCGCTTGCAAACCTGCCACACCCACGCCCATCACCACCACACGCGCAGGTTTGACTGTGCCTGCCGCTGTCATCAGCATTGGGAACATGCGTTGATATTCATTGGATGCCAGTAACACTGCCTTATAACCAGCAAGGTTGGCTTGTGATGACAACACGTCCATGTTTTGCGCACGCGACAAAGTACGTGGTAACAATTCAAGAGCAAATGCTGTGACATTTTGCTTGGCAAATTGTTCTAGCTCGGGATTACGGTAGGGATCAAACATCGCCACCACGTGACTGCCCTGCGGAAGTTTTTGAATTTCTTCAGCTTTCGGGGCTCGTACTTTTAAAATAATTTCACTGCCAGAATAGGCATCTTCAGTGATTTTAGCACCGACTTGTTCATAGCTACTGTCAATATAAGCAGCACGAACACCAGCACCACGTTCAATCACCACGTGATGACCTGCACTGATGAGTTTTTTTACAGTTTCTGGTGTGGCAGCAACACGATGTTCACCGGCTACTGTCTCGGTTGGGATTCCGATCTGCATGAGCGTCCCTCAAGCTAGTTTTTGTCAAGCAAACACCACAAATATGGTGTTTTCCCTTTGGTTATTTTTTGTTGATTTTTTTGATTCTAATGGAAATTTTTTCTATTTCTACCTAGTATTTATTTAATAAATATTAAAACTATGAACTGATGATTCATAAAAAAAATCACATCATTATTTAATTGTTGCGATTTTTTATTAAGTCATGGCTGCTTTTGTGTGATTGATCATTAAATATTCTAAAATAGCTCATCTCATTTTACTCACGTGTAACACTTGATCATAAAATCAGCATTACAGCTAGGGTTAACAAATAGCTGCTGAAACAACCATATTTAGCCTATTTTTTACACCATGTTATTTTTAGCATGTTTTGATCAATTCAGATCAAAGTCAAATTTATCTTGATGCCATTTAAGCACAGCAGTCATACATCATTAACATGTTGTACTGGGCAAAATACACAGGACAAATACCTTGTCTGTAAGGCAAAAGTCTCAAGTAATGTTACAAATGGTTTGAAAAAAAATGAGTTGATATTTTTTATAGTGATATAGGTCGACAATGAATTGGTCTCATTTGTCTATTTTTGCACCAAAACAATGCAAAATTCATATCAAAATACTATCAATCACTTAACTTTTCTTTATAGGAACAACATTGGTGGCTTTATCAAGTTATGATAAAGTGACCCTAAAATTTTAGGTATCGCTATTAAATTCAAACGCAAAAGTTAAAATACTGCCTCCACATTCAACTGCCCCTTATTACATATGGCTGAAATATAGAATGATTCTTGCCCCGACCTCGAGCCAACTTGGTGCATTGTTTGCCATTTGTGCTGCTTTTTTATTTAGCAGTAAAGCCATCTTTATTAAACAAGCCTATGCACTCTCACCGTTGGTGGATGGCACAGTCTTAGTGGCACTTAGAATGGCCAGTGCACTACCATTTTTTTTAGTCATTGCATGGCTGAGTCGTCATCAAAAACAAAGGATTACACGGCAAGATTGGCTGATTTTATGGGCAGCAGGTTTATTAGGTTATTACTTTTCAAGTTGGCTCGATTTTATGGGGCTCATGTTTATTAGCGCCTCATTAGAACGGATTATTTTATTTTTATATCCAACTTTAACTGTATTGGCCGCCAGTGTGTTATTTAAACAGAAATTGACGCTCAAAATTGTGCTGGCGCTGGCCTTAAGCTATGGCGGCACTGTGCTGGTAATGCTGCAAGAGCAAGCCAATACCCCCCATAACAGTGATTTTTGGTTGGGTGCGAGTTTGGTCTTTGCCAGTGCAGTGTGTTTTGCTGCTTACTTACTGATGACACCACGCTTAATTCGGCAGTTTGGTTCATGGCATTTTAATGCTTTGGTACTGAGCATTGCCTGTGTGGGCACCTTAGTGCATTTTGCTGTGGCCACACCGCAGCCGCTACAATTAATGGCCCAACTGCCCACTCAAGTGCTGTACTATGGCATTGCACTAGGAATTTTTGTGACGGTATTGCCCACCATATTAATGGCACAAAGTATTCAGCGTTTGGGGCCTGCTCAATCTGCCATGATTGCCTCCATTGGCCCAATTTTAACGATTATTTTAGCCACGATTTTTCTAGGCGAATATATGAATGCCATTCAATGGTTGGGCTGCGCCTTAAATATTGTGGGGGTTCTTATGATTACACTTGCGAAAAAGACAGCCTAAATGCAGCAAAATTTAGATATTAGTCAAGACAAAGCGCTGCTTTGGCTTATGGCCATCGCCTGTGGCTTATGTGCCGGCACCAACTATTATTGTCAGCCCTTAATTAGTTCCATTCAAAACTATTTTCAGGTACCTGAATCACAAGTGGCTTTAACCGTAACCTTTGCGCAAGTGGCTTATGCGCTAGGTTTACTGTTGATTGTGCCAATTGGCGATATTGTTAATAAAACTAAATTTATTCCACTGTTGATGTTAATGGCTTCAGTCGGTTTATTTATCTCGGCATTTTCGAACAATATTTATATGCTGTGGTTTGGCACCATTGTGGCCAGTTTATTTTCGGTGGCAGCCCAAGTTTTAATTCCTTTGGCTACCATGGCAGTAAAGCCTGAAAAAACCGGACAAGTGATTGGTTTTTTAATGAGTGGCCTATTGGTGGGGATTTTACTCTCAACCAGTATTGCAGGTGTTTTATCTGAGCTTTGGCATTGGAAGATGATTTACGTGCTCAGTGGCTCACTCATGTTGGTTTTAGCCTTTTTACTGAAATCACGCCTGCCTTATTTGCTTCGTTTAAAATTAAGCTACTTTGACATTTTCCGTTCCATGGGTCAGCTGTTACAACAAGAACCACGTTTGGCTTTACGCTCCTTGATTGGGGGTTGCTGTTTTGCTGCGATGAGCATTTTATTTTCAACGATTGCTGTATTACTCACGCAAAAACCATTCTTTTTAACTGATATTTGGGTGGGCTTAATTACCTTGGTTGGTGTATTTGGTGCACTTTCGAGTAGTTATTTAGGACGTTTTGCTGATCGTGGTCGTACCCAATTACTCACACTTTTAGGCTTAGTGACTTTAGCAATTAGCTGGGCATTATTATATGGCGGTGCGGTGTCACTGCTGAGTTATATTTTAGGTTATGCCGTGATTAATTTAGGCTTAGCGATGGTGCACACTGCCAATCAAGGCATTGTGTTTCGTTTACGCCCTGATGCCAAATCTCGGATTAATTCGATTTATATGACCACCTATTTTATTGGTGGTGCGTGTGGTTCTGCGCTTGGAGTCTTGTCTTGGCAACAGGGCGGTTGGAGCATGAGCTGTTTGGCTGGTTTAAGCTTAGTACTGATGGCTGGCGTCTTTGCACTTTTGGATCAACTGTATATAAAACATAAGCAAGACGCTTAGGGCTGTCGATTTTTACCCAAAAGCCGTATAATGCCGCGCTCTCGTTGTTTGAAGTCTTAGGTCGTTATGTCTCATCTGCAATCTTTACAGCCTCGTATTTCGGTCGCGCCCATGATGGATTGGCAGAAAATATAAAATAATTCTAATTTATTCAATAATTTATAAATTATATAAAAATCAATAGTTGCAAAATAGTTGCAAGACAAACAAAAAAGATGCCCTTAGTCCGAAGACCAAGGGCATGTATAAAATTGGACCACTTACTTATAACGCTTGCTGTTAAATACGGACTTTGCGAAGTCAATAAACGTGATAATCACCTTCGCCCAACGTTCCCAATTTTGTCCTAAATCAGTCACGAATGATTTAACAAAAGCCAATACCCATGCTTTTTTATCGGCACCTGAATCTCGCTCCTTTTCTGCTGCATCCATAGCATTGACAGTCGTTTGAACGATTTCACGACCAACACCATAAGCATCCACAATTGGAGAAAGTGCGCTTGCAATAGTTATTGCTGCCATGTGTTATGCCCCTTTTTCATATTCAATTAGAACTTTGGCCACAGCTTTTGCTGCAATCCAATAACGCGCCTGGAATGCTGCCAATTCAGCTTCATTTGAAATGAAACCTAACTCGACAATCAAACCGCCAGCATTGATGTATGCCAAACTGCCACGGGCCGATTTGCTTTGGTCAATCCATCCATTATCACCACGCAATCGACTACCTAATGCACTGGCCACGGCTGCCGATAAATCTTGAGCTAGTTTTTTATCGCGAGGCAGTGCAATCGTTTCAATTCCGTTTGCTTGCTTTGAAGTTGCTGCATTCATGTGAAATTCAACAGCAATGGATGAGCCTTTAATCAGTTTTAAGGCTGATGATAACGGGTCATTTCGACTATTCGTACCATCCGTTTTTGTTGCAATTCCTGCTTCACGCAAATAAAAGGCCACCGCATTACGGAAATTTGTCACAAGTTCAGACTCTTTAATTTTGCCGTTCACAGCACCAGGATCTGTATTGCTATGCCCTGCTGTAACAGCGACAAAACCTAATGGCTGATGCAGACTTGGCTGATACCATTTTTTACCAAGCCATGACAGAAACACCATGACACCACCGGTCACATAAGCATGGTATTCAACAGGTATCAATTTAAAATCAACTGCCCATTGCAAGCCTGGAATAAGTACAAGCAATAAAAAAGCCCCCAATACAGGGAGCTTGACTGACAAGAATTGCCATGCATTTTGTTCTATAAATTTCATTTACTATCCTCACGATGGCTTTGCATAATCGCCATATCTTGTTTGAGTTGATTAATGGAATTGATGGTCCACGTACCACCTGAAATTGCCACACCTAGCACAAAGCCCAAGCCCCACTTGAGCATTGAAATTGCACCCTGATCTTTAAATTTTTGCTGTTCAAGTAATTCAACTTTGACACGCATTTGCTCTAAAGCAGCGTGATACCCCTTATTGAGCGTGTTCGCTTCGACAAGTTGCTCAGTGACTTTCTGCAACTTGTCTGAGACCTCATTTAACTTTTTCCAAAGCTGTGCGCTTGGCTCATTCACAACTGCCCCCTTTTCGACATGCAATAAAAAAAGCACCTCGAAAGGTGCTTTATGGTTGAAAATTTTAACTATCAGCAGTTGCCTGTGTGATTCGTGTTGAATAGTTCCACGAAGTCGGCTTCCACACGTCCCGCGCAGCAACACGCACATAATATGTGGTCGTTGATTGCAAGCCGGTAATCGTGCAAGCATTTTCAGTACCGGTCCAACGAGCTGCTGTCGAATCAGGATCAAAGTTTGCATTAGTACTGATCCACACCTGGTAATCTTTCAGATCCGGTACTTCACTTGGAATCCAAGTTACTGTAATCGAATCTACAGTTGCCGATGTGTACACGTTCAACAATTGTGGTGGCACTGGATTACTGATATTCAACTCTGCAAAAGTACTGATAATCGAACCGTTTTTACTTGCAACACGTACTGTATAAGCACGTTGAATACCGTCGATTTTCGCTTCATCCATGCTGTATGAGTAATCCGTATTTGTCGTTTCAACTGTACGAAGCAGAACACCACCAGAAAGAATTTGGACAATATATCCTGATGCTCCTGCAGCTGGTTGCCATTGGACTTTAAAACTTGTACCGACAAATGGAGACTGCAGTGATAAACCTTTCACTCCTGCAGGACGACCACCATTGATCGTGTAACTGTATGCAGTGACTTCATCTAAAGTTTCTTCTTTTTGTTCAAGACCATTGAAGCTTGTGAACTTCAAATAAATCTGTTTGCCGACCATATTTGAGTTGAAGTCATATTCAAAAATAGCACGATCAATACGAACAAAAGGCTCGCCGGCAATGTGCGATGTTGCGTCATCAAAACGCCCACGAAGCATGCCACTTAATGTATAACGTCCTGACCCGTCCAAAGTGGCATCAATATAGTTGATATATTCGTCACCGACTTTACATAGTGTTGCATCAACTTCAGCATCCTGCAAAGTACCGCCAAAGATCTGGCTTGAAGTATTCAATTGCACTTGCATCGATGAGTCATCTGCGTCAATTGCAGAAACTAATGTACCGTAACGCGCTGAACCATAAATGGTCCCGATCATTTCGTATGTTGTATTGTCTATACTTGCCCAAACATTACAGCCACCCCAATTGATCCCACCTGATGCAGCGACCCAAATTTGATTTTTACCACCAGTTAAATCTAAAGGTGGCTCAAAAATTGCCGGTGCATTGACGTTGCCAGGTTCCTCATTGCCACCTTGGTATCCGTTTGAGGATTGCAGGTCATATTCAACCGCTGAACGTGATCCGACTGCAAGCTCTTCAGCGGTAATCGAAAGCACACCCTCTTCATCTTCTTCAACACGAGTGATTCGCACAGGGAATCGATCAAGACCTAAAGATTCGTCTGTGATGGTCACAATGTCCATTGGTTCAAGTCGGCAGTACTTCCAACCCAATTCGAACTCATATTCATTTCGAACATAGAGTTTTCGCTGTAATAGAAGTTGCACCGCATGACGAGCAATTTTCGGCTCACAGAAAAAGTCGAACTTGACTGGATCTTGTGTACGCAACCCAAACATTTCAATATTTGCTTGGTCCTTTGCTTCAACTGTTTCCGTGTTGTATTGGTTAAACCGATTCACGTACTCAACCTGGCAATGATTGTATGCATCGGTATCACGGCTTCGACGCACACGCACAGGCTGATCTTCACCTAAAAAATCATCATCAGTCAGGTGATAAACCGGTTCAAGATTTGGCGTAAATGTCACACCATTACCCGTCACTGCACTGTCACCATATGAACGGATTTTCAAGCCGTCTGGACTTGGTACCACTGCACAATTCACCGCTTCCACAATTTCATTGATGATTTCGAATGCTTCACGCTGTTCAGTCATCGCAGGACTAATCAACAAATTTGCAGCAGCACAGTAAGTCCGAAATTCTGATAGATCTTCCATGTTTAGGCTTGGTGATGCACCGTAGCGCGGATTTGTGATGAAGTCTTCAATCACGTCAGCTGGATTGGCATCATGAATCGTGTCTGAAAATGTGATATCGCTGATCACTTCAAAGTTATGATTCGATAATGCTGCACTACCACCCAAATCATAATTGGCACATGCCACATATCCAAGGAACGGATAATGCACTGCTTGATCAGGATGCTTTGATGCCAAATAGCCCCAAACTGGATTGTGATCACCATCAAATAACTCAAAACTGATTTGATCAAGCGGTTTAAGCTGTACACCGTTTTCAGTTTTGGTGACAATCTGCTCTTTATCACGCCAAATGATGCCGATGTCTTTGATTTTGTTTTCACATAGACCCAGCATTAAAGATGCTGAATAGGTATATGTAGTGTTTTTGGTCTTAGTTTTACCGCCTTTACCACCCGACTTGGTGGTCGTGGTGTGAGCAGTCGATTTGAAGTCGCCATACCAAAACATATTGGCGGCAACACGGTTTTTGCCGTAAATCAATGGTTGTGTCAGACCGTATGCAGATTGCTGAATACGCATCGAATTGATGCGCTTATCAGACGTACTGATCGTTGTGCTTCCAAATATTCCACCCATATTATTCTTTTAGCCTCTTCATACGAAAAAAGCCCGCAATTCTGCGAGCTAGACTTCCTTTTGTGCCATCTTGGAGTATTACTCCTTGATGAATATAGGAGTGAATAATCGTTGGCCATTCGACGACAATTGCACCATGACTGATACACTTGCCAAAATGATAAAGAACAATATCACCAGGCTGTGGCTCTTCGACTTCATAGCACACAGATAAAACGTGCTCTAAATATCGTTGGCCAAGCTGGTGCATGTGCCAATCTGGTGGATATGGTCGCGGATCTAAATGATCCATGAGTCCAACTTTTTCATAGACTTCACAGATCAGCGTTCCACAATCCACACCGACACCTTTGACACGCCCTTGGTGATGGTATGGTGTGCCAAGCCACGTTAAGGCTTCTGTAACGGCTTCGTGATTTTTCATGTTTGATCTAGTAAAAAACCCTGATCTAATTAAAGATCAGGGTTGGTGGTGGTTTGTTGGGTGTTAATTCGTCACTGCATCTGGAAGCGTAAGAGCTACACCGCCAAAATTCAGACTACCTCCATTTCGCGTATTTAGATAAACTGACACATGTTCCAAGATCGGTCGAATGTCTTTACGAATGGAATCAATTTTCCCTTCCTACCCATCATTGCTGTACGGCCTATTTTCAGGCATACACCCCCCTAAATTTTGGCAATAAAAAACCACTCAAACGAGTGGCTAGTTTTTGGCGGCTATAGCAATGAGACAAGTCCACCATAGCTGCGCTATTTTATTTATTAAGCTTTTTTGCCAAGCGCAGTAAGCAGAGTTGTTATTTCTGCATATAAGGTTGTCATTTGACTATCGCTTAAATACCCTGACGTAACACAACCAAAGCGCACTTTGCCACTATAGCCTGTCGATGTACCTGCACCGTTTGTTGTATGCGGCGCATTACGACCAAAAAGCGCCAACTTAGTAGCAGGGCTTTCGCCTACGTTTGCGAGTTTACCTGGTGAAAATGCTGACGCGACACCATTAATGTAATTTTTATACTTGACAGATACCCCCGCCACATTTTCAACTGCGTTAAATCCGCGCAAGCCCATTGTATTATCAAGAGCTACCTCTATAGTTTCCGAGCCTAGCGACATTGATTGTCTGCCTGTCTCCTGATTAATAGCGAGTTGTGCTACTGGTCCTGCTACTGTTGTACCAAGTATCGCACCCCAAACAGGCTGCCAATAACTTGCTGCAACAGATGCCGCTTCTCCGAAATAGCCGTGAAATCCTGCGTTCGGGAATATTTTACCAATAGACAACCCTGTGTTGACCATCGGCTGATTTCCTGCTGTAGTGGCAGCCGTAACTTTTTTACCTAAAACTTTACCGTTTACGATTTCAAGCATTGAGTCATCAAAGCCATTCATCGCAGTCATTATCTCACCACCTTCGTAAGCCTTTAACTTTACAAGCGTACCTGCGGTATTTTTGCCCATAATAGGGTAGACTTCATACACTTTATCCCAGATATCTGCGGATTTAAGGTTGTTTACAAAAGCACTAAGGGCGTTAAATTCGGGCTTAGTGACCACGTAACCTGTCGCACTCATATTGCTTAAAAACCTAGAAATCTCTTTGCTTGTTTTGCCGTAATCGCTGTAATACTCAAAGCGGTTATCAGGGTCATTCACTGCTATGTTAGATTTTAAGATGTGAGCCATGTTATTTAATCTCCAATATTAAGTTATATAAATCAATTTGCCCTGTTCCCGTACGAGCTACTAGCATGTCAAAATGTACCTCATTGCCCTCTACTTTTTTAAGCGTTAAGCTGCTCCTGTAAGCGTTATCTGTATCAATATCTAGCTTAGGAAGTGATTTATAATTCCAACCATCTGACGAGTACGCTATGTATAACTCATTTGCAGAGGATAACCCTGTAGCGCCTACATTGATAAGCTGTAAATGTATATTACCAACCGCAAGGGCATCAATATGCCACGGTGTCTGACTGCTAGACCACGCCTTGTCTGGGTACTTAACAAGGGTTTCCAGCGAATACGGCGTATATTTACCCGTCACTTTATCTGCTGTGCGTCTAAATACACCACGACCTCCATAATCAACAGTATACTCAAGCTGAGGGTGCGAGTCGGTGAGGTCAACATAGTGCCAATAATCCCCTTTTTTATAAATAGCAGGGCTGAGAATACCGCCATCTGTCGGCTCGTTAGCCGAGTTATACATCACGATACGTTCAGACCAATTAATACCGTCGCGACTACGCTTAGCGACAATAATGTGATTTGAGCCTATAAAGTAATTACCCCGATATATGCAATACAACCAACCATCGTCATCAAGCGCTAAGTGGCTATCAGACCACCAACTGCTATTATCTTCGGGCTTATCTAAGCGACCTCCTGACGGCTCAACCCATGTAACTAGGTCATTACTCGCCCATACATGAGGGTTTTCATAAGCTGCTTGACCACCAATCACACCAAAAGTAGGTGTGGCTGTCAGCCAGTACATATAGCCGTTCCAACCTTGCGGTATATAAATCATTTTTGGGTGAGTTAGTCCGTCACCATTGATGGCTATATCAGGGTCAGTGGTGCGACCTTTTGCGATTGTATTTAAGCTCAGCTTTTTAGAAACTAGCTTACACGATTTAACAGTGACTATATCGCTAACAGACTTTAGAGGTGATTTTAAGGGTTCGCTAGTAGCAGCTTCTGCAATTTTATCTTTCGGGTATCTATCACCATTCTTATCTATACCGTCAATAATTTTATTATTTGCGTCTAGTAGCAAGTATAAAAACTCACTATCAATGTTTTCCTGTATCGCATTAATGCGATTTTTGGTTTGAGCGGTCGGGTAAAAATCAAGCTCACCTGCTTTGTCAATAAAAGCTAAAAGCTTGCCGTCTTTATCTGTAAAGCCCTGTATGATTTCGTCATCAACAGTCTTTGTCACAATCTCAGACACTGCATTGTCAGTATTTACTGCTGCTGCGGTAAGTGTAATTGACTTTTGCGCGTCTGTATAAGACTTAGCTTGCGTCAGCGGATCATAATCGCTCTTAGTCAAACTTGTAGCACCAGTAGTCGCCTTATACCATGTACCACCATTAGCAACCTCACCAATATCCACTTTATCCTTAACTGTAATGTTAGCAATATCAGCTTCTGCAAGAGCTAAGGTTGGGTAGAATTTTGAAGCGCCATTGGTGAAACCTGATAAAGCATTATCAACATAAGTCTTATCTGCTTTTGGTGTGATTTTCGCGTTCAGATCAGCAGATACATTGCTTAGATCTGCCTTTGTTGGAACTTCAACACCTAAATAATTTAACAGCTTTTCTTGTGCTTGCTGAAACTTACGCTGAGTAATATTGGTACCAATAAATTCAAGAATATTTGGTAAAGGCATTTTTCTAACCCCATAAAAAAACCCGCATATAGCGGGCATGGATTGAAGATTAAATTTGGTTAAACTGCAGTTTCTGGTACCGGTATAAATGGCGCACCACGGAAACGAGCGAAATTGTTAAAACGGTTTTGGCAAGTTTCTAAACGTTTATCACATCCTGGATAAACTTTGATTCCTTGCCCTGCCTGTGGTGCTTCCAACAACGGCAAAGTCAATAACAAAGCCCCTGATTCATGCAATCTTACGGTACGTTTCAGACCTGCATTGCCACCGTCCAAGAACTCAATTACGCCTTGTGTGAACCATCCCTGTGGTTGATTCACTTGGCATAAAATTCGTGCTGCAGTACTGCCTGACTCAATTGTTGTTTCAACCATGAAGTTTTCGCGCAGCAAGCCACACGCACCATCGAACAACGTATTTGAACAACTTGGCTGATACAGATTTCGTGGCATTTGCACATTCAATTCATCCAGATCTGATGCAACACTGGCTTGAATTGAATTACGATCTAAGTCGGGCTCAATGATTCGACCTTCGAACAACTTAATGGTGCCGGCACTGGTGTCCTTTGGCATACTCATATCCATAAATATGCGCTCCAACTTAAATCGAGCACCATCTAATTGACCATTATGAAACGCTTGAACAACATTAATGCCGTTCCATTCATTATCATCAATACAATTAATGCTGATCGATAAGTTATCCACCTCTATTCCGAGTGATAAGCTAATTCCTTCACGGCTGATAATGGGACCATCTGATTTGTATACATGACCTCCAACCACAAGGTCAAAATCATAATTAGTATATCGGTAAACATCGCCTTGCACCGTTGTAATGGTATAGAGATCGGCCATGACAAACTCATTTTCTTCAAGCAATGCGATGAGTTTTGAAGATGCTGCTCTCATACTTTATTTCCCAAAGATCCAATTAAGGTAACTTCACCTTTCCATAAACGATAACTAAACAGCGTAAAAGCTTGGCCATCATCCGCAAATCGGCAACGATAATAAAAAGTACCTTTTGCTGTTACCTTGTCCCCTGCAGCCAAAGGGACCGGCAACGTTAATACTCCATTTTTTGAAACGCCATATTGCATGTCCCACATCCGTGCCTCTAGATCGGTCCACATTGGCTTGTCTAAATCCTCATCCCACATCAGCGGATCTTCTGTTTCAAATATTTCAGTATTACCTAAAGGGATAACGCCTTCACCAGACTTTTTATAAAGCTGAAAAGTATCAGTTTGATCATCACCTACGAATGTACATTCATATTCATTATCCCAAGGCATTTTGAACAGAAACGAGTCAAAGGCACCGCGACGAGCAATAAAGAAATCTTCAATTGCTTGCAGTTCGCCCTTTCGTTCTTGAAGCCCTGGCAAAGTCAGTGAAAACTCATATTTCGGCACAGCTTGATAACTTGCACGCAGTTCACGACCATTCACCGATGTCATAATCTTGGTATTAAACATCGGCTTTCGCGTCAGGTCATAACCAATTCTTAAGTCTGGAAATAAAACATCAGACATTACGCTCTCCCAAAATTACGCACATGTTTTCGGACACTTCCTGCAACGTGACGGCTGTTCTTTTTAAGAACACGTTCGACACTCTTACCATCCAAAGCGTAAATATTGTTTACTTCAGGTTGCATCATTGGCATATCGTAAGCAGGTTCACGATTAGTTCGACGGATCTCATCGAGCGTGTTATCAAGTTTTGATGATGTTTGCTCTTTAAGGACACGTTCGCCTTTGTCGAGCCACCAGCTACCCTCCTCTGGAATTCGATCAATACCATCATGCGCCATACCTGTTGGCTGGAATGAGACAGATCCGATTGCAGCTGCTTGAGCCATTTGTAATGCCACAGCACCCGCTGCCAAGCCTGGTGCAATGAATGGACCGACCACTGGAATCGCTGAAGCCGATGTCATTACTGCAGAGAAGGTGGCAGGCGCATTCATCATCACTTGAGCAATCGCCATGGCTTTTTGCACGGCAAACATGGCTTGATAAGCTTTGGAGTTTTCACCAAAGACTTGAGCCATGACACCAGCTGCTCCTTGGACATAGCTCATGCCCCATTGAAGCTGTAAAGATGCTCTTTGCTTGTGATATTCCTGTTCACTAATCAACTTTTGATCTAATGCTTTTTGAAGCAAATCGACATCTTGTTGATAATAATTTTGCTCACCAAATTGACTTTGATAATCAGACCAAACACTTTCACGCTCTGCATTTTGTTCAACACCCTGCTGAATATTTGCCTGTTTAATCAAGGCATCTTTCATTTCAGGTGAATAACTTGTCGTGTTGAAAATTTCTTCACGTACTAATGCGTAATATTGCTCAGCGTAATCTGAGGCATCCATCCAAGTCTTTCGAATTTCGAGCAGTTGCTTCTGTTGCGATATTCTTAATTCACGGCTCTCAATTTCAAATTGTTCACGCAAAGATTGAAGCTTGGCTGCACGTTGTTCTTTGGTAAGCAATGCATCAGCCTTAATTTCTTGCTCTTTAATGTTGTATGAATAAGCTAGCTTTTCATTTTCACTGAACCTATGTTCAGCTACTTCCCAAGCAAATTGCATTTCTGCAAGCTTTTTCTCTTCATCATATCGAGCCTGAGCAAGTGGCACATATTGAGACATCCCATTTGCTTTTAATCGCTCAATTTCCTCAGCAAGTTTTAGGCTCTTTTGATCATCAGCCGTTGAATATTCATAAAGAATACGTTTTTGCTCTTCTAAAATACGGCTTTGTTCACGGAGCGCTTTAGAATGACCACTCGATGCTTTTGCTGCCTTGTCTTGCTTTTCAACCAATTCGCCAAGTCCAGCATTCACACCACCTGTTGTTTTCTCAACACTACGCAAAGCAGCCATCTGTTTGGCTGTCGTTGAAGCTGTGCTATTACTAATTTGATCAAGTTTGGCAGCTGCTGATTGCATCGTTGCATCCAAGTCAGCAACCATTGCATCTTGAATCGCCTGTGTTTGACTGATATTGCCTGTTAAGATCGCGCCTGCAGTTGCAGCTAAGCCACCAATAACCTTACCAACAAGTTGAACAGAGGTTGCAGCACCAATCGCTACTTTTGCGACAAATCGAAGCCCATCGGCAATACCATTTGCAACGTCAGTAAACTGTAAACCTTGCTCAGATCCACTGAAGAATGCTTGAGCAATATCGACGAATGCAGGAATTACAGCCTGCATCAGCTGATTTTTAGCACCTTGTAACTGTAAATCGAGCAAATACATTTGCTCTTTTAATATCTTCGCCTGAGCAATGGTTTTATCGCTCATCACGATGCCAGCACGCTCTGCTGCATCGGAATAAAGCTGCATGCCCTCTCCACCATTGATCAACAATGGAATGAGGTCGGTCATATCTGAAGCCATCGACTCCAGATAGAATGACATTTGCTGTTGCGTTACCCCTGCTTCTTCGAGTTTATCAACATACAACTGAAGCGCTTCAGGACCTGAAAGTTTCTGCATTTTCAGAATCAACTTTTCAGCTGCTGCTGCAGATCCTTCAGTTTTGACTGCGATTTGTTCAAAGAAATCGACACCACCACCGGCACCGATAGTCGTCAATTCACCCAGCTTTTCGTTGAAGTCCTTCATCATGTCGCTGAGTTTTTCTTGCTCAATGCCATAAGCCTGAGCACCCACCGCCATTTTTTGGAAATCTTGAGTTGTTGTATTTGCACGGAATGCAAATTTTTCGAGTTCAGCAGCCTGATTCGCTGTTTCCCAAGCCATCGCTCCAAGTGCCACTGTCGCTGATGCTGCACCGGCAGCAACTGCAGTACCCATGACTTTTGCACTGGATTTAATTTTGTCAAAGGTTGATACAGATGTTCGCTGTGCATTCTGCAGATTTTGTTCAAAGTTTGCTGTGTTTGCATCCAGCAAAATCTGAATCCGACTTAAAATATCACCTGACATAAATTTCACCCATAAAAAAACCCCGCCAGAAGCGAGGTTTATATAAATTTGTTACTTAGATTAATTACACACGTTATTCCGTAGAGTCAGATTAATTACAATCGCGTTTTAAAATACCTTTAGCCATATCAGCTTTCGCTTTATCTCCTTGTCTATTGTAAAAATCTAAAAGATCTTGAGAAGCTTGGCACTTTGCATCTAAATTTTTTGACTGCGTAGCATCTGAGAATTTTTGCATCAAAATATCTTCTTCCGTGAGTGGTTTACTACTTTGAACCTTTGTAGGTTCAGGCTCAGGCGAAAATAATGAATAGATACCTGCAATCGCCAATAAAACGGCTAAAAACATTACAAAACGAGATGTTTTCTTTGGCTGTTTTGCCCCACAATTTGGACAATTTTCAGCTTTATCACTTACTGGTGAACCGCATTCTTTACAAGGTTTAAGCGCCATTCTAACCCCCTATATTTATAAGAGGTTAGAATATAAACAGTTTATAACACTTAGTTCAAGCGACTTTGCATTCGTTGTTTAAGCCAAATAAAGCCATCATCCGTCAGTTTAATCCGATCTTGAACACCATCATCGAATACTTCACTGTCGATTAAAGCCAGTCCTAGACGCTCCCCTCGTTCAGTCACAGACCAAATCAAAGGCGCACCACTGACATAAGGAACCCGACTATCAATAATATTTTCGCGTAATAATTCCTGCTCAATATCTACAATAGACACTTTCAATAGCATACTTGCTTCAACAATACTGATTGAGTACTGGCATTTCTTCCGATCAAATTGACGGCACTTATCTTCCATACTGCTGATCTTATCGCGCAATTGGTCAATCATGTCATCATACTGTCTAAACATACGATGATAACGCTGAGCCATGCACTCATGAACGTCCTTGCTAACATAATTGTTTAGATTGATAGCTCTCGCAGGTTTTGGCATAAAGTGCTTATACAGCACGTCATAACACTCAAGCTGATACTTGGTCAGCGTATCTTTAATTTCAGGCTTGACCTTGTTGGCATCAACACCCATTAACCAACCGTTTAACATGCTAAATGGTAAACAGATAACATTACGAACTTTTCCATCTTGTGCAACCATGTCCATTATGGACATAGTTGAATTAAGCACATGATTTCGTTTGATTCGTTTAAGCTGTGCTTCCCATTGCAAACCAATGTTTTCACAAACTGGTTTCATAGCGACAAAAGGCTTATCCCCGACAAAGTAGACAGGGATCTGTTGATTATTAAATTTTACGATTTTTGATTTAGCATTCATGATGAATACTCCTTGTGATATAGGAATGTTCACCACCTTCATGAGACCAATCAATTAGGGTGGCGAGTTAAGTAGGATTGGTCTTACTAGTCACAAGGTTCTAGCGCACCGAAGTGCTCCTACCCAACCCGCCATAACGGGCAACTTTTTACAGGTTGCAAAAAGCTTTAGGCATTAAAAAACCGCGAATGCGGTCATTTGACCTTGTGATAAATTGGAGACCAATCCAAATACTAGATTTTGCTAGTACTTTTTTAGCCTACCGCTAAACCCAAAGTATTATCAATGCCTAAAATGGTAATTTACTCAACCAAAAGGTAATTTAATAGGATTATTTTGGTTATTTTTAACCATCTTTTTGCTTCACAACCGTAAAATGCGAATAATGACCCACAAATGAACGATCTTCGATACTGACTTGCAGACGTTCATCATCAATCAATTTATCCACGACATATTGTTCGTCATCGGGTACCCGAAACTTGTGACGGGCAAACAGGTCAGGAATATAAACTTCATCACCGACCTTAAAATTATGCTTTTGACTTGGCACTTAATGCTCCAAACACTGCTTTGATGTTACGCATCGTTTGCTCAATATCAGGTTCAGGCTCTGCTTTATCGCGATTGAACACAATGAAATCACGACGCGTAAGCTCATTTTTCACTTGTAAATCAGCAAGTGTTTTACAGACATTGGCAAATAATGCATCTTCACGTAGAACACCGATTGGCTCGAATACTGAAAATGCTTTCCAGTACTCGAATTCCTCAGCACTCATACTGCTCATCAACTCGTTTACGGTCCGACCCAACCGCAGTGCGAGCTGAAACATAAACATTAGCTCTGGTCGTTCGCGGAGTTTTTTAGTTCTTCAGGCTCCACCTCTTTGTTGGCCTGCTGTGCAATCATTTCAGGCGTTACACCAATTGCTTGCAGTGCCACTTTGATCAATGGATCTGTCACGTATGTTGGAAGGTTATTAATATCGTCCAACGATAATTTTTTGAAAATATGTTCTTCAGTTTCGGGGTCAAATACAGTTGTTTGCAGTAAAAGTGCATTGCCTTTCGAGTCTTCAAGGCTTTTACGCTCATTAAAATATTCAGCACGTTGTTTCATGGTTAATGAAGTTAGGACACCAACACTTCCCACATCTTTAATTTCAACAATTTGAGATTGTTTTTTACCAACTGTTGCCAAGAATGCATTTACTAAATTAGACATGATTTCCTCTCATTTTTTTAAATAGATAGAATGAAAAAACCCCGTCGAAACGGGGTCTTTTTGAAAGGTTAAAATTAACCGGCTGCAGTAAGCTTTGAAACACCATTTTCAAGATGATCCACTGCACCAGAGATCGCAATTGTCAGCGCTACACGGTTTTTCTTGGATGCTTCGCGCGATGGTGCAAACTTGGTAATTGATCCGCAGAATTTATATGAAGTTTTAGCTTCATCTGGTAGTTCAATTTCCCAATCAAAGCAGTCCCCATCAATGAACGCTCGTTCCAATGTCACTTGCTGATCAGTATTGGTACGCTGAAGCAAACCAAGTTCAATATTGCCGTAATCAATCACACCAGATGCCAGTTTTTCAGCGAATTTTGATAAAACCGAAGTCACATCATCCGTTGAACGTTCACCAGCTGGCAAAGGCAGATCTAAAATATCTGCAATATACGTTTTCGGTGTAAAAATACCACCAGATACATTTAGTTTAATTCCCTGGGAATCTACTGTTCCCGCTGCGCAATCAGTCATAGTGTCTCCTAACAACTGTTATCAGATTGAGTCATGTAAAAATCGATTTGCTGACAGTGCAGCAAGGTTTCAGTGTCATGTGATCCACGCTCACCAACTGGCGTGCATTCACAGTACGGATTCTGTTTTGAAAATAATTTTTTAATCTGCTTGGCACGCTGTGATGCTTTCAATTTTTCATGGTGATAGACATTCACTTGCATACGGACATAATCGATGCCCGTCCAACCTTTCACATCGTTTTCCGGTATCGTGCTGATGTCCTGAAAAGTGACATAGCCATCTGTCAGGTCCTCACCTGCAGCAATGGGCGCAGGTCCACACTTAAATCCAGCACCACTCAGCAGTGCATAACAAATTTCAATCGCCAGCATCCCCATTTCCTCCCGCACTTGCATTTCGACGTTGAACAACATCATCAACATAACTGCGATATCGGTCTTTGAATCGCTGTAATGCTTCTGTTTTTTTTGCATCAAAACCCGGACGGATGAAAGGAACAGCCGCCATTGTAGGTGTCCCATACTCTAAAAAACGCCAATAAAATGCCTTGTTATATTTTATTTTGAGTGCCACCCCACGGCTTTTCTCAAGCTTCACTCTTTTTCTCGAAATCGCTTTTTTTAAACCTCCAGGCTTAATTTTATCTTTTCGACCATTTCGATAGCGGATATATTCTGATTCAGCCTTAGGTGCTAAACGCTTGACTTCTTTCACCATCGGACTAAGTGCATAACTAGCAGCATTCATTACATACTGTTGTTGCTTCCCTAGACTCACTAATCTCGCAAATTGCTTTGTAAGATCGTCTAAGCCTTCAACTTCCACAGAAGACTCAATCATATTTTCCCCACGGCACACATGATGCGATGCTTAGCACGACTGACAGGCAAAATACCCGTAATCGCATAAATGTTTTGGCTGTCTGCATCACGCAACTGATGTTCAGACAACAAATCTGGAAAATCTTCAGGTCGGTAATTGATCTGAACGACTAAAGCAGATCCCATTGCACCAGATGATGAAAATGCTGAAGTACTGACAGGAACTTCACCACCGTAAAATTCACCGATCTTGTTCCACACCCATTTTTTTTGACCTGCACTGTCTTTTTCTTCAGTACGTTGCAGTACTTCGTATAAATGGTCTAAATCACCTGATTGCATAAATCACCTATGGCTTTTTCGGTGGACTTGTCGTTACATCTGGTCCCGAAATGATCGTTGGTTTTTCATTGACATAGATTTCGATTGGTCTTTGAAAAACAATAATTGCCTCATACCATGCATTCTTAGGACTTTGGAAAACGTGCATGCTTTGAACATCGTGTCCACTGGACTGAAGATGACAATTAATTGAAAGTTCAATGCCTTCTATTGAACTTTCATAAAAACGCTTTACATAAGTTGCCATTTAGACCCCCATTTTGCGGTATGGCAGCATGTACATTTCAACTGCTTGATTGACGTATAAATTGACTTCCGTTTGACCTGCTCGGTTCTCGTACATATCCGTGATGATCAACAAGGCTGCAATGGTCAAATCTTCATGCAACTTACCTTCGACCAGTACTTCCTCAAGTGGTCGATCTAAGAAATTTTGAATATGTTTTAAAGCTGCTTTGGTGAGTAATCCGATGTAATCATCATCACGGCCATGTAGAACACGTAACTGCTTTTTGACAATAGCTGGGTCAATTAAATCACTCATAAAAATAGCCTTTTTGCGACACGAAAAGAGTTAAAAAAAGCACCCCGAAGGGTGCTTTTTATTTCAGAAATTAGCCTTCACCGACTGGAGGCGTTACTGCAGGGATTTCAGGTAAATCACCAGCGACACATGCATCAGGCAATACAACTGCGCCAGAAGCACGCATTTCTGCCAAAATTGTCACTAAGTTTTTGGTTACGTTGTTGCCATCTTCTGTTGATACAGTCACAGCAACATCTTCACGGATTAAACCGTCAAAACCAATCGCCAAGTTACCTACCCAATATTTTCCTTTAGGCATTGAAGCTGCGAAAACGACTGGTACACCCCAAAGTACTGGCTGAACTGCTGCACCTGGCGCACCAAATACATAATGGCCATCTTCACCTTTGATACGCTCAATTTTGCCCCAATCTTCTGGGTTTAAAATGATGCTGTCAGGTAACAAATAAGAATCAGCTGCTTTATATTTCGCTTGGTTCAACACATCAATTGCTGTTGCATCTGCTTCTGCAGTGATTTCAACATAGTTGTCTTCTTCAAGCAGACCACTGAAGCATTTAGGATTCTGTGGTGTTGGTGTATGACCATTGACAACAAAGTATTCAAGCTTTAAACGCACACCGTAAGTCATACGGGTTTCGATGTAGTTTGCAAGCCATGTCATATCTGCGAGAACTTGCTTAGATGCACGAATCCAGTGTGCAATCGTACCGATATTCAACTGAACTGGACCAAATTCAAGATCAGATTCTGCTTTGTCAGTATTTTCAGGTGCAATATCTGCCATGATTTCGAAAGCAGATTCACGGAGGAATACAGCCACATCACCATCAGCTGAACCCCAGTTGATTAAATCAATCACTGATAAAGGTGCTTGGAACGATGTACGAGACACATCATTTTTTGCCAACGATCCATTGGTACCTAAGCCTGCCAAGGTGATGACGTTACGAGCATTGATCCCTTCAAAGACCACTGATTCTTTTTTCTTACCTGAGCGAGTTGCCATTGTTTTGGCAAATTCAACAGCATCTTTATTTCGGATCAGCGCTGCTGCAATGGTGTCTTGTTCAGACTTGCTACGCTCATGAACACCATCGACCAGTTGCTGCTGAATTTCTTCAATTTCTCCAGCAAGCTCGGCAACTTTCTTGGCACGAGCTTCCAAATCAGTTTTTAAGTCATCTGGTAAACCATCAAGTGCTTCTAGTTTAGATTTATAACGTTCAAGTAATTCGTCAAACTGTCCAACTCGATTGCGCAACTGAACAGCGAGTTGATCAAGCTGTGAAGTATCACGAGTTTGCAAATTTGATAATGGTTGCGCCTGTTGTGTTGCTGCAGTTGCCATAGCCATTGCGATAGCGGTTTTTAATGGTGCGTTCATAATTTTTTCCATGCATAGAAAATGAAAAACCCGCCTGTTTAGAGCGGGTCATGTTTAAAAAAATTGCTTTATGCCTTATCAAGAAACTCGAAAGGATCTTTAACCGGATCAGACTTTGGTGGAATTTCTTCAGGCTGTTGAATACCAGACAGTCGAGCCATCAGCTTTTTGGCATAATCACCAACAAGACCAACGGATCGCAATAATTCTTCAGCATCATCTGCTGATTGAATTGCTTCAATTGCCTCTTCACTGATAATTCGTGCTGCACCGTCAGCTGGCTCATCCACGATACTGATTTCATAAATATCAGCACGTTTAATTTCGATATAAGTGCCTTTATCTTCCATATCCATCGATGTCGGTGGATAGAATGCAATCGAGAATCCATCAATCGTGCCATGCAACACCATTGCTGCCACATCTTGAGCGATTGCCAGTCCTGGTGTCAGTTCGATCTCAAGGTATAGACCTTCTTCATCTTCTTTTAAGACGGTGATCTTGCCGACACGCATTCCCATACGGGAATCAACGTAATACAGTCGCCATCCATGGTTGTAATAGCAATGAACTTTCTTCGTACCAGCTGCAAACGCTGCACAAACTTCAGCAAAAGCACCACGAACGAATTTTTCACCGTAATAATTGATTGAATCCCATTTGACAGCGTAACCGCTAATCTTTACCACACCTGTCTTTTCATCTTTGTCGATAAATCGACAGTTATCCACAGTAATTGGCATGCGCCGACATTGAACTTTCGGCAAATTTGGCAGTACTTTATTCCGTACTAGCAGGTTTTGATTCATCAGCTTTCGCTCCATAATTGCCTTTTTTCATACGTTCGGCAGTAGTCATATTCACAGGAACCAAAATGAAGTCAGAGTTTTTATCAGCGACTTCCCCTTCTTCCATTTGGATTTGATACGGACTCGCTTGACCTGACAGGATTCGATCTTTATTCGACTTAATCCGCTCAAGATAAGAAGCTCTCAACAAGTCTTTGGTCTTAAATTCGAACTCATATTCATCCCATTCATGCCGTTGCAATAGATGAATCCGCGCACTTTCTTCAATACGCTCTAAATAAGGACGTAATCCAAATTTATGGAAGCCATCGACCAATTGTTCGATACCACTGCCCCAAGTCGTACTGGAATCTGTACTGAAAATTAGAATTGGATTGACACCAAAATAGCGACAAGATTCTTCGACTGATAATCTTCGAATTTCAATCAACTCAAGGTCTTCAGGCGTTAAGCTAATTTGCTCGAATTGCATATTGCCTTCGAGTACTGCTAAATCCCCATCATCGCCATTGATCAAAATATCCAATTCACCACGCAGCGCATCACGCTGTTCTTTTTTCAGATATTTTTCAGTTTTCAATGCCCCTGTCGGCTTAGCACCGTTTGACATTAGACGCGATGTTTTATCGACACCAGCAAGACCAACGCCAATCGATTGCGCACCGTATGCAATAGGCGACATCCCTACAAAGCCAGTGCCAAATAATTTGATATGCCAAATTTCTTTGTCACTGTACTCATAGGTTTTATTGCCAATCTTGCATTTATACAAAGGCGTACCATTTTCTTGAATACTTGGGTCCACAGATCCTGTGTTGATGACTTGCAGACTGACTAGCTTTTTGCCCGAATAATCCTTTTTGACGTATGCATTACCGGCAACGAGGTTCAGCATTAACTGTTCAAAAAATTCAACCCGTGTCTGGTATCGGTTCGGCTTGTTGTATAGCAGCCGAATCACATCATGATCTTTAACTTGAGTACGTGTACCATCAGCATTGAGCTTGTACATCTGCAAAGGCAAGGTGGCCACAGATTCAGTCAAGATTTTTACACAGGCAAATACAGCACTGAGCGTCATCGCACTGTCAAATGTCACAGGCTTCGCTGTTTTAAAACTAGAACGGGGACGATCCCAAATGACCGTCCCCGTTTTGTCTTGCATTGGTCCAGTTCCCCGAACCTTCAGCTTATCGCGATTGGTTTTATCACGAATTTTTACTTTATCGCGTTTTTTACTCATCGCTTCGCTACCTTAATCATGTCATTCAACCAGTCATCAATGTTTCCATCTTCTTCACCTGGTACCAAGTCGAAAACGTCTAACTTATCCCAAAGCATTGCCCGTGTAGCACCAATAATCGCTGCCACAGCTGCGTCAATTTTTCGTGCTTTATCAGGCTTACGTGGGAAAATATGAGTGTTGGCATCTTCTTTAACTACGATGTTACACATACACCACTGCAATACAGGATTGCCATCATGATGAATCCGACCATCGCGAATCAGTTCTTCTATCCAACGCATACCAAAGCTTAACGGATTTACCTGCTGCCGAACTTCAATGGCTTCAATATCACGCGCAATCAGATCTTGAGCAAACTGTGAGGCATTCCACGGGTCAAAGCCAATTTCATAAAATGGCGATTGCGCATGGCTTTCCACAATATCTGTGAAGATTCGTCCAAAATTGGTGACGTTCCCTGGTGTCTCGATTAAGTACCCATCTTCGACCCAATCCAAATACTCATCAGGACGTTTCTGACCATCCGTTTGCCGTCTCTGATTCACAACATGCTCATTGATGTATTGATGCGCAAAAAGATACCAATGCACACGACCATCAATCAGTTTTGGATACCACTTCACATAACCTGCCAAGTCCATTTTGCTTGCCAAGTCCAAACCACCAAAAGATATACATCCTTTGAAATGATCCTCAGTGACGTTCGGATCTGCCAGCATCTCCCATTCACTCGAAGCAATCCAACTGTCTGCACCTTGCACCCATTCATTCAAACTTTTCTGTCTGAATCGGCTTTCTTCAGCAGCGGTTTTGATCTTCTTGTATTTGCCTTGCAAGTAATTGGTATCAAAAGCAACGCCCATACTCGGATTCGCTTTTGGCCAAACATCAGGATTGCGCCAATCGTCACCTTTATCGATGGTGAAAATGATGCCGAAATAACGCTCTAAATGATCTTTACCATACAAAATATCGACAACTTTGCAGCGCTCACGCCAACAGACCCCAATTTTATTACTGCCTGCTGTGGTAATACCCAAAACTAAAGGCTCACGACGAGCAATGACACCATCTGCCATGATGTCGTAAGTTTCAGAATCCTTATGAGCATGGATTTCGTCAAGAATCGCACAATGGACGTTTTTACCGTCTTTACTGCCTTCTTTGTCTGTCGCAATCGGACGGAAAATACTGTTATCGTTGCCAGTGGTCGAACGAATCTCATACTGCGTCGTTTCAATACCAAATGTTGCTCTTAATTCAGCATTCAGCAGTACCATCTGTTTGGCATCCTGCCACACAATTTTTGCTTGGTCATAATTGGCAGCTGCTGCATAAACTTCAGCACCCGCTTCACCATCACCGCATAACATGTACAAACCAATGGCAGCAGCAAGGGTCGATTTGCCGTTTTTCTTAGAAATTTCGACATAAGCATCAGTAAAACGTCTGATACCGTCCTCATCTTCCCAGCCGAAAATGTTGCCAACAACGAAAACTTGCCATGGATCTAAGATGAAATGCTTACGTGCTAAAGCACCTTTCCAGTGATGCAAATTTTCAATGAATGAGCACACATGATTCATGCGCTCTTCACTGAATGAATATGGAAAATCGTGGTCGTTTTCTTGGCGTTTTAAATCATTTAGAAAACGTTTTACTGCTAATTTTTCAAACTTTCCCGCAATTCGCACACCTGTTTGCACGTCTTTGCAGTACTGGTGCATGATTTCTAAATAATTTCTTTCGCTCATGATCGTCTACGCACTGTAAATTGACTCTCTGTTTTCTTTTGTTCAGGCGTTTCAAACCCAAGACCCAATTGCTGACTCTTATCCGTCTGAGCACCACGCATCCCACTTCGAGAAGCAGGAGTCAGCCCAAATTCTTTGGACAGTCGCAAAATGTCATCATGCAGTCGGTTCCGTAATGTGAACCACACGGATTGAACCTTAAATTTATTTGGTGTCTCATCCACGAAGTCATCGACGGTCTGCAACTTGGCCAAGACAGCCTCATAGTCAGAAATATTTCGACAGAGCAATGTAAACGCTGCTCCATCTACTTCACTCAGCAGACCAACTTCAACAAGTTTTGGTCCCAACTCTTCCCAAACTGCATTTGCAACTTTGGTCAAGCCTGCAGGTTTAGGCGGGATTTTCGCCTTTACTGCTACCTTCGGTTGCAGTAGTTCAGATCCAGCTTGGAATGTGAAATCTCTATCGGTCATAAATCACCTCTGATACCCCCCTCCCTTTTGATTTTTTCTCACGGAGAGAAAATTTCATGGGGGGGCGGTCTTTAGCGGGAGGTCGGTTTAGACTTTTGACCCCATATCCCCTTGAATATTTTTAAAATGTGAAAAATGCAGTTGCTGTATCTTCATGCCGTTGGATACTTCGAGAATCTTTTCATTGAGCACATCGAGTACTTCCCATTGATCCTGATCAGTACAACCAAGTCGGCTGAGGATCACATCATTTGCAATGGTCACTGTGTCACCAACTTTGAAAGGATTCATTCGATCAGGATCTATCACAGGCTTGTTCACTACTGGCATCCAAGCACCACGATCCTCTGATGCAGTCTTGATGTTATGGTGTGTTTCACATAACGGTTGCCAGTTTGATTTGTTCCAGAACAGATCTTTATCACCCTTGTGTGGAATGATGTGATCGACCACCGTTGCTGGCATCACATAACCTTTGCGACGACACTCAACACACAGCGGATGTTCCAACAAGAATTGGTCACGATGTTTTTTCCACTCGGCATCATAGCCACGTTGATGTGCAGTCCCGCGATCACGATCACGTTGCTTCACTCTGCTCTGATGTTTGTCGCAATATCCTTTGTTCGATGCAAAGTCCTTACAGCCCGATGATAGACATGGACGCTTAGCTTTCTGTGGTGCTTTGTTCATGTTTCACCGGAGTAACTTTGATGGAACGTTTAATAATTAATTCACGCAGTTTCTGTGTTGCTTTCAGTTGAATGATCTTGTCCACTGCATGAAGCGCTGTGAGCAATACCATTCGACGTTTAGGCATCTGCACTGAGATGCGAACGATCATCTGATTGTTTGCCATGCGGTCATCCTTAAAAAAAAGACTGTATGCCCTGCCCCGCGCCTGACATACAGCCATAAAAAAAGAGCCTCTGGGGAGAGACTCTTAAGAACTTACAGCGCTTTAAATACAGTTTTGCATTGTGGAGAAATGTAGATTAAAACTGTCGCACCTGTCAATACCAAAAATACCTTTTTAGTAATTTAATCTTTAAATTGGTATTTTATTTTACTTGAAATCTTTTTGATTTCATCTTCGAAAAGACCTTTGTATTCATTGATTACTTGATTGAGCTTGCGCTGTACTCGATCTTTACTCACACCACCAATGACAGCCCTGTTACGAACAGAAGGTTTATAACTACCAGGTACTTTACTCAATTCAACAAGAGCAATAAAAATTGAAACTTCAGTGTCATCAGACAGATCTGCACGCTTCATAGCATGCAATTCAGCCTGAATACACTTTGTAGTCAGTTTAATCTGCTCAATAGAATTTTGATTCATTGCATAAAGATTCAATAAAGATTGCTGAACACTGGTCAAATTTGCATAACTTAGTGCCACACAAACATCCTGTGCAGTCATAGAGCCATGGCTACCACCACCGATTGCATCGAAATTTGTAGTTTTAGGATTTAACAAACGCAAATATTTTTCCATTTTGTTGTCCTTTTTAAATTTTGTGAATGATGTGAATGATGTGTGAATGATTGATCAAAAAAGGTTCACATAAATTCTTATTAATTATTAATGCTTTATAAGCATTTTTAAAAAATGTGAATGATGTGAATGGTTTTAATGATTTTCTACGTGTGAGAGAAATTCGTTTTTTAATGTTTTTAAGGACAGAAAAACATAAAAGTGAAATTATCTTTACGCGCGCGCACGCATGCAAATGGTTCACATCATTCACATGGGTATAATTACTTAATGATTTCAGTATGTTGGCGTGTGAACCATTGTAGGAAAATGATTCACACAAAGGTTCACATGGTTCACATGGCATGCTTATTTTAGATATTGCCATAGCCCATAACCTCTGGAGTACCATCGAGACTATCTTGAAATTCTTCAACTTGCAACCCCAACCAATCCTGCTCTTTCTTATCATCTGGCTTAACTCCAATAATAATAATTTTATTCTGGCCACTCTTCTTCATACCTTTCCAATGTTTGGCTTTTTCACTAGGTATAAAGCCATGCTTACGTCCTTCCCCTATGAATCGCTTCATACTGATTGGATGCTCACCTGTCTTTTTAGTCCATTGAATAAATGCTTGATAGAGCTGTTCTGATTTGCACGAGATAAACGGATACTTCGTCTCGCCATTTTTCCAATCCGTATAGAACGTATCGAAGCCTGGACGTGAATAGTCAATCAAAGCTTTTTTAGCCTTGGTTATTGGTGGCTTTGTGTGACCATTAAAATCACCTAGATCCATACCCATGAGCACAGTGAAGAAAGCACGAATACCTTCAGAATTGATTTCTTGCATCACTGCTTCATACAATTTACCTTCCAAAGCTTTAGTCGGATTAAGGACAAGGAAGCGTCTGTCTTTTTCTTCAATAGGCAGTGGCTGCGTATTGTTAGATAAAAACACTGTGTTTAAGTGATTATCCATTTCCCAACCACTGACAAACTTTTTACTGACATACAAAGTCTCACCAGTGATCAAATGCTTAATCATCCCCATCACGTTATGCTTTTTCTTGTTATCTACAATTTCCTCAAACAAACCGAAAAGTTTATTTTCAATCCATTCGTTATAGTTAGAATCCAGCTGCTGTTGGCCAACAGTTGTGTGATAGTCGCCATAAATCTTTTTAAAGATTTTACCGAACAATAATGATTTACCCGCGCCCTGAGTATCACCATGCATGAGTACACAAGTCGCCATTTTTCCACCCATATTCTGAAGCGGATAAGCTAACCATTTAAGCAGGAACATGACCGCTTCTTTTTCATGACTGCATAAATGATGAATCAAACTAATAATGCCAGGACATATTTTTGCAGCATCCTGTACAGAGATTTGAGCACCATTCGCATCACGTAATACATCCAACGGCAATCCATTAAACATATTGATATAATTTTCATCTAAGTCATGAGAGCAAGTCGGATCAAAGATCAAATTACGGTGATAGATTTGTTTACGTACTGGAGACTTAAACCATAAATCATAGATATTTGGATATGCCTCTTTTATCGCTTTGTTAAGCCAACGTTCACGACGATTAATATTCCAAGATTCTTGAGTACCCGCCAAAATAACAAAGTTATCTAATAATTCCTGAATAGTGGCTGCATTGGCTTCATCCATATGATTACGGAATACATCCTGTGAAATCACTTGGCGTTTAGCAGACCATAGCTTGAAGTACTTTTGGCTAATCAGTGCGATAAAAGCAGTTTTTTTCATAACTGTTTTTTGCTCGCTATCCCAAATTTCAGTTTTACCTTCAACTAAAAAATAACGATTCAGATAACCTTGCAGCAAAACCTCATTGATTTCAGGTTTCTGCTTACTTTCAACAGGTGCATCATTTTCTTGCGAAATACTCCCCTGCACCCCTTCAAAAACAGCATTACTTTCCATTTCATCCAATGTTTGACCCTGAAAATTGTGGGCTTCATTTATTGGGGGTTCGGGGGAAAACTGCAAAGAAGAAATAGCAGAATTAATCTGTTTGCTTACCTCTTCTAACCCGCAAACAACATGCAGATCATTGAAGTCCGTATAAGCTTTGGAATTCATGCGATAGACTCCTGAACTTGCGTAAAATCAGGCAGAATCACTATGCCACCTGTAATTGATTGTGCTTCTTGGGCATATTTGATACCTGTATCTTCTTTAGCACTGTCATCATCAGCGCAGTAGACAAACACGGCTTTTGGGTATTTTCTGCGTAATGCTGCACCAACTTTGGGTAAATTATTTGCCACAAATGACAGTGCCACAGGATGACCCGTTGCCATGTGAATAGACATACCGGTTGCATAACCTTCCGCGATGCAGATGATGTGAGCGTCATACAAATCAGGCTGTACTTCACCGATCATAAAGAAGCACCCACCAGTACGACCTCCAGCATCAGTAATAAAAAACTTTTGGCCATCTGGTGTGATTGTTTGCACATTCCACATTTTGCCGTGCTCATCGTATGCAGGAATTAGTAAATTTCCGTCATGTGTAACTTTAATATTGGGATCTTTATCAACCTGCTTTTCTTTTAAGTACAAGCTGAAATCGCCTATATATGCTCCACGCCAAATGCCTTCAGCTTTACGAGCGATCTGCTCCTGCATCTTCAATTCACGTTCACGCTGTTCTTTATCACGGATTTCTTTTTCTTTACGCCAACGAACACGGTCTTCTTCTGTGATATTGGATGTAGCATCTAAACCAACGATAGCTGCTACTTCTGATAGAGCTTCTGGAAATGTCAATCCTGTCACTTTTTGAATTAAACTGATGCCATCACCAGCTCCACAGTGCTGACAGATATAATCACCATTTCCATTTTTATCGTCATAGCGGAAGCGATCACGGCCACCGCAGGCTGGACATGGCGTTTTTTTCTTAAATCGCACATCGATATTGAATCTTGGAAAAATCGTATCAGCCCAAAGGCCTTGCGCTTTGGCTTTTACATCATCCAATTGGAATCTAGGCTTTACCATTACGCCACCTGCTCACGTTGTTTTTTGACCATCGCAAGCAAAGATGTCGCCACTCGAACAAGATCCAGTACTTCCTGGTAAATCTCATCCTCTTCCAGCTTGGTGATCCGACCATCTGCAACAGCATTGGCAATAGATTGAGCTAATTCACCCTGTTCTTGTGCAAGTGCACCAACCTTACTGATGTAATTTGAATGTTCTAAATCTTCTGTTATTTCGGGAAACTCAAACCAACCCGCATTGCCGTGAATAGCACAAAGACTGTCCATGATGCCTGGATCACGAGTTTCAGCGAGCACGGCTTCAAGGTGATAAATATTGGCTTTATGTGTTGTCGTAGTCGGACACAATGAATTGCGAAATGTTGTGATATTCCAGCAGTTCTTTTCAGCAATATGGGCCATTAATGAATGATCTGTTTCACTGTAAACAGCAGCACGAAGAGCCATCGACAGCGGTAAAACTTTCCGATTTTTCTTAACCATGATTTTAATCCTGTCTAATAATCGTATTTATTTGAGAAAAAGCTGTCTAAGCTGTCTTCAAACCGTAGAACCAAAGCACAAGGTCTTTGAAAGTGAATGCCCCATTGCTTTCCTGAGCGAGTATTTGCATAAACTGCTTGTTGGGGATCTTGCGACGATGCTTCAGATGCGTGAACAAATACTGTGGAGAAGTACCAACACGTAAGGCGTAGTCTTCAAGACCACCATCTTTATGTAATTGCTCGATGAACTCATTGAATGGAGTACACATTTTAACAACCTTTTTGGTATTCGTTTTGAGTAAAATACCTTTTCGGTATTTTTTAATCAAGCCCCAGATTAAAAATAAATTACCTTAAAAGCTGTTTTAGTTGTTTTGAAGGGTATTTTTTCGGTCAATGTTTTAGCTGATAATACCTGCCAAGTAAGTACGTAAGTAAGTAAGTCACCACTGACTGAAATTTCCACCTGGAGATAAACCTGATGTTATCGGTTAAAGAAATTAGAAAAAGAAATACATTAGAGTTGCTCGAATTTTTTGAACGTAAAGAGTTTGCTACTTTTGTTGGAATTGAATATACCCTTTTAAATCAATATCTTTCTGCAAATGCTCCCAAAAACATTGGCAACAACAATGCTAAGAAAATTACTGATGCTTTTAATGTCCCTGAAGGATGGCTTGACCACGAACATACCAAAGCTGAAGTGTTCAGAGTTGCCTATAATTCAGGTAAGGCGACAAAGAATGTCGCAGATAACCTAAAAAATACCAATTTAGTTGCTGAACCCTCTTCCGTTACAACCGAAAATGGTTATAGAATTTTGAACATTAAGAATTCAATCAAAATTCAAAAAGGAGAGGACTTGGAAATTTCAGAACTGCCTACGGCTAAAAGTTCTATTTTTGTTTCACCCACAGTTGAATCACCAATTGCTTTTGAAGTGACAGGAAGTGGCTATCCTAAACCTTATAAAGTCGGTTTCGTTTTTCTGTGTGATGCTAAAAAAATCATTGAATCTGGGGATGATGCTGTTCTTATTACGATTCAAGGAGAGATCGTTTTAGGGGAATTTTTATTTGAACGTGACGGAATCATGGACATCGAAACACTTGATGGTGAACGTTTGAGTTTAGATAGAAATAACATTAAAAATATTTTGCCAATCGTAGCGTTTTACCCAGCTAGCCAAAAACAACCTATCAAAGATTAATTTAGCCCAATAAATACCAGAAACCACTCCACGGAGTGGTTTTTTGTTGTCTAAACAACCTTAAAACATACTTAAAATATTCTTTTGTACAATTATTTTGTATCTTTTCTGCATAAAAATACCTTTTTAGGCATTTTAATTACTTTTTAGTATTGACAAAAATACCCATTAAAAAATATCCTTTTGGTTGTCATCGTACCTAAAAGGTATTTTTTAATGAAAAAAAGTAATTTTGAATCAATCATCATCAAACGCCTTCACGCTGAAGATTTCGCTCAGCCAGCAAAGATCAATCTTTTTGCTCGTATCTGGAGAAAGCTATGTGTCGTGAAAACAGCATGAACCAGATTAACGCAGCTATCGAAAATTTACTTAATGCACTTTCAAGCGCTGCATTACTGGATGCCCAATCTCAAGCCTTAGCGTTCATTCAAGCAGCTTTTGAAGCTGAAGAACTAAGTCAAATTGAAAAACAGACTTTGGAAAAAAAAGTCCGTCGTATTTACCGAAATCAACTTATTGAGGAATCAGCATGAATCAGCACCCATGCCAGGATAAATGTCCAAATTTCACGGATGAACAGTGCTGCCATTGCCTAATTGCTGAAGTTGAGCAGCCTGAACCTGAAGGCTGTGAACATCATCCATCAAAATGCTGCGACTGCATGCTTAAAGAAATTGATGAAGAGTATTTGAGCTATTTGTCTGATGAAGAAAAACATTTAAATGCAGCACTAAAAGCTGTGGAGTATGTGTCATGAACGAATATGCACCGTTTTACATTATTGCTTTTATGTTCGTTTTCTCTGTTTTTATTGTCTTAAAAGCGTATGAACATCAACTCAAGCTCAAGCGAAAACAAGCTGCATTGAAGCAGCTGCTGGAGAACGACGATGCTGCAATTCACTGATTTAAACCACACTAAGCACATTATCAATATGAGCAATGTGAACAACGTGGTGATCCGTAATAACAATGGTGCGCATGTGATTACTTTTCACATGCCTGGTCAGCATGTGGTACCTGCAACCGTTGATGTAAAAACGGCTGAACGTATCTTCAAGGAACTAGGGGAATTGAAGTGAAAGGTAAATTTGCTCCAGTTATCAACACGTACACGATGCTTGTGTTGCGCTACATGTCTCCAGTGGTACCGCTTGAAAATGTGGTTGAAGACTACTTGAGCCACATGTCACTTGAAATTGCCAAACGTAAAGCAGTGAAACAGGAATTACCGTTTCCTGTGATCCGTTTGGGCGAAAAACAAAAAGCATCTTGGATGGTCAATTTGGCAGACCTTGCTGTGTATATCGATCAGCAAACTGCATTGGCTCAGCACGATCATAAAGCTATGAATGGTGAACAGTATGCACACTAATTTAGACCATGACGTTTTTATCAAAAAGGGCAAATCCATTGCCCTTGCTCAACAAGTCGACGACTTCCTGAAGGCTCAGGGCAAATCTGAACCAGATCAGATTCCATTTGGTCACTCTGAACTTACGCATAAACGTAAAACTGAAGGCTATAACGCTCAGTCTACGATGCGCGAAATCATGTTCAGCTCAGTCCAAGAATCTAAAAAAAATAAACCTGCTGTAAAACCAGCTCAAGCTCCATCACCAGAACGATTAAGACGAGATGCAAATAATGCTGCACGAATAAAAGCAGTTGCTGAAGGAAAATCTCAGTTTCAGGGCCAGTGCGCACACCATGGTCAGCAGACTTTCAAAATCAAAGGTAAAGGTGAAGAGCATATTTGCATTATTTGTCGTGATAAACATTCCGTAAAGCAGACAATTAAACGTCGAAAAAAACAGGTGGCAGCATGAATACTGGTGACCATGTGGCAGTGAGCTTTATATCTGAAAACAGAACTCAATTTTCAGGAATCCATTTTGCAGGGAACGGCATTATTGACCGTCTTGAAGATAATCGAGTGTTTGGCCATTTATACAGTGGCCAACCATTCATGTGTGATCCAACCGATGTATCTGTGAATGTAGATATTCATAACCTGGATAAATACTACCAGTTATTGCTTGAGCTCAAGCTTGCCAGTCATGCCGAAATTGAACTAATCAAATCAAAAAGTTTAGAAGATCCGCAGCTGCTGAATATGGCTGAGTTCGGACTTTATATTTTTGCTCATTTTCAATCACTGATTAATGGAATGGCACAACAAATTGCTGTTTCAGAATTTCAACGCATTCAGGACGAGTTCAGCAATGGCAGAGTTTTTCTTGTTGGTACTTGAGCTGATGCTCTTAGCAAATGGCACTTTATTTATTAAATACAAAATGTGGGAATGGTAATGAAACTCGAAAATGCACAAGAACAACTGTTAGAACTGAGTCCTTTAAAACTTAGCCAACAATTTAGCCGTGATGATCTTTTGGATCTACGCGACCAACTCAAAGCCAAACGTGCAGGATTGATTGAAGCCAAGGACAAATGCAAAAACGGTAATTCAATTGCTTTACTGAATATTGAATTGTCACAGGTCAATTCGATGCTGACACGCATCAATCAGACCGTCACTTTGCTTGATCAAGATGCCAAGATCATGAAGAAAAATAATCACTCAGCGCAGGAGCTGGCGATGCGTTTTTTCAAGGTTGCTGAAAAGGAATTGGACTCAAAGACGTTTAATAAAATTAAAGAAAAGGCAAAGGTGGCTTAAATGATTGAAGAACTTCGAAAGCACATCACTGAGCTAAAAGACCCACCTTATGCAATTATCATGAATGCTGAAAATTTCAGAATTCTGAGCGAAAAATCGCACATTGGTTCAGCTTTGGTATGGCTACCAAACTATAAATCTGTGTATGGCATACCAATCGTCATTGATGAAGAGTACCCAATCAAAGCAGTGACTGAAGCCGAATTTCGTAACCTATACAAAGCCTCTTAATCAGAGGCTTTTTTAATGGCCTCAGCAATGCCAGTGGTTTTTGCATATTCAATGGCTTGCTTATATGTGAGCAGATCCTTTCGAATAATATCTAAATTGACATAGCGTTTCAGACTATTCCAATCATCATGCAACGTGTACTGTTGGATCTGCGGTACCGTTAAGCCCTGCTCTGCCAATCGTGTTGCTGCTTCATGCCGAAGGTCATGAAAACGTAAATCATCAATGCCGGCTTGTTTCTTAATTTTCTGCCAATGACGTGCAATATTTTCCTCATGCACGGGTATCAGGTACCGATCATCACCACCACGTAAAAGCATCTTTTTACGGATTTCAGGCTTTAATAACTCATCAATGATTTCTGCCGCTTCATCAGATACTACAAACCATTTGTCATTGTTCTTTTTCGTTGGATGCTTTACTGCTTCCAGATACCATTTTTTGTGCTCACGATCATAATGCTGTATTTCTAGACGTGGCAATTCACCCAAGCGACGACCCGTGTATATGTCTAACCACATGATCAAATATAGTGGCGTATTTGAATAATTCTTTAAATGAAAATCCATGTACGCATACGTGGTTAGGTCCTGCAATTCTTTGGTCGTTGGCAACCGGCTACGCTCTTCAGATTCTGAAATGACACGGGACTTTCTCAGACCTTTGACTGCTTTTTCATATTCATTGAAGTCGATCTCGACACCCCAAAGCAATTCTGCATGATCCAATACTGATTTGATGCACTGGAACTCAAAAAGGATCGTACTCGGCTCAACAGGATCTAAATCATAATTTTCATTGTGGTACCCATCACGTCTACGCAAAGCATGTTGTGCATAGTCAGTACGCTTCAGATCTGCCAAAGACTTTTGGGAAATATCGAACTTTTTCAGCATCTCAAGGGTAAATGCCTTAGTCCTGCCATAGTCTGAAATTTCAGATTTATACCTGGTAATTGCCGATGCCAAGGACATGGCTGCAGATGCCACAGCATCTTTGTCGGTTGACAACAAGTGAGGATTCTTTTCTAATCTGTCCTCTTCTCTTTTTAGCCACGCTTTTGCCAAAGCTCTGGTACTAAATGTTTCAGTATCAAAGTACTCGATACCCTCACTTGGCTTGCGAATATTGATCACAGCCTTATATCTGGTACCTTTAGTTTTGGATTTTAACTCTGTGATATAGCCCATGCTTGCAACTATTTCTTAAATGAACGGGGAATGGTTGCAAATATAGTTGCAAGAGTTGCAAAAAGATAGGAAAAGATACAAATTTATCGTAAATGATACGAATGCTCATAGGTGCTTAAATGACTGATTTAAAACAAAACACTGATATATCAAGGCTTCCACGTATATCCGTTGCACCTATGATGGATTGGACCACCAAAGATTACCGTTATTTCGCACGTTTATTTAATCCCAACGTGATTTTATATACCGAAATGGTCACCACTGGCGCCATTATTCACGGTGATGCCAAGCGTCATTTAAACTTTAACCAAGAAGAACAACCCATTGTGTTACAGCTGGGTGGCTCTAATGCTAAAGATTTAGCGCTATGTAGCAAAATGGCGCAAGATTGGGGTTATAACGAAGTCAATCTTAACGTGGGTTGTCCAAGTGACCGCGTACAGAACAATAAAATTGGCGCCTGCCTAATGGCTGAACCTGACCTAGTTGCTGAATGTATTGCTGAAATGCGTCATGCCGTCGATATTCCTGTCAGCGTTAAACATCGTATTGGCATTGACGATATGCACTCGTATGAAGAGATGCTGCATTTTGTCGATACTGTAGCCAAAACCGGTTGTAACAACTTTATCGTACATGCGCGTATTGCATTGCTACAGGGTTTATCACCAAAAGAAAACCGTGAAGTGCCGCCGCTACGCTACGAAGATGTCTATCGTTTAAAACAAGATCGTCCAGATTTAATCATTGAAATTAATGGCGGCATTAAAACTTTTGCTGAAACGCAACAACATTTACAACATGTCGATGGCGTCATGATTGGGCGTGAAGCGTATCACAACCCATATCTATTGGCAGAATTGGGGCAGCTTTGGAATTTAGAAGCGCCAGATCGTTTTGAAATTATGTATGAGATGATGCCCTATATTGTGCAGCGTTTAGCAGAAGGCGCACCGCTTTCTATTATTACTCGTCACATTTTAGGTTTGTTCCAAAACTTACCCGGCGCACGTAAATGGCGTCAAGCTTTAAGTGGTGGCAATGCCAAAACCTTAAAAGATGTCGAAAATGCGATTATCAATATGCAAGATGCCATTAAACGCACCGAAGATTATCTGCGTGAGCATCAAGCGCAGCAATAAAAAAAAGCCCCTCATGAGGGGCTTTTTTTATACATGACCACAGGCTTTTTGATAAAAATCGAGGTCATTAGCACTCCAACGCTTTGACATATCACGCAACTGCACAGGGCTTAATACCTTATAACGGTCATATACGCCAAACATTTTCAGCATGTTCATCACCACAGCAGTATTACTTTGCCCTTGGCAACGACGACGTAGCAATTTCCAAGCGCGTTCTACATCCATATACAACAAGGATGAGGTAACCCCGTTATATTCATCTAAAACCCGATTATCACCGACTTTTTTAAAGAATAGACGTTCGTAAAATGAGGCTTTCTTACTGTCAACCTGAATAAAAATATGTTGAGCACGCACTTTAAAAATAGCAAATAGCACGGCGCTTGAATATAAATCGTAAAAAAGATTTTGATGTTGATAATCTTCACGAATCGCCAATGAGGCCAATTCAATCCGTTTACCCGTTTTGATATTGAGGGCATCAATATCGGCTTGATAAGCCCCATAAGCAGGTAAATATTGGTCTTGGATAATACCAATGGTACCGACAATGCTATCGTTTTCTTTAGCGGTAAATAAGAAGTTAGAACTGTGACAATATTGCGGCAAATATAAAAAGGGTGTGCCTTGTTTTAAGTAGCCACACTTATGGTAATTGGTATAAAGCAATTGACTGCTTTGCAACAGATCATTGATTTGAGTCACTTGACCAATGACAAGCTGGTCAAAATTAGTTTTTATGCGGAACAGCCGGCTTTCCACTAAATTGTCTTTCATTTTTAATCCACTAGGGCGTGATTTGGAGAGAAATTAACAACAAGGTCGGACATTGATAGGGCAATATCAATTTGTCCAAGCTTATGTTAGACAATTCAGACTGGATAAGGATTGACCATTTATAACAAATTTCACACAAATTATTGCAAAACACCTAATTAAATTAAGGTTTTAAATAGCGTTGTTTGTTATTACAAACTTATGAAAACAAATATTAATTATATTACATTCTTGTTTTTATAATCTGACCTAATTAACACTTATGCTTAAATTAGCCAACTTAAATTAAAGTACATTTCACGTGCTTAACAGTAACTAAAGAGATACATACTCGAATAAAAAAATCCCAAGTCATTTACTTGGGATTTTTTGGGTGAAAATTCAACACCGCATTGGCAAAAACTATCCTTGGCGCTGTTTTAACTGATCCAATTTTTTCAGTACTTCCGCGACTGCCACCATGGCAAAACTGGAAGTCACGACCACAGCTGAGCCATAGCCGCCACAGCGTAAACCGGCACTAGGACACACATCTGCACTCGAAAATGGATTATCAATAGAATAAATGCAGGTAATGCCAAATTTTTCTTTCGGTTTCTTACAGATGCCTTTACTACGTAACTGGGCACGCAGCTTAGCCAGCATTGGATCTTGTTCAGTTTTAGATAAATCTGCCACACGAATCTTTAAAGGATCGAGCTTGCCGCCAGCCCCACCTGAAACAATCAAAGGAATTTTATTAAAGCGGCAATGTAACATTAGAGCCAATTTGGCTTTAACATCATCAATGCAATCTAAAATTAAATCAGCGGGCTCTTGTAAAAGTTCTTTGATATTTTCAGGGCTTAGATAATCGTCAACCAAGTTAATTTTAATGCGTGGATTAATGGAACGGCAGCGCTCAGCCATCACTTCAATTTTTTCATGCCCTAAAGTGGAACTCATGGCTGGTAATTGACGATTAATATTAGATGCGGCAACCACATCCATATCGACCAAAGTCAATTCACCAATACCTGTGCGCGCCAAAGCTTCCACAGCCCAAGAGCCTACACCACCAATGCCAATAACCATGACATGACTATTGGCATAGTGCTGAAATTCAGCATCACCATAGATTTTAGCCACGCCAGCAAAACGGCGCTCATATTCGTCATCTAATATTTCAGTCATGATTGATCAACATGGTTACAAGAGGCGCTATTTTACTGTGTTTAGCAGTGAGGAGCTAGAGTGCTAAGGCGGCAAAGCTATTGCGCCATAATGTCTTGGCCAAATCTGGCTGTGGTATATCTAAACACTGTGCTAAAGCTTCGATTACATAAATTAAGTTAGCTGGGGTATTGCGGGTGCGTGTTTGACCTTCGACTTGGCAACACAAGGGAGTCATATCTGGACAATCAGTTTCTAAAACCAAATGTTCTGCACCAATGGCCTGCACCACGGTACGCAGTTTTTTGGCATTGGGATTGCTAATTTGTCCAGTCACGCCAATTTTAAAGCCCAATTGAATAAAAGCTTTGGCTTCTTCTACCCCACCACTAAAGGCATGTGCAATCCCACCATGTTGAAACTGATGCTGTTTGAGTATTTTAAGGCTGTCGGCATGTGACTTACGAATGTGTAATAACACTGGCTTATGATGTTGCTGTGCCAGTTCAAGCTGTGCGGCAAAATAATGCTGCTGCTTGGCAAAAATATTGGGTTGTTTATGCTGTTTAAAAAAAGTATCTAAACCAATTTCACCAATGGCCACACACGTTTGAGTACGTAAAATATCTTCCAGTTGCTGTACATGTTCGGGTTGATGTTGCTCAATATAAAACGGATGCAAACCCGGGGCTAAATGCAGTTGGGGTACATTTTTCTCGTGCTGTAATTGTGCTTGGCAATGGATTAAGGCAGAGAAACGCTCTGCCACAAAACCAATTAAGACTAAATGTTCAACCCCCATCTGTTTGGCTAACTGTGCCAGTTCAAGCCGATCTGGATCGAAGTCGGGCACATCAAAATGGGTATGAGTGTCAAATAAAGCGATGCTCATGGCTGTTTGGTCACCGCTTCAGGTACGGGTAAATATTCAGGTTTTAAAATACCTTGTAATGCTTCATAGCCAATCACCAATTTAGGCAAACCCACCACATAGGGTCCAATTTCATATTCAGCATATTGCAAAATCAAACCTTGCTGACTTAAATAGAAATTATCAGACAGGTGAAATTTCCATGCTTGCTCATAATCGCGAATATTTTCCGCCAATTTAGAATCAGTCACCCATTGTTGAAATACGGCATAAGCGGCTTTTTCTAAAGCGGATTGCTGTTTAGGTAAGACAATATCTTTGAGCGAGATTTGCTGCTGGGTGGCTAAATCAAAGTTGGCATACTGCTGTGACGATGAACCATGCGCACCACCCAAATAGCTGCTGCTGTTTAACACAATGGTTGCTAGCGGCCCTTGATGATTTAAAATACGTGGTTTCACCATCACGCTAATTTGATGGTTAGCACTTAGATCTTTGAGCTCTTGATCTAAATATAAAAATGACCCCACATAAGGTTTAAGTTGCTGTTCTAAGGTAAGCTTTGGCGTAATCGCGAGCGTTGCTTCTGAGGCTGCCGTTTGATTGGCTTGGGCAGTTGAGGCAATGTTTTGCTCAAGCTCAGGATTGGGTGCAATCGATAAAATTTGCTGCATTAGTTTTAAAATTTGCGCATCCACCCAAGCATCTATATAGGGCTGATTACTGTTTAAACGCTCAACATCAATCTCAGGGCAATTATTGCCATCACACTCAGGTAAGCTTAAATCCAGCGCTTGGTTTTCCCCTTCTAAGCTGAACTGCTGCTCGACGTTTGCTTGCGCTTCAGAGCTGGCTTGAGGTTGGGGTTGTGCTTCGGGCTTAGGATTACAAGCAGTCAGCAGAGCTGCTATTGAAACACTAAGCAGCGCGATTTTTGCTTTCATGAGGTTCCTCCCGCGTCGATTGAGGGCTAAATAAAGTTTGATAAAGTGTGGCTTTCATTACACGCTTAGTTTGCGCAGCAGTGAAGTAAATATCAAGTTGCTCAGCTGTTGGGCTAATTTGACCCGCACGAAAATGTAAGCCCATGCCTTCTTGGTCATAAAACCATTGTCCTTGTTGCCAAGCCAATTGCTGAGGTGCTGTGGTCTTTACTTCATCACTTTGAGTGGCTAACCATTTTTTATAATGTTGATTCAAAATATCTTGCAGGGTTTTAGCATAATCGCTGTCAATCACATCTGTTATGGCTAAATGCTGCTGATTATGACGATCCGCCACAAAGAAATATAAGCGGTCTTTGACTTTGGTTTGAGCCTGATGGCTATTAACCTGCATCTGTACCAAGACAATGCCATTTTTTTGATAGACCAATGCAGTCTCTAGATCGAGTTGAAAAGCTTGATGTTGTTTGGATTGTTGTTGCCATGCTTGAGAGGCAGCTGCATAACGATTCACGGCATGTTGTAAGCTCGGATTTTTTTGCTCTTGCTCAATCTGTTGCATCAGAACATCGGCTTGACATCTACTAAGCCAATTATTTAACCACGGATCTTGAGTAATCAAAGTATTGATCTTGAGATTTAGACAATTTTTGCTTGCACATTGAGGGCTGACAAATTGGGGGGGACTGGCTTTGGCATCTAAGTAAGGGAGCACTTTGGCAGTCTCAGCCACGCCTGCTGTTTGAGGCACAAGGATTGCTTTTTTTTCAGGCTGAGTTACTGATTCAACCGGAGCTTTCGCATCATTGCATGCGGTTAAAGTAACGAGCAATGCCAAATACAGCACTTGCTTAGCAACAGCAGACATAAAAAAGGCCTAATTCAAGATTAGGCCTATCATAAAACACTCTTGCTTAGAGTGTTTTATATTTCCGTAACTTAGTGCTCACGGGTATTACGGAACACGATGTCAGGATAACGCTCTTGCATCAGCTGTAAGTTGACACGACTTGGCGCAAGATAAGTTAAATGACCACCACCATCTACTGATAATTGGTCGTGAGCTTTTTTCTTAAACTCATTGAATTTCTTCTCATCATCACACGTCACCCAACGTACCGTGTTGATGCTCACTGGCTCGTAGACACAATCCACTTTGTATTCTTCTTTTAAGCGGTAAGCCACCACTTCAAACTGAAGGACACCCACTGCACCGACGATTAAATCGTTATTGTGCTGAGGCATAAATACCTGCGTTGCACCCTCTTCAGACAACTCTTTCAGACCTTTTTGAAGTTGCTTCGATTTCAATGGATCTTTTAAGCGTACACGGCGGAACATTTCTGGTGCAAAGTGTGGAATACCAGTGAACTGTAAGTTTTCACCTGAAGTAAAGGTATCACCAATTTGAATGGTGCCGTGGTTATGTAAACCAATAATGTCGCCCGGCCATGCTTCTTCTAAATGCTGACGGTCGCCAGCTAAGAAAGTTAAAGCATCACTAATACGCACATCTTTACCTAAACGTACATGCTTCATTTTTAAACCTTTTTCATATTTACCTGAGCAAATACGCATAAAGGCAATCCGGTCACGGTGTTTAGGGTCCATATTGGCTTGAATTTTAAAGACAAAGCCGGTGAAGCCTTCTTCTTTGGCATCTACCACACGGTCTTGTGTTGGATGCGCTTTCGGTTCTGGTGCATATTGGCTAAATGCGTCTAGGACATGGTCTACACCAAAGTTACCTAGTGCTGTACCAAATAATACTGGGGTTTGACGACCCGCTAAGAATTCTTCACGATCTAATGGCTCATTGGCCATTTGTACCAGTTCAAGTGACTCTTCAAATGCGGCCCAAGCAAGCTCACCAACTTTTTCACGTAAGTCTGCATGATCATAGCCATCACGCACTTCAATATCAGTAATCACTGAACCAAAGCCCGCTTTATACACATAGAATTTTTCTTCGATCAGGTTATACACCCCTGCGAAGTCACGACCTGTACCCAATGGCCAAGTAATAGGTACACATTTAATTTTTAATACATTTTCAATTTCATCAAGTAATTCTAATGGCTCACGAATTTCGCGGTCCATTTTGTTCACAAATGAAATGATAGGTGTGTCACGCATACGACACACATCCATGAGTTTAATGGTACGGTCTTCGACACCTTTTGCACCATCAATTACCATTAAGGCAGAATCGACTGCGGTTAAGGTACGATAAGTATCTTCCGAGAAGTCTTCATGCCCCGGGGTGTCGAGCAGGTTAATCATTTTGTCTTTAAATGGAAACTGCATCACAGAGGTGGTAATCGAGATGCCACGTTCTTTTTCCATTTCCATCCAGTCCGATGTTGCAGCACGGTCAGATTTACGGCTTTTTACCATACCTGCTACCTGAATAGCTTGACCCCATAACAGCAATTTTTCTGTCATGGTGGTTTTACCGGCATCGGGGTGGGAAATAATCGCGAAAGTACGACGTTGAGCGACCTGTGCCGCTAATTCATCTTTAAAACTCATGGAAATACACCTACTGCAAGACGTGCAGTGCAACGATCAGATTTGATCAAATAGATAAAAATTGCCGATATTGTAGCGGAATCAAGCTCGTTCTTCTATTGTCTTTTCTATAAGCAAAACTCTAATCCATTTTTAAATAACATTTATTGCTGCCATGCAGCCGGACAATTAGGTAAAGTGAGTTTACCGCTCTCCTCTTTAATAATATGTGCTACGGCATCATCTTGATTTTCATACCAACATTGCGCACCTGTATGCGTTAAGCTTATTTTACCGCTCCCTTTTTGGCTAGAATGCTCTACTGGTGTCGCCACTAAAAGCCATGTAGTGAGTTGACTACTGGCCTGATCCAATGGGGCACCATAGGCATCGGTTAAGGTTAGTCTATAATGCGGATAAGCTTGTGGAAAAGCTGCGCCACCGAGCTGATCTATATTCATGCCTTGAAAGCTGTGATTGACCAGTTTATAGCTGGCCAATTGCTGCGATAAGCTCATTAAGTGCGCTTGCACCTCAACACGTTTGCTCTTCTTTATATATTGCTGGTAATTAGGAATTGCAATGGCAGCAAGAATGGCGACCACCGCAACTGCCAACATTAACTCAATGATTGTAAATCCGCGTACTGACATTTTTACCATTCCTGTGATGTTGTGCCACAATCTGTATTTGTTGCGGTCAGTCCGTCTAAACTGGCACATTTTTGACTACGTGAACTCAAAAAATAAGAGGGTGATTCACGTAAATAATGCTGACCACGCGGATCAGGTGTGGCAATCAGTTTATATGCTTGCCCAATGACGGATTGCTGTAAATCTTGATGCGTATTGAGATCAAGAATCTGAATTTTATAACTATATTGATCAGCAGTGGCATTTTTAGGTAAATATACTACCCCTGCCTCAGTTTCATTGGGCGCCCGAAAGCCTGCATAGTTCAATTGCCGACCACGATAACTTTCTAAACGCTCAGCTAACATTAACAGTTCAGCTTGCGCTTTAGCTTGCTGATTGCGTGCCATATAGCGTTCATAACTTGGTATGGCTATCACAGCAAAAATTGCCACAATCACCACCACCACCATTAACTCTAATAAAGTAAACCCTTGTGAACTAAATTTGGCCATTAGCGTTCAAACCAACGTGTAGGCTTAATCACTCGCGCTTGTGAATACGTCTTCAAACGCTGCGTATTTAAAGCTGTATTATCTTGATCACATCGCCCCACGCAGGCTTCTTCAGTCGCGGCTACCGGACCCACTAAACTTGAAGTCCGATGACTGCTTGCAGTTGCAGCCAACGTTGGGCCAATAATGCCTTGATAATCTTGCTTTACATAGGCTGCACAATCACCAAATGGCGCACACACCCGATGAGTCGTCGACAAACCTTGTACCCCACCCCCACAGTTATTAGAGATATTATTTAAGGTCGCTTTAGGATCATAAACATTGAGATAAAGATCGCCTGCAACCAATTGTGACTCTTCAAAAGACTTGGCGAAGTATTGTGTGGTAGTGTCGGCTATTGATTTTAAATTAAATACCCAACCGCGATACTGACCTGCACCGCGTCCCATATTGCTGCGGATGTTGTCTTGATGTAGGCTGCCACCCCCCCATTGTAGTGTGGTCATGCTACGACCCAATTCACCGCGCTGCGCCAGATTGGTGCTACTGGCTTCAACGCTGAGCCCCACATCTTGGGTAAAGCTGGTTTTTTCTAAGCCATTTATGGCTGCATCATAGTCAAAAATACCGTATAACTTATTTGACTTAGGACTCCCCTCAAGTGGAAAACTGCGATTGCCTGAACCCGCGCTTAAGAATACAAAGCGTGATTGACCAGCATCAAAAACTGCCGTAGTTAAACGCTCATAAAAACGCGGTACAAAGCTTGGATGATTCAGGCGATCATGTTCATGCTGCGTACTGGCTTCACGTAAATTCGCAATACGTTGCACACGCACCGCCACATTCTTTTTCTCCGTTAAACTGACCTGATTGACATTATTTAAATCAACTCGGAAGATTTGTCCGCCCAAATCAGCAAAGTAAATCATATCAGCCAGACCATCGGCGTCATAATCCCGAACCACAGGCTGGCCAACCACGCTATATAGCACTTGGGCTTGGGAGGTTTTTTGATGTGCAGCCTCAACACCTGTGGTATCGGCACTGGTCATCCAAATCAATTCACCCGTTTGTGCATCTACCACATACAAAGCATTGCCTAAGGTGGCATTGGACGTGGGTTCTTTAAATTGATTACCTTCTTTTTCATAGATATCAGCATCATAACCACCACCAAAGATCAACACTTTACGACGCTTACCTTGGACACGGATTTCGCTAATGGTCGGCTTGGCCCAAATTTGCCCCATACGTTGAAATTCTGCTAAACCCGGATGTAAATGAAATAACAGTTCAGGATTCTTGGGGTCGGCAATATTTAGACCATATAACGCCGCCCCACCCATACGCAAACCGCCATAAATATTAAGACGCTCCGCTTGATAGTGGACGGTTTTTTGACGATCAGTAGCTTTGCTCACTTTGACTGTAAAGGTGTTATCTGCTGTCCAAGGTGCATCCACGCCATAGGCCAGACCGATTTTACCTTCAGCCATAATCCCTTTAGAGTGTGGTTGTGCCAACGTGTCATATTGCTGCTTGATGATTTCTTGAGGCACAAAAACCGATTGTTCTTGGCCAGTTTTGGCATCGACAATATGTAAACCCCCTTCCATAGAGCCGTAAACCACATATTCATTGCGTCCATTAATCACCGTATTAGCGTTTGGATCGAGTTTCGCTTCTTGAGTGACGACCAGTGGTGTGGAATGTACGACCCCACCCAAATAGCGATAAGGGCTGCTCGGAACTTGGCTAATCTTGGCTAAATCATGGGCGGATAAACTGCTGACCGCGTCCTCAGGTAAGGCGGTGGCATAACCTAAATAATTCAGCAACGCATAACGCTGGGCGATATTTAAATCTTGAATTGACTCCCCCAACATACCAGTCGCCAAATTGTCTTTATGGACGCGTTTTAACCGATTTTCATCCAAAATAAATACACGGCGCTCAGCAGTGGCCGAACTTGGATCATGGGCATTGACTTGCTGAGAAGGCACAGGAATTTTGCCCCAAGCTCCCCCTTGATTAACCACAGCATGGTTAATACTGGCATCATCATTTGACCATAAATCTTGCGCATGAGGATTGATCACTTGTTGATTATTCACCAAATGATAAATAGCATTATGGCGAGTATCTTTTAAGGTACCATCAATAATATGGTATTTTTTTAGGTTCCCAGCCCAAGTGCGTAAGCTATGATCTTCGTGTGGCATCACCATCGGGAAAAAGCCTGTGCTCATCATTTGGGTTTGATCGAGTGGGTCACGCGGCACAGAAATAGAGCCTAAACTTGATGGAGTAAAATCAACTTTTAAAGTTTGTACAAAGTCGATAATACTGTTGGCAATATCATCTGAATTGGTGGCTTGATAGAACCCGCCCTCACCATAGCCATAACCTTTACTGCCCCACTTACAGGCATTTTTGACATCCAAATTATCAGTAGAATCACAATCATAACTGCCATCTGGTTTTTGTTTTAATCCTTCAAATGTTGAGCCAAACCCCACCACGGCTGTTTTAATACGCATACCTGCTGGATTGGCCGTTTTGCTATTTAATTTTTTGGCGTATTCACCAATATATTCCCAGCCTCCTGTTTCACCTGAAAATAAATTAGATTTTAACTGAGGTGAAACCAACACACCTGTACCATTGGGTTTGACTGGAAAGGCGTATTGGCCAGTTAAAGAATGATTCATAATGGCTTTTGCCATCTCATCTTTAGTGGAATTGGGTGCACCGTCGGTTAAGAAGTAAATCCCATTGCCATCACAGCTATTTTTAGAACCGCCGGCCAAATAAGTATGGCTATTGTCGGTTTTTTTTGAACTCGCGACCGAATAGCGGAAACCACCGACCATATTATCAGTTACGCCTATTAAGGTTTCACTCAAAGCAAATGGATTGGTACGATATGAAACTAAACCACGTATACCATCATTATAAGCCCATACCGTCCCTACAATTGGCTCAATATCCATCGGCTCTTCATCGACTTTCATCCAGCCGTCTAAACGCCAACCTACAGGTAATTTGGCATAAATATCCCACAGTTTATGCATATCGCCCACTTGAGTGCGTAACTCTTTTGGGCTGACTGACATCCAACCGCCATGACCATCAGGACGGTAAACTTTATTGCCCGTAGAAAAAGATTTATTCGATGAGCTATAGCTTGGCCAACCACTTGGGCATTGTTTGACTGTCGCACCTAAAGCTGAGGTACGTCCACTGCCCAGTTCGACACAAATAAAGTAAGCCTGACCATCATCATTGTTACTTTGTTTGACCATGTAGCCATCATAGATATACGAGATTTTATTTAAATTATTATGGTTATTGTCATAGCCGGTGCCAGTACCCATCATATACGCACCTGCTTCAGCATAAGCATGAGCAGTAGGCGTACCACTTGAACTTTTACTGATGTCAGCAGGATAACTATTACTTGAAAGTTTCAAGTTAGGGTTTGCACTACCATCTTCATTGGTGGTGGTATCTAAAGATTTAAAATTGGCAATTTCGAGCGCCAGTTTTTGTCTTTGTTCGACGCTCAAAGGGGCAGCTGGCACAAGTACTCGGCCCGAGTGACCGTCAACTAAGGTATTGCTCGCGCTGCCAATACTCAGCCCTGTTTTAGCAGAAAAATGCCCAAGTCCCATAATGACTTCATCATCAAGTTTATCACTTGCCAGTAAAGGTAAAATTGCTTCTTTTAGACGTGATAAGCGGTCATATTGGGTCATGCCATCTTTACTACACCCACGTATATAATAAGGGATGGTTTTATCACCGATTTTTACACTCTTAGCAATTGCGGTTTTATTGGTGTTTGGGTCTTTTAAGTTATACGCCCATTCCCAGATTTTTGCAGTTGAGCGGTTAGAATAATATTCTTCAACCAACACACGATCACATAGGGCGCGATCTACATCGCCTGAACTGCCATATTGATTATTGCGCGATAAGACTAAAGAGCTAATTCCCATACTGCCTGAGGTATCAAGCATCAGGAAAATTGAGGTTTTACCTTGTTGATTGCCTTTATAAATACTTAAATCACTGGCATAACTTGGCATAATCGCAAGGGGCAATACGGCCATGAATCGAACAAGTGGTTTTAATTTCATGATGGTTTTCCCAAGCGCGAGTTAATGTGTGGTTTCAGACAAACGCACAACATATTCTGCCTGTTGTGTGTTCAGTGGCACGCCCAACTGATTTAAGCATTCGTGTACGGTCTCAACTTTGACCTGTGAAGGATTTAAAGCAGGATCAGCACGATTATTGAGTAAGCTGTCATCCATCATTCGGTGTTGTAAGCAGGTATTAATCTCATCAATCGCTACGCCTGAGGCTAAGGCTGGTGCGAACGAGGTCACGATAACCCGTACGCGTTTGGTTTCTACATTCACTTCTTTTAGATCGCTATTTTTTGCTGCCAAATCAAAGCGATTCATTTCAACAGTCGGATCGTCAGGACTGACCACAGCCACTTGTGTGACCACGGCTTTGCGGCTGATTGAAAACATACGCTCGGGATCACAAACCGCATTAATATCACCTGAAAGTGCCGAGCTCACCCCAGTTTTTTCAGTTATATTTAGGCGCTCTACTATACGAAATTCAGCTAAATCAAAGAATAAGCCTGTGCTTGCTTGCTCGCCCACTTGGGTCGGTTTAAAACAAAACTGTAATTCTTTACCCTGATGGCCCGCCAAGAGCACTTGACCAATCGGCGTACTGGCCAAATGACCAGCTTCATTGGCATTAAAGTTTTTTTCTAAATGATCTAATGCAACATCTGAGGTTTGCATCAGTAAAGTCTGGACTTGAGCATGCGTGGCAAGTTTAAGATTAAACATACTGTGTCGGATGGCATACAACCCGACCATACTGATTAATAACAATAAAATCAGCACTACAATTAAAGTGGCTCCTTGCTGCTGTTTCATGGGCCAACATCCCCTAAACCGCCATTTCTTAAAGCAATGGTCGTGCTATAGATTTGACGCATAAATTGATCATCAGGCACACGAATACTACGGTCTAAAACCTGATAAGTGCTGCGATTTGCATGCGGCACTTTTTCATTGGAACGTACCAACCATGCTAAATTAACCCCAACAATGGCAGGTCTGACTTGCTGTGTATCACTTAACGCTAAGGCATTATAAGCAGCAACATCTAGGGTGCCGCGGCGTTGATCTGGATGACGAATCAACAATTGCACGCGCATATATTCAACATTATTGGCAATTAAGTGTCCCTCACTTTGCCCATAATCCCCCATTAAGGTTTCGCTGTGTTCAATAGTTAGTGTCTCTTTATCACCGTCTAGCAAACTTTGTGGGGTCAATTCACCTTTGGCCACAAAAAAACTATCGGAACAATATAAATCGGCTGATTGATCAGCACTTTTCTTCACATAATACTTTTCAATCACATACCAGCCTTTTTGCAGTCTGCTAAGGCTGCGATTCGGCCCGCGTACCAAACGCCCAGTACAAGTGCGCATCTCCATCGGTGCTTGATACATAATGACCAATTGATCACTGTTAAGACCAGCAATAGCACTCGGATTGAGCGCAGTCGCTGAGACATAATTGCTGCCAGAGACCCAGGTGTCCGCCAATTTCAAACCATGCAAGTTACCCTTGAGCTGTTGTTGTTCATCAACATATTGGCTAGATAGCACAATACCGCCATACAGGCTTTGATCATTGATCACAGCGGCATTGCCATGATTAGCCAAACGAATATTTTTAGTCACCGCACTTAAACCAAAGACTCCACTGTCTTGGACGGTGGAAGCCGCTTGTTGAATTTGATAATTGACTTGTCCACTGATAAAAAGCTGTATGGCCACCGCAACTAAAATTAAACCGATGGCAATCGCCACCATCAGCTCAATGAGGCTAAAGCCAACTTGCTGAAAGTTACGCATTAGTATGCCTCCAAAACCAGACAATCTGGATTGTCGGCATATCGACCAGCATCATTGGCTATGCTGTCTGATTTGGTTCCATTATCATTTAAACAACGCTGCTCAATGTGGCGTGCAGCCACAATGGGCTGCGTTTCATTCCAAGATGCAATTAAGCAGAGTCGGCTTTGCTGAACAGAAGTATTGGGGCAATCGGCTACCCCAATTTGAATGAGTTTGCTCTTAGCAAGCTGTTGTTGTTGATACAAGTCCACCTGCGCTTGTTGATTGGGGCTACAATCTTGCGTCTGGGCACAGCTAGGCAGCTGTTTAGGTATCACCACACGGTAGTCGGCTTGAGCATTGAGACGGATTTTTTCCGCCAAACCATGCAGTAGAATTAAAGCATCAGAGCGCTTTAAAGCTTCTTCTGTGGCGACTGTGGCACGTACTTGCAGAGCCACAAAGCCTAAAATGGCCACGGATAAAATCAGCATCGCCACCAAGACTTCCATAAGACCCATACCCTGTTGTTGCTTTAAGCTCATGAACAAGCATTCCCTTGCACCATTTCCACATGACCTGGCATGTAAACGGTGATGGCATAAGAACGTTCACTGCTACACAAGGTAATCGTTTGCTCAGTGGTATAGCCTTGGGGGCTAAATACAAAGGCTGTTGCACTATCACTTTGTAGTTCAACTTTAGAATCTAGCGCCACTAACGTGGTCTTCTTGTTTTGTTGCGCACTGCTCAGGTTTTGAGCATCCGCTAAAGCTGTTGCACAATTGGCCTCAGTCATACCAGCGATCATGGGGCAAACCACCTGCTCACTGCTGGTGAGCACCGCTTGACTACGTGCCTGTTGCAAACCGATTTTTAGCTCAATGGCGGCTTGCTTGAGCTTCTGATTTTCTAGCGCATTGGCCAAAGAAGGCGTGGCGATCATGGTAATAATTGCCAATACAGTTAATGTGACCATCAACTCAATCAGGGTAAATCCGCGGATTTTATGTACTGACCAGAGTGCTTGCTTCAAATCTGCTTACCTTAAATTCATAGATCAAATAAATTGTTTAAGGCGAAAGATTAGCACATTGAAAATAGTTGAAATTTACACTATTATTCAAAATAATGCATAACTGATCACATATTTATTTATTACCGCTATCTAGATAAAAGAAAAAATCGCCTTCTACCGGATGAATGGTACAAGGCGACAGATAAAAAAACCAACTAAATCGATCAGATTACCAGCAAGTTAGGATGCTTTCTCAGCTCAAGAGGCTTAGATGTCTTTTTATTAAGCTAAATTGCCACTAAATCACGAATGCCTTTATTTGGCATTTCTTGCCCTTGACCTTGTGCAATAATTTGACCACGCGCCATCACTGTATAATGATCTGCTAACTCTTCGGCAAAATCATAGAATTGTTCCACTAAAATAATTGACATATTTCCACTTTTTTTTAGGCTTTCAATCACCCGTCCAATATCTTTGATAATGGATGGTTGAATGCCTTCGGTGGGTTCATCTAAGATTAAAACTTTGGGCTCTGAAGCCAAAGCACGGGCAATCGCCAGTTGTTGTTGCTGTCCTCCTGATAAGTCACCACCACGGCGATATTTCATCTCCTCTAAAACAGGAAAGATCTCATATAAATGCGCTGGTACAGTTTTGGCTTTACTGCCTTTAAACTTGGCCATACCAATTAAAATATTTTCTTCTACTGTGAGGGTTGAGAAAATATCACGTCCTTGTGGCACATAGGCTAAGCCAGCACGAACCCGCTGTTCAGGACTCATTTTACTAATGTCTTCACCCTCTAATAAAATTTGCCCAGATTTAATTGGCAAAATTCCCATTAAGCATTTGAGCAAGGTGGTTTTACCCACCCCGTTACGCCCTAGTACCACTGAGCATTGACCCAATGGTGCAGTAAAGGACACATCACGTAAAATATGACTGCCGCCATAAAATTGATTAATGCTGTTAATCTCTAACATAAATCTCTCCTTAGCGGCCTAAATATTTTTCAATGACGTCTTCATTGGCTTGGACTTGGGCCAATGTACCTTCGGCTAAAATCGCGCCCTGAGCCAATACCGTGACTTTTTCACTAATGGTGTCAATAAAGCTCATATCGTGTTCCACTACAATTAAAGTGTGATTTTTCTTGAGCTCTAAACATAACTCTGCGGTACGCTCGGTTTCGGCGTCGGTCATCCCCGCCACAGGTTCATCGAGTAAAATGAGTTTGGGCTGCTGCATCAGCAACATCCCAATTTCTAACCATTGCTTTTGTCCATGTGACAATAAGCCTGCAGGTTTATTGACTAATTCTTGCAGACGAATTTGCCTGAGTGAGGCATCTAAAGCATCTTGTGCCTCACCGCTTAAACGGCTAAAAAAGCTCTTTTTGACGCGTTTATCTTTAGGTGCTGCCAACAGTAAATTTTCTAGTACGGTAAAATTTTCAAATACCGTAGGTTTTTGAAATTTGCGTCCAATACCAGCTTCAGCAATTTGTTCAGTGCTCATTTTGGCCAAATTGTAGTTTTGCCCAAAATAGGCACTGCCTTCGGTAGGACGAGTTTTTCCAGTAATCACATCCATTAAAGTGGTTTTACCGGCACCATTTGGGCCAATAATGCAGCGTAACTCACCTTCATTGATATACAGGGATAAATCATTTAAAGCGCGAAATGAGTCAAACCAAACACTGACCTTTTCTAAATATAGTGCGACACCATGAGTAAAATCAGCACCGTCGGTTTTAGGACGGTCGTAACCCTCGACAGCATGCCCACCATGGGGTTGTTGTACCAGCATTAGACATCTTCCTTATTCTTTTTAAAGCGATCGAGCAACCCAATCACGCCTTTAGGTAAAAATAGCGTCACTACAATAAATAATGCGCCTAAAATTAGCAGCCAAAATTCTGGTGCAGCCACGGTAAAGTAGGTTTTAACCCCGTTAATTAAACCTGCCCCCAAAATTGGACCAATTAACGTGCCGCGTCCACCCGCTGCTACCCAGACTGCCATTTCAATTGAGTTAACAGGGTTCATTTCGCTCGGGTTAATAATTCCTGCTTGTGGCACATATAAAGCTCCGGCAATTCCGGCAATCACAGCAGATAACACCCAAGCAGAAAGTTTGTACCAAAGTGTACGGTAACCTAAATATTGCAAACGGTTTTCACTGTCACGAATAGCACCCAATACACGGCCATAAGGCTGATTCATTAAATGGCGTAAACCTATAAAGCACAGCAATAACACCAATGCCGTTAAAAAACATAGGCTGGCACGCATGGGCGCCGAAGTAATATCCAAACCTAAAATGCTTTTAAAGCCAGTAAAACCGTTATTACCGCCAAAGCCAGTTTCATTTCTAAAAAACAATAAGGCTGCGGCAAAGGTCATGGCTTGAGTAATAATGGAAAAATACACGCCTTTGATTTTGGAACGAAAGGCAAAATAACCAAAAATAAAGGCCACTAAACCAGGTACCAACACCACCAAAGCCAAGGCCCAAGCAATGTATTCTGTGCCGACCCAATACCACGGTAACTCATTCCAACTTAAAAAGCGCATAAACTCTGGTAAATCATTGCCCGCTGATTCACGGGTTAAATACATGCCAAAAGCATAGCCACCCAAGGCAAAATATAAACCATGTCCTAAGCTTAAAATGCCGGCATACCCCCAAACTAAATCTAGCGCTAAAGCCACCAAAGCCAAACACATGATCTTGCCAATTAAAGTGACCCAGTAGGCTGATAAATAAAAACTAGAATCACTGGGTAATACATGTAGCCACGGCAATAATAGTAAAATCGTAAAACACACTGCAATTGCGGCTGCACTGATGGGTTGATTACCCAATAAACCATAGATACCGCGTGGTTTACGCTGTAAATCAATCATCGATTTGGAAGTTAAAATTTCTGTTTTCATTGTATTTACTCCACAAATCGACCTTTAATCGCAAACAAGCCTTGCGGACGTTTTTGAATAAATAAAATCACCAAGATCAACAGTAAAATTTTTGCCAGTACTGCGCCCATGCCAATTTCTAAGACAGTGCCACTAATGCCTAAACCTAATGCCGCTAAAACCGCACCTAACACCTGTCCTACACCACCAACCACCACCACAAGGAAAGCATCAATAATATAGGTTTGCCCTAAATCTGGGCCGACATTACCCACTTGTGCCAAGGCACAGCCTGCAAGGCCGGCTAGCCCCGAACCTAAACCAAAAGCCATCATGTCAATGCGACTAGAGCGAATACCTACCGCACGCGCCATTTGACGGTTTTGCGTCACTGCCCGGACAAATAAACCAAAACGGGTTTTATTGAGCAGATAAACCAAAATCAGCAGCACAGCGAGGGTAAAGACAATAATCGCAATGCGGTTATAAGGCAGCATCAGGCTAGGCGTTAAAGCAATGCCACCTGAGAGCCATGCAATATTCGACACTTCAACGTTTTGCGCGCCAAAGATCATACGTACCAATTGCATTAAAATTAAGCTCACGCCAAATGTTGCCAATAAAGTTTCTAATTGACGACCATATAAAGGACGAATCACCGTGCGCTCAATCAGCATACCAATCAAACAACTGACCAAAAATGCTGCAGGAATGGCCACCACTAAGTACCAATCTACATAGCTGCCTAAATAGCTTTTAAACAGGCTTTGCACCACATAGGTGGTATAGGCACCAATCATAATCAGCTCACCATGGGCCATATTAATCACGCCAAGCAAACCATAAGTGATAGCAAGACCAAGCGCAGCCAGCAGCAAAATACTGGCACTACTTAAGCCTGAGAAAATATGCCCCGTCCATTCGCTGGCTTGAATACGAGTTTGAATACTGCTTTTGGCTGCCGTTAACGCTGTAGCTAAATCAGGATGCAGATTTGGACTATTTAATTCTTGTTCAATGAGCGCCAATACATCAGGACGATTGGATTCTGCCAATACATTGACTGCTTGAACTTTGGTTAAAATATTATTTTGTTGTAAATCTAAGCGCGCTTTGAGCTGCGCTAAACGCGCTTTAACTTTATTATTTTGCTCATTTAAGTACAGCCCACTGATGTGCTGATGATCTAATTCAGCTAAGTTATTTTCTAAAATGTCTATCGCAGCGAGACGCTGTTGCGGGTCTGCGGATTTTAATTTGACTTGTGCTTGAGCAAAGCTTAAGGCCTTACGCAAGGTATTCACTAAGGTGACTTCAGAGAGATCGATTGGCCATGTCTTCACAACTTGACCGCTTTGATAGGCGATTAATGTACTGTCATCTTGTAAAATAAATGTTTGACCAGTACCGTCTGTATACAATTGATTTTGATTTAAGTATTCAACCAATTGATCTAATTGATCAACACTGCCCGGCCATTGATTAAGTAAAGCACGGCGCTGACCAAAATCACTTTGCACAAACTGTGCAATCGGATCACGCTGTTGAATCTGGAGCGTTGCTTCGGCTCGTGCTTGAGTTAAACTTAAACTAGAAAAAATTAAAAAAAAGGCAAAAAAATATCGTATCAGCATAACTATCCCCAAAAATGATGGATCACAAGCCCATAGCCATGCTATGGGCTAAACGCTTAAATTATTTAGGGATATAGGGGCTCCATGGCTCAGCTTGAATGGTATTTGGGGTTTTATAGACCACATCAAATTGACCATCGGCACGAATCTCACCAATCATGACTGGTTTATGTAAATGGTGATTGGTTTCATCCATTTTTAAGTTATAGCCCGATGGCGCAGCAAAGGTTTGACCTTTCATGGCTTCGCGGACTTGATCGACATCGGTTGTGCCCGCTTTTTCCACTGCTTGCTTCCACATATGGATGCCTACATAGGTTGCTTCCATTGGATCATTGGTCACCACTTTATCGGCATTTGGTAATTTATATTCCACTGCAAACTGTTTGTATTTATTAGTAAACTCCTGATTACTTGAATTTTTAACCGACATAAAATAGTTCCATGCCGCCAAATGACCCACCAGTGGTTTGGTATCAATACCGCGTAATTCTTCTTCACCTACCGAAAAGGCCATCACTGGAATATCAGCGGCTTTAATGCCCTGATTTCCTAATTCACGATAAAACGGGACATTGGAATCCCCATTAATAGTGGAGATCACTGCCGTCTTTTTACCCGCAGAGAATTTTTTGATATTACTAACAATCGTTTGGTAATTGCTGTGTCCAAATGGGGTGTATTCTTCCATGATGTCGGCATCCGCGACGCCTTTGGATTTTAAGAAAGCACGTAAGATTTTATTGGTGGTACGTGGATAAACATAATCAGTGCCTAATAAGACAAAACGCTCAGCCTTGCCACCCTCTTCACTCATCAAATACTCAACAGCTGGAATGGCTTGTTGATTAGGTGCCGCGCCAGTATAAAAAATATTTTTAGACTGCTCTTGGCCTTCGTATTGCACCGGATAAAATAATAAGGCGTTTAACTCTTCAACCACCGGCAACACCGATTTACGCGATACCGATGTCCAAGCACCAAAAATCACCGCGACTTTATCTTGAGTGACCAATTGCCGCGCACGCTCCGCAAACAAAGGCCAATCTGAGGCTGGATCTACAATTACAGGTTCAAGCTTTTTGCCCAGCACCCCACCATTGGCGTTAATTTCATTAATGGTCATTAACGCCGTGTCTTTCAGCGATGTTTCTGAAATTGCCATCGTGCCTGACAAAGAATGTAAGATGCCCACTTTAATGCTGTCGTTACTACTGGCTTGCACAGGTGTTTTATTGTCAGCTGCAGGTGCAGCGTTATTTTCTGATTTAGAGCAACCTGTCATAAACATTGCAGCAGCGACTGCGGCTGCAAGTAGTGATTTTGATGCTGTCGTGTTATGCCACATAATGAAACCCCATGAATAGATATTTGTTTTTTCTGGGGGTATCAATTCAATTTCTGTGCCAAAGGCTTTATCGTAACAATGAAATTTCAAATGAAAATAAACAAATAATTGAAATATATTAACTTATTACAAAAATTTAACCATCTGGTTAAATTAAATGAGTAAGGTAGGCAACCTAATCTGTTCTAAGACCAACACGTCTGGGGCCAAGTAAAGCGAACAAAAAAAGGGCATTTAAGCTTAAATTGCTGTCAATAATGTGCTCTTTTTTTATGCATTCTTAGCGTTTATGAACGAAGAGTGGGCAATGCCATGCTTTCAAGCTGCTCAATCGGCATAGGACGCGCCAGTAAATACCCTTGTAATTGCTGACAACCCAAACGACTTAAAATATCAGCCTGTTCTTGATGTTCAACACCTTCTACCGTGACCAATAAACCTAATTTTTTCGCCAGCTGAATAATACTTTCCACAATCATTTCATCTTTAGAGTTTTCTTTTAAATCTAAAATAAAACCACGATCGATTTTCAGCTCATTGACGGGTAAGTTTTTGAGATACAAGAAACTAGAATGCCCCGTGCCGAAATCATCAATTGACAGTTGAATGCCCATGGCACGCAAGCGTTTAAAGCTTTGAATACTGGTTTCAATATGATGCATGGCTGTCGATTCGGTCACCTCCAACATCAAATGCTTTGGATTGACAGGATATTGGCTAAACAGTTGTTCTAAGGTCGAAAATAGATTTTTATGTTCAAATTGCACTGCAGATAAATTCACTGCAATGGGGAAGTAATTGCGCCCTTGTTGCTCCCAAACTTGGATTTGTTTGAGCGCTTCTTCAATCACCCAATAGCCCATTTGAATAATTAAGCCAGTCTGTTCAGCGCCGCGGATAAACATATGCGGGCCAAGCAAGCCTAAATGTGGATGCTGCCAACGAATTAACGCCTCAACCCCACAAATACTTTGATCTTTACAATTAAATTTAGGCTGATAAAACAAGGTAAACTGTTGTTCTTCCACTGCTTTATATAAATCGTTAATCAGTTTACTTTGACTCTTAATATCTTGCTGCTCAAGACTGTAATTATAAATTGAATAGGTATTACGGCCTTGAAACTTAGAGGTCAGCATGGCTGCATCGGCATTCATTAATAAATCTTGTAAATTTTGCCCATGCTCAGGATAAATCGCGATGCCAATACTGGCCGAAACATTGATTTCCTTCCACGCAATTAAAAATCGCTCTTGTATCGCCAGCAGAATGTGTTCAGCCAGTTTAATCGTATGTTCAATGTTGGCGCGTTCAATAATCAGTAAAAATTCATCGCCGCCAATGCGCAGCAACTTTTCATTTTCCGACAAATTACGATGAATACGCGCAGTCATCTGTACCAGCAATTGATCACCTACATGATGCCCAAAGCCATCGTTGACCGTTTTAAATTGGTCTAAATCAATATATAAAAAAGCTAATTTATGATGATGATACTGATGATAGCTAAATAGACTTTTCGCATATTCATTTAAAAAAGAACGGTTTGGTAGCTGGGTTAAACTATCTAGTAAAGCCTGATTAGCCAATTGCTGATTGAGCTTAAACAGTTGCAGGCTACGTTCTTCAAGCCGCTGATCCATAATCGCCACAGCGAATGCTGCTAGCAAAATTAAGCTGGTCACAAAGATCACACTAAATAGCAAAATGCCCTGTTCAGAGGCCAGCAAACTTTGAAAAACGCGATGACTGACAGGGAACCATTGCACCGCTGCCATGCCCGAATAATGCATACCAATAATAGAAATTGCTAACATCAAGGCAATTAAAAAACGAAAGATCGCTTGATGACGTACTTTTTGCTTGTATTTAAATGACAGCCAAAAGGTCAGGCCTGTACCGCTAATAGCAATTAAAAATGAAAGCAGCACCAACAGCAAATTGTAATAGGCTTTATGCCCTTCGACCACCACCCCAAGCATACCGACATAGTGCATCCCTGTGATGGCGATGCCCATTAAAAATGAGCCGAGTACCAAACGAACCAGTGATAATTTTTCTCGCGTATTCAGCCAAATGGCAAGGGTAGAAGCAAAAAATGCAATGACATATGAAGCGATGGTGAATAAATAATCGATCGTATACGGCGCAGGAAAATTACAGGCAAGCATACCCATAAAATGCATACACCAAATGGCTGCACCTAAGATTGCACCGCTCACGAGCAAAACAATTTTTTGTAGCTCTTTACGTAAGCCTTTAAAAAGCAACTGTTCAATTGAAATGGCAAAATAACACACCACTAAAGCCACAATCGCTGAGCCTGTCACCAGACTTAGGTTGTAATGGACATGTACCATCATTTATTTCCATAGGCTTGATTTGTCTAGGCTGCAGTCAAAACACTGCACGAAAAACTTCCCCAAATGTAGACGCATACTACAAGTTTTTTGTTAGACAAATAAGTGCGTCAAGAATCTAACACTTCGGCATTGAGGTCAAGTAGCAAGCGATTATTGAGGGCACGGATTTGCCGCTTTTTTAGGCATTATTAGAGTTTTTACTCCAATTTATTGCTTAAAATCAAAAAAAGCCGAGCAAACTCGACTTTTTTAGAATACGTAATTAAAGATTAGTTTTTAGCAGGTGTTTTTTTCTGCAATGCAGCATAGTCCAACAGTACATGTGCTGACTCAATTACAAAGACCTCTTCTTCAGGCAGAGCTGGACGCTGTGCAACTTTCATTTTGGCACGTGCTTCTGCTAAAGCTTCAATTGAGGCTTGATAACTCTCCCAATTGCTATAAGGTTTTTGCCCTGTAGCACTACGGCGAGCATTCTCAGCCGCCAGTGTTTTTTGCTCTAAATCAAGCAGTTCAGCACGGCGTTGATCTAAATCGAGCACCACACGTTTTTTCTCTTCAGCTTTTTTGGCCAAAGCTTTACGCTGCTCTAGATATTTAAACTGTGGATCAAGGTTCACACGTACTTGTGAGCTTTTCGCCAGCTGTGCAACATAAGGCTGCACCGACCCTTCACGTTTAAATGGCGCAGTGGCAATGGTATCCCACTCAAGTGCATTTTTGGCCTTACGTTCACCAAACTCTTCATTGTAAATATCAACTAATTTAATGTCTGGAATCACGCCTTTATTTTGGGTACTTCCCCCAGTAATACGGTAGAACTTACGCTGGGTAAGCGTGGCTTGACCATAGGCCAAACTATCCAGTTGGACTTGTGCCGTACCTTTACCTGTGGTTGGACTACCAATCACAATACCACGTTCATAATCTTGAATCGCAGCTGAGTAAATTTCACTGGCCGATGCTGAAGCTAAGTTAATCATCACCGCAAGTGGACCTGCATAGGTTTGTCGCCCGCCATCATTGTCTTCAAAGACACTGACATTGCCATTGCCATCACGGATTTGTACCACCGGACCCGATTTAATCACTTGCCCTAGCATACGTGCTACTTCTTCGAGTGAACCACCGGGGTTATTACGTAAGTCAATAATAATACCGGCCACGTTTTGAGCCGCCAGTGCCTTTAAAGCATTGTTGGTATCTTCAGAAACTGAGCGATATTGATCACCGGCACGGCGCGCACGATAGTTTAAGTAAAATGATGGAATCTCAATGACGCCAAAAGTATGTTGCTTGCCATCACGGCTAATTTGTACCGTACGACTACGTACCCCTGCATCTTCCTCTTGAATCACATCACGGGTTAAAGTCACCACACGTGCTTGACTTAAAGAAGCCCCTGGCCCTAATAAACGTAAATTGACTTTGGTACCACGTTTACCACGAATTAAGCCCACGACTTCTTTACTTGGCCAACCAATCACATCAATAATTTTTTCGCCTTCTTGGCCAACCCCAATAATCCGATCACCCGATTTGACCTGACCTGATTTACTCGCAGGTCCACCTTCTACAATGGTTTCAATCTTGGTGTAATCTTCGTTACTACGATCTGGACGGATCGAGACCCCAATCCCCTCTAACTGTAAAGAGGTTTGACGATTTAGCTCAATGGCATCTAGCGGTGGGAAATAGTTACTATGTGGATCATAAGTCAAGGTCATGGCATTGAGGGCTTTATCTAACACATCATCGCTTTTGAGACGACTGACCCGCTCTAACTGACGAGTATAACGCTTGGTTAAGGTCTGCTCTGGGCTTAAATCTTCAGGGCCAGACAGATCTTGTCCATTGGCTAAACTTGGATTTTCTTTTAAAGCCTTTTGTTTGGCTTGTTCTTCTTCACGGCTTAAAGTTAAGTTAATCAGCTGAGAGACCAACATTTTACGCCAGTAAGCTTGTTGCTCAGCTTTGCTGTTAAAGAACGGCGCTTTTTCACGGTCGGTATCAATAAACACGCCTTTTTGTTTTAAGTTTTGCGGTTTTTTGAGTTCTGCCAACATAAACTGATAAAACTCAGTTAAACGTTCGCGATACAGCGCATGAATTTCGTAAGGCCCGCTTAAATCACCTGCTTTCAAAGCAGCGCCTAAATTGGCCGCATATTTTTGCTTATATGCTGCCACTTCATCTTTTAAAAATAAGGAGTGATCGGCATCTAAGCTGTCGATATAAAAGTCAAAAATACGCTTAGACGTATCCGCATCTAAGCGCTGGTTTAAATAATGTTGACGATCGACCAATGTTGCCAATTGACGCGTCACTAAAGCTTGTTCTTGGGTAGGCTGAATTTGGTTTGCCGCTTGGCTCACACTCGTTTCATTGGCTGCAAGCGCTTCACTGACCACATGAGTGAAGAAGAATCCACCAGTTGCAACGGCAACTGCACACGCGATGGTTTGAAGTTTCATAATTTATAAAGTTTTCCTTCTTTTGGATCAGGCATGACTGCAAACGAATGCAACATATGCTACGAGATTCAATCTGTGTTTATCGTGTAGTTTTATCATAATCTGTGCTGACAAACTGTAGCAAATCATTGCACAATGCAGTTCTATTTATTTGAAAATTCTAACACGGACATCGCTATGATCGGCGCCTTGATGCTTGATATTGCAGGCACAACATTAAATACAGAAGATATTGAACTGTTACAACACCCACAAGTGGGTGGCATGATTTTATTTGGACGCAATATTGAATCACCAGCCCAAGTACGTGCTTTGACTGATCATATGCGCCAAATTCGTCCTGATATTTTAATTGCCGTCGATCAAGAAGGCGGTCGCGTGCAACGTCTTAAAAGTGGTTTTACTTTATTACCTGCCATGGGTCGTTTTGGCGAACTGTATCAAACCGAGCCAGAGCGCGCTTTAAGCTTATGTGAAGAGTGTGGCTGGCTGATGGCGACTGAAGTCTTGGCTGTTGGTATCGACTTTAGCTTTGCGCCAGTCTTAGACATTAACGACATTAGTGATGTGATTGGTGATCGTGCCTTTGCCAAGAATCCACAAGATATTATTGCCCTTGCCAAAGCCTTTTTAAGCGGAATGCGCCGTGCAGGCATGGCCAGCACAGGTAAACACTTCCCCGGTCACGGCTCAGTCAAAGCCGATTCTCATGTCGCTGCCGCGATTGATGAACGTAGTTTTGCCGAAATTGAAGCACACGATATGCAAACTTTTGTGCAGTTACAAGATCAACTCGATGCATTAATGCCTGCACATGTAATTTATCCAAAAGTCGATGCTAATCCAGCTGGTTTTTCAGAATTTTGGTTACAACGTATCTTGCGTGAAAAGCTGCAATTTGATGGGGTACTGTTCTCAGATGACTTAAGCATGCAAGCGGCATGTGTGGCTGGCGGTGCTGATGCGCGTATTCAAGCGGCACTCAAAGCCGGTTGTGACATGGGCTTAGTCTGTAATGACCGTGCTGCACAATTGCTTGCATTACAAGGGATTGAACACTTAGCCCTGCCAAACCAAGCGCGTTTAGAACGTATGCGTGGTGATATTCCAAAGCTTAGTATTGATACAGAACTCGATTTAGGTACAACATGGCGTGAAGTACATGATCGCATCACGACCTTTAAAAACGCAGCAGTGTAATCTTAAAAGGAATAGCTATGCTATTCCTTTTTTTATAAGTAAATGTATCGCAATAATTTTTCACGAAATACTTCAATCTCAATCCCTAGACCTGCTACTATCAATGGGTATTTTTTAACTGATCAAACCGCTATGCAAGATTCTATTGAACATTATATGCAAACGGTAGGACAACAAGCACGCCAAGCATCACGCATGTTAGCGAGTGCGTCTACCCAAAGCAAAAACGCTGCGTTATCTGCAATTTATACGGCTCTCAAAAACAATGAAGCCGCAATTTTAGCAGCCAACCACATTGATATGACCAAAGCGCATAACAATAACTTAGATAGCGCGCTACTTGATCGTTTAGAACTTACCCCCGCACGCTTTGACGGTATGTTGCAGGGTTTAAAAGATGTCATTAGCTTAACCGACCCCATTGGCGAAATTACCGATTTAGCCTTCCGCCCTTCAGGCATTCAACTTGGTAAAATGCGCGTACCTTTAGGTGTTGTGGGCATGATCTATGAGTCACGTCCCAACGTGACCCTAGAAGCTGCATCTTTAGCGTTAAAATCAGGTAACGCCATTATTTTACGCGGTGGTTCAGAAGCACTTGAATCCAACCAAGCCATTGCCAGTGCGGTACAACACGGCTTAAAAGCAGCAGGTCTACCTGAACATGCGGTACAGGTGATTAACACCACTGACCGTGCTGCGGTCGGTCAGCTTATTACCATGAATGAATATGTCGATGTGATCGTGCCACGTGGTGGTAAGGGCTTAATCGAACGTATTACTGAAGAAGCCCGTATTCCAGTTATCAAACATTTAGATGGTAATTGCCATGTATTTGTAGAAGCACAAGCCGATTTACAAAAAGCCCTGCCGATTGCTTTAAATGCCAAAACCCATCGTTATGGCGTATGCAATGCCATGGAAAGTTTATTGGTCGATGAAAAAGTTGCCGAAGAATTCTTGCCACGGATTGCCGAACTCTATGCCGAGAAACAAGTTGAACTCCGCGGTTGCCCGATCACACGTCGTATTTTAGGTGACAGCGTTATTGCTGCAACAGAAGAAGATTGGTATGAAGAATATCTTGGGCCAATTTTAGCGGTAAAAGTGGTATCAGGTATGGATGAAGCGATTGAGCATATTAATCAATATGGCTCACATCATACCGATTCAATTATTACGGAAAACTTTAGCCTTGCACGTCAATTCTTAGCGCGTGTTGATTCAAGCTCAGTGATGATTAACGCATCAACACGTTTTGCCGATGGTTTTGAATATGGTTTAGGTGCTGAAATTGGTATTTCAACCGATAAAATTCATGCCCGTGGCCCAGTGGGTCTTGAAGGTTTAACATCACAAAAATGGGTGGTGTTTGGTGACGGACAAATTCGTCAGTAATCCATCTTTAAGAAAAAGCCCGCAATTGCGGGCTTTTTTACTTCTGTTCAACAGTCATAACTTCACTTTCATGGCATAACCATAAAAAAGTACAGGATCAGCAGCATGTTTTACAGTTTAGTGATTGTGACCTTTGTATTGGCGCTTGGTTTGTCTTATAGCATCATGCGACTCTTTAAAAGTTCAATTGAATCCATCTTAGCGCGCATTATCCAAGACCCTATTTACACAGCATGGGGTAAATACACCTTCTTTGCGGGTCTTGTGGTGGGTACATCCTCAGGAATTCGTATCTATGATATGGAAAAATATATTACACCTATGCATTACGATGTTGATCAAAAACAAGCCACCATCATCAGTTTGACGCAAGAAAGATGGGTACTAGAAATTTATCGTACCATTGTCGAGACCTTACAAGGTTTAGCATGGATGATGTTGGTATTTTTTATGGTCACGCTATTGGCTTATGTTTTGATTAGACGTAATGAAGCGGCTAAAAATGAAAATTTAGCAAAAAAATGACGCATTCTGTCTATTTTACATACAAAATACGCCTAAGGGCTGTATCTTCATTTCCTGAGAAAATGAAAACTTTTAACTAATAAATATTAATTATGATTAAGCATGGCGTCGATAAGCCTTAAGTCTAATCACCTAAAGTCTATCTATGAGTCTAAAAACAAGCGTGATACAACTAGCAACATGATCAAGAAATCAGCATTTTTGATCATGAGGATGACAACAAGCTAATACTAAAATCGCAAGTCAAGGAATACGCCATGCCTAACTCAATTCTTATTATCAATTGCGGATCTTCTTCCATTAAATTTGCTTTATTGCTTAAAGATCAAAATTTCCGAATTCATGGCCTTGCTGAAAACTTAGGTACGCCTGAAGCGCGTATTAAAGGTGTGACTTTAGGGAATGAACCTGTTGACATCAAAATTCCAAATGCTGACCATAAAGAAGCCTTAGAAGTGGGTTTATCGCGTCTTGCTAATCATAAACCAGATGCCATTGGTCACCGTATTGTTCACGGTGGCACACTCACTCAAGCTGAACTAATTACCGATGACATCATCGACAAAATTCGTCAAGCAACACCACTTGCGCCATTACACAATCCTGCGCATTTAGTTGGGATTGAAGCGACCAAACGTTTATTCCCAGATTTACCACAAGTAGCGGTATTTGATACCGCTTTCCACCAAACCATGCCAGCACATGCCTATCGCTATGCGGTTCCTAAATTCTTATACACCGAACATAACGTGCGTCGTTATGGCTTCCATGGTACCAGCCATGCCTATGTATCAGATCGCGGTTCAGAACTGGCAGGTAGTTTTAAACAAGGTGGTTGGTTAACAGCACATTTAGGCAATGGTAGCTCAACCTGTGCAATTTGGAACGGTCAATCAGTAGATACCTCTATGGGCTTAACCCCACTTGAAGGTTTAGTCATGGGTACACGTAGTGGTGATGTAGACCCAAGTTTACACCGTTTCTTAGAAGCCAACTTAGGTTGGGATATCTATAAAATTGACAAAATGCTCAATAGCCAATCAGGCTTATTAGGTTTGTCTAATTTATCCAATGACATGCGTACACTGATTGAAGCTTCTGAGCAAGGCAATGAAGATGCCACTTTAGCCATTGAAGTGTTCTGCTACCGCCTCGCTAAATCTTTAGCTGCTTTAAGCTGTGGTTTACCACGCGTCGATGGGCTGTTCTTTACGGGTGGGATTGGTGAAAACTCAGCTTATATCCGCGAAAAAACTTTAGGCTACCTACCACACTTTGGTTTTAACTTAAGCGTAGATGCCAACAACAACTTAAAACGTGGTACTGAAGGTCGTATTGATGCGGGTACAGGCCCACAAATTTGGGTAGTACCAACCGATGAAGAGGGTCGCATTGCCAAAGAAACTGAGCATGTTGTTACTGAGTTGACCACAACAAAAAAGATTGAACAAGATGCAGTAGTGGCTTAAGCCCTACTCCATCTGGCCATCACTTAAAATTGATAGATATAAAGATGAAAACGATTTTACTGGTTCCAACCGCAGAAGGCGTAGGCTTAACCTCAGCCTGTTTAGGTCTTGTTTATGCTTTAGAATGCCAAGGCATTAAAGCAGGATTTTTAAAAGCCTTTTCACAAGATGCCAATGCCTCAAACGACAGCAGCACCGCGCTTTATCGTCATATTAGCCAAAGCGAGACTGTAGAACCGATTTCTTATGCAGCGCTTACCTCGCGTTTAGCCTCAGGTCAAACTGATGAGCTGCTTGAAGATGCGGTACGTTTACAGCGTGAAATCAGCAAAAAACATGACATCATTATTGCTGAAGGTCTTGTGCCTAATGGGCGTGATAGTTTTGCCAGTCAGCTCAATGCACAATTGGCCCAAGCTTTAGATGCCAAAGTTGTGATTGTCTCCAATGCAGACTTAAACGATGCCAAACATACTGCTGATCAAGTACAAAGTCAGTTACGTCATTTTGCTTTAGATCGTGCCGCTGGCGTACTGTTTATGCGTACTAAAGGTTTAAATGATGCGCATATTCCTGTGACTTTAGATCCAAGCTTACGCTTAGTGGCTGAAACTGCTCATTTTGCCCAAGCCCTACAACGCAGTCACGCGCATATTGGCAACAAAACGCTACCGATTATTGGTTTGGTGCCTTTTAGCAACACTTTAAGCGTGCCGCGTATTTCTGATTTAGCCCAGCATATTCAAGCCACTTGGCTCAATCAAGGCGAAGTACAGCGCCGCGTGCTAAATAGCAGTCTGATTAGCGGCAATATTGGCAATGAGCTACAAAAATTTGTCGCAGGTGAGCTGATCATTAGCGCGGCAGACCGTGTCGATGCCCTACTTGCTGCCCAATTGGCCAATCAAAACGGTACACCTTTAGCAGGCGTAGTCTTAACAGAACAACAAGCACCAAGCACCGCGATCTTAAACTTCTGCCAAAGCCATAAATCAGACTTAGCTATTTTGCACACAGATTTAACTGCCTTTGAAACTGTACAAAAAATCCGTAGTTTCTGTAATGAAATTCCACAAGATGATACGAGTCGTGCCGAGCAAGTGACACATTTTGTCGGCAGTCATTTAGATCCAGAATGGATTAACCAGTTAGTCAGTAATACGCAAAAACCGCGTTTGTCTCCATCGGCTTTCCGTCATGAATTGGTGCAAAAATCCATTCATGCCAAAAAACGTATTGTGCTGCCTGAAGGCGATGAGCCACGTACCATCGAAGCCGCTGCTATTTGTCAAGCACGTGGCATTGCCCAATGTGTATTACTGGCTAAACCTGAAGCTGTTGCTGAAGTGGCCAAAGCCCGCGGTGTTGAATTGCCTGTCGGTTTAGAAATTATCGACCCAGATACAATTCGTGCAGACTATGTCGAGCCAATGGTGAGCTTACGTAAAGGCAAACTCGATGCTTTGCAGGCTGATGAGCAACTACAAGATACTGTGGTACTGGGCACCATGATGCTCGCGCTCAATCATGTGGATGGTTTAGTTTCAGGCGCGGTACATACCACTGCTAATACGGTTCGCCCTGCCTTTCAACTGATTAAAACAGCACCTGATTATTCATTGGTATCATCCGTGTTCTTTATGCTGCTGCCAGATGAAGTGTATGTCTATGGCGACTGTGCAATTAATCCAGATCCAAATGCCGAACAATTGGCAGAAATCGCAATTCAATCAGCAGATTCAGCCAAAGCCTTTGGTATTGACCCGCGTATTGCCATGATTTCCTATTCTACAGGTACTTCAGGCGCAGGGGCCGATGTAGAGAAAGTGGCAGAAGCGACCCGTATTGCCAAAGAGCGTCGTCCTGATTTACTTATTGATGGCCCATTACAATATGACGCAGCTTCTGTTGAAAGCGTAGGTCGTTCTAAAGCACCAAATTCAGATGTTGCGGGTCGTGCTAATGTGTTTATTTTCCCAGACTTAAACACTGGTAATACCACCTATAAAGCAGTACAACGCTCTGCCAATGTGGTGAGTGTTGGTCCAATGCTGCAAGGTTTAAATAAACCAGTAAATGATTTATCGCGTGGTGCCTTGGTCGATGATATTGTGTTTACCATTGCACTAACTGCCATTCAAGCCGAACAACAAGCCGCTGCCACAGTTGATGCTTTAGCTGCGGTTTAATCAAAGCTTCGGCTTTACCCTGTTCTCCGCGCAACCATCCTATATTCGTATAGGATGGTTTTTTTTAGTTTAGTTCAATTTTTTACATTCGTAGCTTGGAATATAGTACCAAGTAATCGACCAATCAAAACCTCGGCTCAGTAAACTAGAAATTGAGATTTTACCTTTGGTATTCCGACCAATGATTTTTTCATCACCACTATTTTTCCAAGATCCACCAGTACCATCTGTCCAGTTTGATTTCAATTCGAAGCCCAAAAGAATGTATTCATCAAACATATCTTTTAAACGAAATTCAAAATTATCTTGAGTATAAGACGCAAAAGAACTGCTCGACTTTTTATTTTCTACTAATACATCTGTTGTAATACCAGCATCTCTGGCTAAGCGAATCGCTTCTGCACCATAAATAATACGACAACTTTCACCTTTACCTACTTCTTTCCAAGCCTCTTTACCTGTAGGTAGACTCTCCTTTAAAGCCAGAATTTTTGCCAATACTGCTTTTTTCTGCTCTAACTCAGCTTTTTGCTTATCTTCTAATTGTTTTTGTGCAAGCTGCTGGGCTTTTTGTTCAATTACATTTTTTAATTCATCTTCATGTGCACTAATCAAGGCGGCACGAATCGGTGCAACAAGTTCGAGTTGGCTATTGAGCTTATCGTTATAAATTTCCAATGAAATTGTTCGACGTAAGATTAAATTAATATTGTTATTTAACTCCCGTTGCGTATTGCTAATCACCTTATTAATTAATTTCAGTTGATCTTTTTCAGACTTCGCTATACTCAATTGTAACAAATTAATAATGGTTGCCTTTAATGCACTCAGCTTAATGTTGAGATCGCGAATTTCATCGACAAGGTGTAGATCAATCTCAGGCATCGCAACTTTTGGATTTAACATGCTGTAATGTTTAAGTTCAGCTTGTGCGTATAGTGGGCTTAGGCTAGATAAAAAACCACTAATATTTTTTGTTGGATCTGTTAAATCAAAATCTTTTAAATCGCCAACTCCCTCACAAATAATATTTACTTTAACTTTTTGCTTACTTTCCTTTTCACTGGTTTTTGCTTCTATATTTAAGCTACCACCTGCCCCTGAAAATTTGCTTTCTAAATTTAAGCCTATAGCAGCTTCTAAAGCTGAATCTTTATCTTCATGCTCAATGGTATAAATAAAATAAGCTGTCGCTGAGTAGTTATGACCATGAATGTAGTAATCGCCATAGCTTTCAGTGAAATTAGGATCTAACAGGGTTTCTGAGTTAAATTTTTCGCCTTTTAAACGTTCAGGTTGCGGCCAAACCTTATGAATTTTTACAATCGCACTTACGGTATTCTTTTTTACAGATACCTTTTTCGCCACAGAGGCTTCTGCACCTACAGAAACACCATAAACATTGGCTTGAGCAGAGATTTCAGCACTAAAAAAATCTTCTAGTTCTTCAATACTACTTACATAGTCATAATCAATCGTAAGTTTCGCAGGTAAATCAGCACGCCACTCTACTCTCTCAATTAAATTTTCATAACCTTCACACAGTGCAGATGCAGCTTGATCTTGCTTTAAAATATCATAGCCATTCCCCAATTCAAATTCTGGTAACCAAGGAATAAATTGTACTTTTTTAAATGTCGTCATCGTTTTATTTCATCAAGTCATAAAATCTCAGATTATTAGCAAATAACTTAATCAAAACAACAATTATCTATCGTAGCGTGTACTTCATCGTTAAATTAGTAACTCGGTGGCATACACTGCTCAAGCGGTGCACAAGGATGAATAGGCGTTGGATGCGGTTGCTCTTTTATCGTAGGTTTTGGCGCTACTGCTTGTTCTTTGGTTTGGTCTTGAGTTTGCTCGGCATAGCTTGGGTTAAGCCACAATATGAAGATAAAAATAGAGATTATTTTACGCATAGCATCACCTTTAAAAATGAGGTGTTCAATAGCAGCATAACGCGAAATAGAGACAGAAAACGAGAACTAAACAGAAAAGATTGTGACGATTTTTATTATTATCAAATTAAAAAAAGAAGATAAAGCTTAAGCTTGATCTTCTTTTTGACCGTACATCCACGTTGCTGCGATATAAACACTAAAACCAACAACCATAAGAATACTTGTAACTGTCATGAAAGAAACACCTTAACTTGAATGGCTGCCATTATCCAAAAGTTTTATGACAGTTATATGACAATGAAACACAAACCCAAATTTAATCTAAGTTAATATAATTCAAATACTTACTATAAATTTCAGATTTTACTTTATATTTTTATGACATTTTTTTGAACTTAATATGACATTTTTTTTGTAATTTCATCTCTATAGGGCTAGCTATTAAACTTTCGCCCAAAACACCCACAGCAGCAATTTTTTGTCTTATAATTTAGCCCGCTAGCTAACAGCCCGCTCAAGAGATATTTGATATGACAACTATTATCAAGCAAGATGACTTGATCACATCGGTTAAAGATGCGCTTCAGTTTATTTCTTACTACCATCCACAAGACTTCATCCAAGCGATGAGCCGTGCGTATGACCGTGAAGAAAACAAAGCTGCTAAAGATGCAATTGCACAAATCTTAATTAACTCTCGTATGTGTGCAGAAGGCCACCGCCCAATCTGCCAAGATACTGGTATCGTCAACGTATTCGTTGAAGTGGGTATGGATGTTAAATTTGATTTAACCATGAGCCTAGACGATGCGATTAACGAAGGTGTACGCCAAGGTTACTTAGAAAACTCAAACGTTCTTCGTGCATCTGTTCTTGCTGATCCTGCTTTTGGTCGTAAAAATACCAAAGATAATACCCCTGCTGTGATCTACCACAAACTTGTTCCAGGTAACAAAGTAGATATCACTGTTGCAGCAAAAGGTGGCGGTTCAGAAAACAAATCTAAACTTGCGATGCTAAACCCATCTGACTCAATAGTAGATTGGGTACTCAAAACTGTACCAACCATGGGTGCAGGCTGGTGTCCACCAGGTATGCTCGGTATCGGGATCGGTGGTACTGCTGAAAAAGCCATGATGCTTGCCAAAGAAGCACTCATGGAAGAGATCAACATGGACGAACTTCTTCGTCGTGGTCCACAGTCTAAACTTGAAGAACTTCGTATCGAACTCTTCGAAAAAGTAAACGCACTGGGTATTGGTGCGCAAGGTCTTGGTGGTTTAACCACAGTTCTAGACATCAAAATCAAAGATTATCCATGTCACGCTGCGGGCAAACCAGTGGGTATGATTCCAAACTGTGCTGCAACACGTCATGCACACTTCACGCTTGATGGTACTGGTGTTGCCAACATCATCGCGCCTAAACTTGAAGACTACCCAGAAGTAACTTGGGATTCTTCAACATCTAAGCGTGTTGACTTAGACAACATCACCCAAGAAGAAATGAACGCTTGGAAACCAGGTGATACATTACTGCTTAACGGTACAATCTATACAGGTCGTGACGCTGCACACAAACGTATGGTTGACATGCTCAACAATGGTGAAGAACTGCCAGTTGATCTGAAAGGCAAGTTCATCTACTACGTAGGTCCTGTTGATCCTGTAGGCGACGAAGTTGTAGGTCCTGCAGGTCCAACGACTGCAACACGTATGGATAAGTTCACCCGTCAAGTCTTAGAAGCAACCGGCATGTTCGGTATGATCGGTAAAGCGGATCGTGGTCCTGCTGCGGTTGAAGCGATCAAAGACAATAAAGCGACTTACCTCATGGCTGTAGGTGGTGCGGCATACTTAGTATCGAAAGCAATCCGTGAAGCGGAAGTGGTTGCCTTTGCTGATCTTGGTATGGAAGCAATCTACAAGTTTGTAGTGAAAGACATGCCTGTTTCTGTGGCAGTTGACGTAAATGGTACTTCTGTACATGCCACTGCACCAAAAATCTGGCAAGCAAAAATTGGTAAGATTCCAGTGGTTGATGCTGCTGCGCAATAATTGACTGTAAAAAAAGCGCCTAAAGAGGCGCTTTTTTTTACTTAAATATAACCATCCATGTTGAGATTTCGTCATACACTCATCCTAACGCTTTAAGGATTGAGGCGCTTCAACCATGGCAAAATTAATCATTGCTTTGCTTATATTACCGATAAGCTGTTGTGTGTGGGCAAAAGAATACATTTTGGAAATTCACAACCAAACCCAGCAAGATTTGCATTATATTTATGTTAGTAATGTACAAGATCAAACTTGGGAAGAGGATTTACTCGATGAAAATGAATTTTTAGAACATGATGGACAGCTCAGCCTCACTCTCACCGATTACGATAGCCCCTACTTTGATATTCGCGCTATTGATGCACAAGGAGATTTTTACTATCGCTATCGAGTAAATGCACAAACAGACCGAGTTTATTTTAAAGCGCAAGATCGCATTATAAATTCATCTCTCCCTAAAATTATTCCCAATTCAAAATAAAAGTCTGGCTAGTTAAGCACTGTGCCTTTTATCTGATAAAAATAGAATTGGATTTTTTTTAACCATAAAATAGATTACTCATGGATCGGATCAAAAGGCGCAGTAAGATGTCTAAAATTATCATTTTACTCTGTACATTGTTGTATACCCTACCCACGCTTGCCGCAGATTTAATGCTGCGAATTCATAACCAGACCTTGTTAAATCTTCAGGCAATTTATGTCAGTGCAAGTAATAGTGGAACATGGCAAGACAATTTACTTTCCGAAAATCAAGTCATTAAACCCAATACTACTCTCACCTTAACTTTAAAAAACTACACCACACCTTTTGTTGATGTACGCGCCATTGATGAAAGCAACGCTTTTTTATACAAATATAATGTTAATGCTCGCAGCGAAAATGTTGAATTTTCAGTTGAAGATAAGGTCAAAAATAATAGTCGAGATGTCATGCAAAACAAAGCTCTAGAAAAATTGATGAACCAGCCTAAATAAAAAAACGTGCCCATTGGCACGTTTTTTTAAACTTTAAAATTAGGCGGTTTTATTGACTAATTTTAAGTCCGTTTTTGCTTCATCAGCAGTTTCAGTTGTGGCTTGGCGCTCAGCTTTAAACTCAGGCTTACTGCCCTCGTTAATCACTGCAGCATTTACGACAACTGTGCCTACATCAGTTTGACTCGGTAAGTCATACATGGTTTCAAGGAGTACATTTTCTAAAATTGAACGTAAACCACGTGCACCCGTATTACGGTCTAAGGCTTTTTTGGCTACCGCACGCAAAGCTGACTCTTCAAAAACTAAGTCTACATCTTCCATCTCAAATAAATATTTATATTGACGGGTTAATGCATTTTTAGGCTCTGTCAGAATTTGCAATAATGCATCTTCATCTAGCTCTTCTAAGGTTGCAATAACAGGCAAACGACCGATAAATTCTGGAATTAAGCCAAATTTAACCAAGTCGGTTGCTTCAACTTGACGGAACAAGTCAGAAAGTTTTTTGGTTTCATCCTTTTTACGCACTTCTGCAGTAAAACCAATGCCACCTTTTTCCTGACGTTGTTGCACAATTTTTTCAAGACCAGAGAAGGCACCACCGCAAATAAATAAGATATTTGAGGTATCGACCTGAATAAACTCTTGCTGTGGATGTTTACGACCACCTTGTGGTGGAATTGAGGCAACCGTACCTTCAATCATTTTTAACAATGCTTGTTGCACGCCTTCGCCAGACACATCACGCGTAATCGATGGATTTTCTGATTTACGAGTGATCTTGTCGATTTCGTCGATATAGATAATGCCTTTTTGGGCTTTTTCGACATCGTAATCAGCTTTTTGTAATAGCTTTTGCACGATGTTTTCAACGTCTTCACCCACATAACCTGCTTCGGTTAATGTAGTGGCATCCGCCATCGCAAACGGCACATCCAGTAAACGTGCAAGGGTTTGCGCCAATAAAGTTTTACCCGAACCTGTAGGACCTACAAGCAGAATGTTACTTTTTGCGATTTCCACTGCATCATCTTTTTTCTGACCGTTATGGGTCACTTTTAAGCGTTTGTAGTGGTTATATACCGCAACCGACAAGGTTTTCTTGGCAACATCTTGACCAATCACATATTGATCAAGCGCAGCGCGAATTTCATGTGGTTTTGGTAATGGTTTGCTTGCCCAATCACCAGCGTCAACTTGTTGGCTGGTTTGTACGAGGTCTAAGCATACGTCCACACATTCATTACAGATGTACGCGTCCTCGCCTGCAATCAGTTTCCCGACTTCAGACTGCGTTTTACCGCAAAATGAACAATGCTTTTGTCCTTGAGGATGTTCGGACATATTCACTCCAATATCTAAAAGGGAAGAACTTATGGACGTTTGCTTAACACTTCGTCCACTAAGCCGTATTCTTTCGCTTGCTGAGCAGTCATAAAGTTATCACGATCAGTATCACGCGCTACTTTCTCGTAATCTTGACCACTGTGTTCAGCCATTAAACGGTTTAGGCGTTCTTTAATAAATAAAATTTCGCGTGCATGGATTTCGATATCCGAAGCTTGACCACGGAAACCACCCAAAGGTTGGTGAATCATGACACGCGCGTTTTCTAAGCAGTAACGTTTACCTTTCGCACCAGCATTAAGTAAAAATGCGCCCATTGAGGCTGCTTGACCCATACAATAAGTCACAACGTCAGGTTTAATAAACTGCATGGTATCGTAAATTGCCATACCAGCTGTCACTGAACCACCCGGAGAGTTGATATACAAATGAATATCTTTATCTGGGTTTTCAGCTTCTAAAAACAACATTTGCGCCACAATTAAGTTGGCCATGTTGTCTTCTACTTGTCCTGTTAAGAAAATAACCCGCTCACGCAATAAACGTGAATAAATATCAAAAGAACGTTCACCACGCGATGACTGTTCTACCACCATTGGGACTAAGGCGTTATCAATAGTTGGAACGTACATAAGTTTAATTATTCCTAAAATTTTTTGTTACTGCACTCATAGTCACAATATGAGGGATAATTCATTAAATTGCAAAAGATTCACAAATAAATCATTACTGTTTTTTGCATAAGTTTTGTGAAGATGACAAAACCACAAATTGCAAAAAAAAAGGCGCTATGAGCGCCTTTTTTACAAGCTTAAAACTTAGCCTTGTTGACGAGCTTGTTGCTCTTTCAATAAGTCTTCGTAGCTTACAGTTGTTTCAGTTACTTTAGCAGCAGCTAAAATGAAATCTACAACTTGGTCTTCTAAAACAACAGCTTCGATTTGCGCACGTTGTTGTTTGTCATTGTTGAAGTATTCGATCACTTCGTTTGGATCTTCGTAAGAAGATGCCATGTCAGCGATATAAGCATCTACACGAGCAGCATCAACTTCTAATTTAGAGTCCGCTAATACTTTGCTCACTAATACGCCAAGTTTAACCGCTTTTTCAGCTTGCTCTTTGAACAATTCATCAGGAAGCATGCTTGAATCAAATGCTTTCGCACCTTGAGCACCAAACTGCTGAGTAAACTGTTGGATCATTTGTTGACGTTGACGGTCAATTTCTTGCGTTAACATTGCTTCTGGAACTTCGATTTCGTTCGCAGCTACAAGTGCATCAAAAGTTGCGCCTTTTACTTGGTTACGAAGACCGTTAGTCACTTCGCGTTCCATGTTTTTACGTACGTCAGCTTTAAGTTTTTCAACGCCTTCCTCTTCAGAAACGCCAAATACTTTTAAGAATTCAGCATCGATTTCTGGAAGTTTTTGTTTTTCAACTTGTTTCACAGTGATTTTGAACTGTGCAGCTTTACCTGCAAGGTTAGCAGCTTGGTAATCTTCTGGGAAAGTAACTTCGATTACTTTCTCTTCGCCTTTCTTCATACCGATGATGCCATCTTCGAAGCCAGGGATCATACGACCTGAACCTAATACAAGTTTAAAGTCTTCAGCAGAACCGCCTTCGAACTTCTCGCCATCAATTGAACCTTCAAAGTCGAAAGTCACTTGCATGTCTTTTTTCGCCATGCCTTTCGTGTCAGCCCAACCTGCGCGTTGCTTTTGTAGGTTTTCGATCATTTGATCAACGTCTTTGTCGTTTACAGTTGCAGCTTTACGCTCAACTTCTAAACCTTCAAACTTAACGTCAACTTCTGGATAAACTTCAACAGTCGCTTCGTATACAAGCGCGTCGTCTTTCATCTCAGTTTTTTCAATGTTTGGCATACCAACAGCATTGATTTTTTCTTGTTGGATTGCTTCGAAAACTGTTTCACGAATGATGTCGTTCACAACTTCTTGGTAGATACCCGCGCCATATTCACGACGTACAACGTTTACAGGCACTTTACCTTGACGGAAGCCGTTGATCTTTACAGTTTTGGCAGTGCGTTTCAAGCGAGCTTCAAACTGCTCGTTAATACGGCTCGTCGGTACAGATACATTTAAACGACGGGCAACGCCCGAAACCGCTTCAGAAGTTACTTGCATGGCTTCCTCGATATTTTAGTGAAAGGGTTTAAAAAAAAATGTGCCACATTATATGCCAACATTTCAATATATACAAAACCGCATTTTTTCAGGGGCAATTTTTCTATTTAATTGAGGCGGATTCTTAATTTTCAAGGCCATTTTGCTGCGATGAACCCTTATTTTTTGTACTATTTTGATTGCAAATGATAAATATTATCACTAATATCTTGGTTAATTTTGAGCAACTGCTCTAGAACGCACTCAATAGATACGGAAATTCAGCTATGCGTCATTTCAATCTTCGCCCTCTTACATTCGCGATTCTTGGGATTATAGCAACACCAGTAGTAGCCAATACGGTACAGCCCACAACACAACAACTCGAAACCATTGTGGTCTCTGCTGCGGGGTATGAACAAAAAATTAAAGACGCTCCAGCTTCGATTACAGTCATTACTGCTAAACAATTAGAAGACAAGCGTATTACATCTATTGCAGATGCATTGGTCGATGTCGAAGGGGTAGATATTAGCCCTTCAGCGGGGAAAACAGGCGGCTTAAATATTCGTATTCGTGGTATGGATGCAGAATATACCTTAGTTTTAATTGATGGACGTCGCCAAAATAGTACAGGTGACATCACCCCAAATGGTTTTGGTGAGTCTAATAACAGTTTTATTCCTCCTATTTCAGCCATTGAACGTATTGAAGTGATTCGTGGTCCAGCGTCTACCCTTTACGGTTCAGATGCTATTGGTGGTGTAGTCAACATTATTACGAAAAAAGTTTCACCAGAATGGACAGGTTCAATTGGCTTAGAAGGCACAATTCAACCCAATTACTCCGATTTTGGTAATCAATATGCTGTAGATGGCTATATTACTGGCCCACTGATTCAAGATCGCTTGGGCTTACAATTACGTGCCCGCAAAGCAGAGCGTCAACAATCTGATGTCAAACGTAGCGATGATGAAAATAGCAATACCGAGTTAAGTCAAGGCCAGAACCCTACCAAGTCTGACCTAGAAACTTTAGGTGCTCGCTTAACGTATACCCCTAACGTTGACCATGATTTATCTGTTGAATATGAACAAACAGAGCAATGGTACGACAACAGCAAAGGCCAGTTGGGTACACTAGGTGCCAATGGTGGCTACGCAGCTGCACAAGAATATAATCGTGAAAAAATGATTTTGGCGCATACTTGGCGCAATAGCTTAGGGACACTTGAATCAAGTTTGATTAATACCGAGACTGAAACTTTAGGTCGTCTTATTCCTGCACGTGCCCAAGGCATGTCTGATGCGATTACGCCACGTCTGTTAGAAAGTGAAGATACCATCTTCGATACGAAATTTACCACGCAAGCACTTGCAGGTCACAACCTCACGATTGGTGGTCAATGGTGGGATGCCAGTATTCGTGACGGTTTACGTGTCAAAAAAGAAGTGAGCTTTGAACAACTTGGCTTATTTGCAGAAGATACTTGGGCAATTAATGATAACTTAGCGCTTACCCTAGGCTTACGTTATGACGATCATGATACCTTTGGAGAGTTCTGGACACCTCGCGCTTATTTAGTTTGGAATGCCAACGATAACTGGACGTTTAAAGGCGGTTATAGCGAAGGTTATAAAGCACCTCGTTTAGAACGTTTAACTGACGGTGTGGTCAATGTGGGTAGCCAAGGTCGTTCACCATCTTTTGGTAATCCGGACTTAAAACCTGAAACCAGTAAAAACTTAGAGCTCGGTACTTACTTTACCACTAACCATAATTTTGACTTTAATGTCACAGCGTTCTTTAGCCAAATTGAAGACAAAATTATGACAGGTAACGCGACTTTACGTTGTAATACCAATACCAATAAACAAGAGTGTGAGGACTTCATGGCCTCAATTGGCACACCTTGGATCATGGATTACAACCCAAATAATGGTCAGGCTGACTCATGGAATGTAACACGTCCAATTAATGCTGAGGAGGCTGAAGTTTATGGTGTTGAAACAGGTCTCAACTGGAACTTTGCTGAAAATTGGAAGTTAGGACTTAATTACACTTGGACACAAACCGAAATTAAAGATAAAGCACTGAATAATCCAGTATTAAACGATACACCTGAACATATTGCCAATGCATCGTTAAAGTGGCAGGTGGCTGACTTTGCTAACCTTTGGGCGCGTGGCGAATACCGTAGTGAACGTGCACGTTTTACCTCAAACTATGAGAATCTCACGGCAGCTAACCAAGCGGTCTATGATGCTTTAGGGGACTATAAAGCCTATACCCTACTACATATTGGTTCTAATTTTAATGTTAATGACCATTGGGACATTGGTGTAGCACTGTACAACGTCTTAGATAAAGACTTTAACGATTATGAGAAAGTAGGTTCAAGCTACTATAACCGTTACAGTAATACTCAAGAAGGTCGTCGCGTACAATTAAGTACAACATTTAAGTTCTAAGGTTTACAAAATCACAAAATTTTGAGCAACAAAGCAACTAGATTAAAAATCCCAATCAAAAACCCTGCTCATGCAGGGTTTTTCTATTTTTATTAAATACAAAGACTTATTTATATTTTGTTACATTATTACATTTAACTTGCCATTTTATCTTAATATGAGAATCGGCATTTCCAATTTTAGATTACTGTGAGAAATAACAAGAATTATTATTATTCGCAAACATAATATTTGCTTTTGCTGAGTAACACATGGCCTTTATCAAAAACCGTAAGAAAATTGTTTCATCGGCGCTGCTTTCTGTTATGGCCAGCGCAACCATGGCAGAAGACCTCGCCCTAGATACAATTCACACTCAAGCGGAGGCTGAATCTCAAGCAAGCTTCAAAGTGGATCAATCTAAAAATTCTAAATTTGTCGCTCCCCTACTCGACACCCCTAAATCTGTTGCAGTGATCTCAAAACAGCTCATGCAAGATACGCAAATCACTGCCCTTGCTGATGCGCTACGTACTGTACCTGGTATTACATTAGGTGCGGGTGAAGGCGGCAATCCAAATGGTGACCGTCCATTTATTCGTGGTTATAATTCTGAAAGCTCTATGTATGTCGATGGCGTGCGCAGTGCCACCTCACAAAACCGTGACATGTTTGCCGTTGAGCAAGTGGAAGTCACCAAAGGTTCTGCTTCAGCACTGGGCGGTGCAGGCACCACAGGTGGTAGCATCAACATGGTCTCTAAAGTTGCCAAAGCTGGCGATCATTTAGAAGGTTCCGTAGCTGGTGGTACAGATGCCTATGCCCGTGTCACATTGGATGCCAATAAAGATTTTGGCAATGGCATTGCAGCACGTGTGGCTGTACTCGGTCATCAAAATGAAAAAGCCGGTCAAGCTAATGGTGCCGAATATAAGCGTGCAGGTATTGCGCCAAGCATAAGTCTTGGTTTGGGTAGCCCAACACGTACAACTTTAAGTTATTACTACTTGAAATCCGATGATACGCCGGATTCTGGTGTGCCCTTTAATTACACTAAAAATCCAATTACAGGTAAAAATGGCACCTATGGTAAACCTGTAGCAGTGCCACAAGGGATTTACTACGGTTGGTTAGCGCGTGATTTCCAAAAACAAGAGAACCATATTGGTAGCTTAAAACTTGAACATGATCTCAACGATCAGTTCATGCTGAGCAATACTGCGGTATATAGCCGTTCTAAAAATGATTACATCTGGACACAGCCTGATGATTCAAAAGGTAATGTGGCGAATGGTCAAGTATGGCGTCGTGCTAACTCACGCATTACTGACACCACGACCTTTACCGACCAACTGGCACTAACAGGTAAATTCAAGACTGGTACATTCAGCCATAATTTCAATATGGGTGCTGAATACAGCAAACAAGAAACAGATAAAGGTAACTATAGCATCAGCTCAGCAAGTGGTTCAGCTATCGACACCAATGCTTGTAAATTGGGCTTAAGTGCTGCATCCAATGGTTGGTGTATCTCCTTATATACACCAAATTCACATGATGCCTTTAACGACATTATTACAGCTAATCGTGCAACAACCTATATCAACACCGATTCAAGCTCTGTTTACTTACTGGATAATATTGAAATTACCCCCCAATGGTTACTGGATTTAGGCGTGCGTTGGGATGAGTTTGACACCCGCGGTACTGTGACTGAACGTGGGTCGTCTACTCCAGTCAAAGTCAGCAATAAAGATGACTTTATTAACTATCAAATTGGTTTAACCTATAAGCCGGTTGAACAAGCTGCGATCTACACAAGCTTTGCGACGGCCTCAAATCCAGTCAGTGATTTTGGTGATGGTTCAGAAAGTATTTCTGTTGCAGCACAAAACTTAAAGCCTGAAGAAGTGCGTACTATGGAACTGGGGACCAAATGGGATCTATTTGATCGTCGTGCCAACCTCACAGCGGCAATCTTCCGTACAGAGAAAACCAATACCCGTGTAAGCGATGATGAAAGTATTAGCCGTAACATTGGTGAAACACGTGTTGATGGTGTGGAACTTGGTATCAATGGCAATATTACTGATGCTTGGGCTGTATCTGCGGGCTATACCTATTTGGATGCGGAAATTATTGATGGCGGCTATGTATCAGGTTCACCGACTGGTTCTGTAAACGGCAATCAAACGCCAACAACTCCTAAACACAGTGCAACGCTTTGGACTACCTATGACTTCACTTCACAGTTCACGCTAGGTGCAGGTGCAACTTATATGGACAAAGTCTATGCCGATAACACCAACTACCGCTGGGCACCAGCCTATACACGTTTTGATGCCATGGCACGCTACAATGTAAATCAAAATGTCGATTTACAGTTAAATCTTAACAACTTATCGGACAAACGTTACTTCACCAAACTCAGCTCACCACATTACAGCACTGAAGCTGAAGGTCGTAACGCAGTATTATCATTAAACTTTAAATATTAATATGTGATCCATCACATCGCCTCTTTTATGAAGCGATGTGATTTGTAATTCATAAACATTCAATGCTGCGTGGAACAATACTGTGCTACACCATATTCCAAACGTTTTAACCAAACAACAAGTTCAATTTATCCGTCAAGAAATGGACAAAGTTGCATGGGTCAATGGCAAGGTTACTGCAGGCACTTTGTCAGCGACTGTTAAGCACAACCAACAACTTCCAGAAGATCATCCCCTCACCCAGCAGTTAAGTACGGTTATTTTAGAAGCACTTGGACAGCATACCTTATTTTTATCGGCTGCCCTGCCGCTGGATATTATTCCGCCCTTATTTAATCGCTATGAAAACAATGAAAGCTTCGGTTTTCATGTTGATAATGCCATTCGCCGTATTCGCGGCAGCCAACAACGCTTACGCACCGATTTATCTTGCACGCTGTTTTTAAGTGAGCCAGATGAATATGAAGGGGGTGACTTGGTGATTGAGGACAGCTATGGCTACCATGAGGTCAAACTCCCTGCGGGTGATTTAATTTTGTATCCAGCAAGCAGTTTGCATGAAGTTACACCAGTGACCCAAGGTTGCCGTACAGCGTCATTTTTTTGGCTACAAAGTATGATTCGTGATGATGCAAACCGCCACATGCTGTTTAACTTGGATCAAAGTATTCAAAGCCTACGTCTAGAACTGGGTGATCAACATGCTGAGGTCATGAAATTGACCAATCTTTATCATAACCTCATGCGTAAATGGGCTGAGATTTAATCCCTGTTTAAGTTAGCCATCTATTCAGACATATCATGCAACTTAAAGATTGACAAAAATGTTCGCTGTTATGGCAAAATGTTTAATAAAAATTAGCCTAAATTGCCATATCAAGAAAATCAACGCAGATAATATTTTGATCTATGAAAATTTTTACCAAAATTTAACTATTATCAGAAAAGCTTTTTTACCATACGACTAAAATCCATAGAAAAAGCAAAAACTTTTCGGTTTAACTGGATTAAACTTTAAGTTATAGATTTATAAGGTAGAAAAAAAGGTAAAGTTAAGTCGTAAAATTTATTCAGATTTTTTACGAAATCGCTTCAAACCTCCACCTTGTAAAACAGATTAATAGACACAATCTATATAGTAATGGTCAATGCACTTTAAGCAGTGTAATGATTTTTACACAAGGAGTTATCTCATGATGTTGGCTGATCCAAGTAAAAAATACCGTCGCATGTATCAACGTGTTGATCTACCTGACCGTCAATGGCCAAATAACGAAATTACAAAAGCGCCAATTTGGATGAGTACCGACCTACGTGACGGTAACCAAGCGATTTTTGAGCCAATGGATATTGAGAAAAAATTCAAAATGTTCCAGATGTTGGTAAAAATCGGCTTTAAACATATTGAAATTGGTTTTCCATCCGCTTCTCAAATTGACTTTGACTTCACGCGTAAATTAATTGAAGAAGGTCATATTCCAGATGACGTTTATATTGAAGTTTTAGTCCAAGCTCGTGACCATTTAATTCAACGTACTTTTGAATCATTGCAAGGTGCCAAACGTGCCATCGTACATATTTATAATTCAAACTCACCGACTTTCCGTGAAAAAGTTTTGAATGTAGATATTGCGGGTGCCAAGCAACTTGCGATTAATGCTGCAACGAAAGTCAAAGAATATGCCGCTAAACAACCTGAAACTGAGTTTGTTTTCCAATATTCACCAGAATGTTTCTCAGCCACTGAATTAGAAGTGGCTAAAGACGTCTGCGATGCTGTAACTGAAATCTGGGAAGCCAGTCCTGACAATAAAGTCATTTTAAACTTACCAGCTACTGTGGAAGTGTCTGGGCCTAACGTTTATGCCGACCAAGTCGAATGGATGCACCGTAATTTACAGCGTCGTGATGGCGTGATCATTTCGGTTCACTGCCATAACGACCGTGGCTGTGGTATTGCGGCTTCTGAGCTTGCGATTATGGCAGGTGCTGACCGTGTCGAAGGTTGTGTCTTTGGTAACGGTGAGCGTACTGGTAACGTTGATGTTGCAGCGATTGCGCTAAACATGTATACCCAAGGTGTGGCACCAAATCTTGATTTCTCAAATATTAATGAAATCATTGCCACCGTTGAAGAATGTACTGGTTTACCTGTACACCCACGTCACCCATATGCTGGTGATTTGGTCTTCACAGCCTTCTCTGGTTCACACCAAGATGCGATTAAAAAAGGCTTTGAGTTCCAAAAAGATCAGGAAATTTGGGATATGCCATATTTACCAATCGACCCTAAAGATTTAGGGCGTGACTATGACGCGGTGATTCGTGTCAATTCACAGTCTGGTAAAGGTGGTATTGCTTACTTGTTAGAATCAAATTACAACGTGACTTTGCCACGTCGTTTACAAATTGAATTCTCACAAGTGGTGCAACAAGTTGCCGATGACGAAGGCATTGAAGTCAGCGCACAACAAATTTGGGACTTGTTTAAAAAGACCTATGTGGCAACTAAAGATGCGCATTACTCGACCAAAAACTACAAGTTATCTGATGAAAATGGTAAGCAAGTCATTGAGCTTGATGTAGAGGTGCATGGTAAAGTGCAAAAACTTCGTGGTGAAGGCAATGGTCCAATTTCGGCTATCTTAAATGCACTTCAATTACCAATTGACGTCTTAAACTACGAAGAGCGTAGCATTAGTGCCGGTGCGCATGCGAAAGCCTTAGCGTTGATTGAGCTACAAGTACAAGGTACAGGTAAATCGGCATTTGGTGCGGGTGTACATGACAATATTGTCACTTCTTCAATTGAAGCAATTATTGCCTGCACCAACCGCTTAATTGAACAAGGCGTGTTAAGCACAGAGCAAGTGGTTGCTGCTGCAGTTTAACGCACAACAATAAAGCCCTTTATGCAAGGATACCCCAGTGGTATCCTTTTCTGCGTTTACTCTAAAGATTTAAGGCGAATTATTCCCGTGTCTTTCCCAGCTGACTCCGTGGGTATTGTTACCCCACAAAAGTTTTCCTTTGAAGAGCCGTTAGAGCTCGAATGTGGTCGAGTGTTACCACGTTTTGATTTAATGGTTGAAACTTACGGTACTTTAAATGCCGATCACTCCAATGCAATTTTGATCTGCCATGCTTTGTCTGGTCATCATCATGCTGCGGGTTATCATCATGAAGATGACAAAAAGCCGGGCTGGTGGGATGCATGTATTGGCCCAAACAAAGCCATTGATACCAATAAATTTTTTGTTGTGGCATTAAACAACATTGGCGGTTGTCATGGTTCTACTGGCCCAACTTCGCCAAACCCTGAAAATGACAATCGTCCTTATGGTCCAGATTTCCCATTGGTTACGGTACGTGACTGGGTCAAAACCCAAGCCATGTTGTCAGACCGTTTAGGGATTAGTAAATGGTACGCCTTAATTGGTGGTTCATTAGGTGGTATGCAAGCGCTGCAATGGACAGTCGATTATCCTGAGCGTATGCAAAAATGCGTGATTATTGCCAGCGCACCTAAACTTTCCGCACAAAATATTGCCTTTAACGAAGTGGCGCGTCAGTCGATTTTATCCGATCCAGATTTTCATGATGGTCGTTATCTCGAGAATGATAGCTATCCAAAACGTGGCTTAATTTTAGCGCGTATGGTGGGTCATATTACTTATCTATCTGAAGAAGCCATGAAGCAAAAATTTGGTCGTGACTTAAAGTCTGGCAAATTTATGTATGGTTTTGATGTTGAGTTCCAAGTCGAAAGCTATTTACGTTATCAAGGCGAGCAATTTAGCCGTAACTTTGATGCCAATACCTATTTAATTATGACGAAAGCTTTGGATTACTTTGATCCTGCGCGTGAATATGAGCAGTCTTTAGTCAAAGCCATGGCACAAACCAAATGTCAGTTCTTATTGGTGTCTTTCACTACGGATTGGCGTTTTACCCCTGCCCGCTCGCAAGAAATCGTCGATGCATTAATTAGTAACAATAAACCTGTCAGCTATTTAGACATTGATGCTGAACAAGGGCATGACTCATTCTTGTTCCCTATTCCTTTATATGTGAAATCGTTACGTGCCTTCTTAGGTGGCAAGGAACATCTTCAAGCAACCAAGGAGAGCGTGTAATGCGTATTGATCAACAACTTGCCGAAAAGTGGATTAAGCCGGGTTCGCGCGTTTTAGATTTGGGTTGTGGTGAAGGTGAATTGCTCGAACATATGAGCAAAAAACACAATATCCGCGCTTATGGACTGGAAATTGACCAAGAAAAGATTGCAATTGCGATTAGTCGCGGGTTAAATATTATCCAACAAGATCTAAATCTTGGCTTAAGTCGTTTCGCGGATCAATCTTTTGACTACGTGGTCATGGCTCAAGCATTACAAGCAGTGGATGCGCCAGACGTGTTATTACGCGATATGGTACGTGTGGGTAAACAAGCCATTATTACTTTTCCTAACTTTGCCCATTGGAAGACCCGTTCTTTCTTGGCACTAAAAGGTAAAATGCCTGTTTCTGATGCGCTACCGTATATGTGGTACAACACGCCCAACATTCATTTGTGTACTTTCCGTGATTTTGAAGCATTATGCGAAGAAAATAATATTCGAATCATTAATCGACTCGCCGTAAATGGGGATCAGCAAGGTAGTTTGCTGAGTAAACATATCCCGAACTTGTTTGGTGAAGTCGCAATTTATCGGGTGAGCGCTCTATGAAAAAAATATTAATTGGTGGTTTATTTTTGGGACTGTTTAGCCTGCAAGCCAATGCAGATTATGTTTCACCAAGCAACTCCATTTCCAATCAAGCGGCACGTTATTCAGTGATGGATGTGCAGAGCTTAAGTCAAGCCGCAAAATCAGGGCAAGCTGGTGCTCAGTTTTATTTAGGCACCAAATATGAATACGGTAAAGACGTTAAGCAAGATGAAAAGCAAGCTTTTGCTTGGTATAAACTTGCTGCCGATCAGGGTTTAACAGCGGCTCAGCTCAATGTCGGACGTATGCTGATTGATGGCAAAGGCACCTCTAAAAATGAAGCTTTAGGGCGTCAATATTTAGAAAAAGCCGCCAGCCGTGGCGATAATCGTGCCAGCTTTAACCTTGCCATGCTGGATGAGAAAAAACGTAACTTTATTGGTGCTTATCAATGGTATGAACTCTCTACCCGTGACGGCATGCTCGATAATAAAGTGATTAGCTTATCTGAAGGCAAAAAAACTGCTTTAGCAGCCAATTTAACTCAAGAGCAAATCCGCCAAGCACGTGACCGTGCTGACCGCTGGATTCAGGGTTTATAAACTAAAAGCACCTTCGGGTGCTTTTTTATTGCTTAGATAAAATCAGGTACACTAAAGCAAATTTTTATAACATGAGTTTTAGCATGTCCAATCAAGCATGGCTGTCACAAGGCACATTGGTTTTAGCCAGTAACAATAAAGGTAAAATTGCTGAATTTGAAAAAATATTTAGCGATTTAAATTTGCCTGTAGATGTAATCCCACAAGGTCAACTCAATATTGCAGATGCCATTGAAGACGGCTTAAGCTTTGTTGAAAATGCCATTATTAAAGCCCGTCATGCCGCACGTATTTCAGGTAAACCTGCGATTGCCGATGATTCAGGTTTGTGTGTACCCATTTTAGGCGGTGCGCCTGGTATTTATTCAGCGCGTTTTGCCGGTGAGCACGGTGATGATGCCGCCAACAATGCCAAGTTATTAGCCGACTTAAAACCATTACGCCAAGATGGGCAAGCAATTAATGGTATGTTTGTGTGCGTATTGGCTCTGGTTGAACATGCCGATGATCCTTTACCGCAAATTTTCCAAGGCATTTGGCACGGCGAAATTTTAGAACAAGCGCGTGGTGACAATGGTTTTGGTTATGACCCCTTGTTCTGGTTGCCGGAATTGGGGATTTCGAGTGCAGAAATGAGCAAAGATGAAAAGAACAAAATCAGCCATCGTGGTCAAGCCATGCAACTGTTACGTGCATCTTTAAGCCATTAAGACATGCGCTGCGTCTTCGGGCGCAGCTTTAATCTAAAATACTCAAACTATGCAGCACGATGCCGTAAAGACTAATAATGAAAGCACTGGCAATCGTGCCTGAGGCAATATATTTGGCTGAGTGCCCTGTACCCTGATAATGGGTTTCTAATGCCACAATATTGGCCGCTGGCGGTAGGCAAAAGAACATAAAAATGACCGCATAGGTTAAAGCCACATGTGGAATCGGTAACATAAAATAGGCTGCTATACAGATTACAGCTGCAAGCAACATGCGTATTAAAATCAAACCTAGACTTAAAACTAAATCACTGATTTGAATTTTGACCTTACTCAGCCACATACCAAGCACACACATACCCGCAAAGGTCACCAAAAATTTATTGGCTTGATAGACTAAATCAATTACGAATGTATGTTGATAAGCGCTTAAATCCCAAAAAGACAAAATCCCTGCAATGCTTAAGGCAATGACTGGCGGGGATTGCAGCACATTTTTCATGATAAAAGCTGGGCTTTGCTGAGTTTTACTGACTGCCATCACTGCGCAAATATTGCCAAACAACGAGCCGCCAATATACAGCGCCACAATGGTGTTGGTGGCTTCTTTACCAAAAAGTGCTAAGGCGAAAGGCAGGCCTAACCACGCTCCATTTAAATAACTTAAACACAGCGCCTGTAATTTATCTTTTTGCGTAAAATAAAAGAAAAGAAAGAAAATGATCGAGCTTACAAAACTTAAGCCAACTAGCCACATACTCCCCTGTTGATAAAACACCATGTTGTAAATAATCAGTATAGGAATCAACACCCGCGCTAGACTTGCGGCTAACCAAGGTCGCAGCGGTTTAAGCTGTTCTACAGCCAAATAGCCCATTAAAAATGCAAAAATCGGAACAATCAACGCCATCACACAACAGCTCAGAGCAAGCGATGGCTCATGCTAGCACACTCATTTAAGCTGACTTTGCAGGATTTTCTTCAAACTGCAATATAAACGTCACCGTGTTGTCATATAGAGCTGTTGAGATAAGCACAGAATAATTCGAGGGAAATCTTATGGCCGGCTTATCAATTTGGCATGTCCTTATTTTTGCAATTGTCGTGTTACTGCTGTTTGGTACATCAAAACTTAAAAACTTAGGTAAAGATGTGGGCGGTGCAGTCAAAGACTTTAAAAAATCTATTCGTGATGATGAGGCTACAGCTACTCAGCTGAACGAACCACGCACTTTAGAACACAACACTCAAAATTTAAATTCTACCCATAAACATTAATCTGGATGTCTTGTCATGCTCAATATTGGAATGGCGGAGTTGCTGCTATTCGGCATCATTGCATTATTGGTGCTAGGGCCAGATAAATTACCACAAGCTGCACGCTTTGCCGGTAAAAGTTACGCCAAAATTAAACGTTTAATTAGCAATGTACAAACCGACATTGATCGTGAATTACGCTTGTCTGAATTGCGTGAGCAAATGCAGCAAGAGATGCAAAAAATTCAAGAGCTTGAAGCCAAAATGCAAGCGCAAATGCAGACGATCGAACAACAAAAAGTTAACCTGATTGAGCCAGAACAAGCATCTCAGGTATCAAAGCAAGTGGCTTATGTACCTTGTCAAGAGCCAATGCTGCCTGCACCCATGCAATATAAAAAAGCACACAATGTTTATAAGGTGGCCGTATGACGACACACTCACAGCCGCTTGATGATGCTGAACAACTCCATGAGATGCCAATCACCAAGCATCTCATTGTGCTACGTCGGCATTTATTTAAAATTGTTGGCCTTTTATTGCTGCTATTTTTCTGCTTATTGCCATTTGCCAACGAAACCTATCAGTTTATGTCTGAGCCATTACGTGCTCAAATGCCAAGCACCTCATCGATGATTGCCACCGATGTGACGGCAACTTTTATGGCACCCTTTAAGCTGAATTTTTTTGTCGCATTGATGTTGGCCATGCCATTTATCATCTATCAGTTGTGGGATTTTGTACGACCTGCACTGTATGCCAAGGAAAAACGCTTAGCTCTACCTTTACTGATCAGTAGTATTGTGCTGTTTTATAGTGGTATTGCTTTTGCTTACTTTGTTGCATTGCCTTCAATCTTACATTTTTTTATGAGTGTTGCACCTGAAACTGTAGCACCAATGACCGATATTAATAGTTACCTCAGTTTCTGCTTAAAACTGTTTTTAGTTTTTGGTCTTACCTTTGAAATTCCCATTATTACTTTGGTACTGATTTTAATTGGGGTGGTGACCACAGAGCAGTTGGCAGCTAATCGGCGCTTTATTATTGTGGGATGTTTCTTTGTGGCCATGTTCGTCACACCGCCCGACGCCCTGTCTATGATTATGCTTGCCGTACCGATGTGGCTGCTGTTTGAGCTTGGCTTAATGGCAGGTAAGTTCCTAGAAAAATAAATACTTAACTTAAATGAGAGCAGCTTGGTCTGCTCTTTTTTTATGTCATCAGATTGCAATACATTGTTCAACGGATTGTCATATTAGCACTTTAAGGTGTTGCTCAACCATTCCAATACCGACGCACTAAATCGCTAGGAAAATAACATGTCTGAACAAATGCCTTTTAATGATGATTATGACAGCAACACTTCGGGGAACGCTGAATTTTTAGATCTCTTTAATAAAAGTATGAGCCGCCGTGAACTCATCACAAAAACAGCAGGTGGTGCTGTTGCTATTACCTTAGCCACCACATTAACAGGCTGTAGCGATGACAATGATTCATCGGCAATTGTAGATGATTCTGTATTTGATGAAAGTAAGCTACCATCATCCTTAAATTTTAAAGCGGTAGATAAAAACACCCTAAATGCGTTTAGCGTACCTGAAGGCTATGAAGCACGTGTACTGTATGCTATGGGTGATCCAATTGCGCCAAACCTAGATGAATGGGATGACAATAATGTGCCATCTGGTGCGTCATTTACCAAACGTTCAGGTGAATGCCATGATGGCATGACCTTCTTTGGCATGAAAAATAGCCGTTATGATGCCAATGAATCGACTGAAGGTTTATTGGTGATGAATCATGAATATATTAATAACGCACGTTTCCTACACTCAGAAAACAATACAGTAGGTAAAGCGATCCGTAGTGAAGATGAAGCAATACGTGAAATTAACGCACATGGTGTATCGATCGTACACGTTGTGAAAAATCCGACGACACAAATTGTTGAAATTAATCGTAATTCACCATTTAACCGTCGTATCACTGCTGCAACACCAATTGATTTTTCAGGTCCGGTAAAAGGCAGTGACTTAGTTAAAACCGCGACAAGTCCAGAAGGTCACTTCTCTTTAGGTACCATTAACAACTGTGGTAATGGCTATACACCGTGGGGCACCTACCTCACCACAGAAGAGAACTTTAACCAATATTTCTCACGTGAAGACACCGAGCGTAGCGCTCAGGAAATTGTTTCTTTAAATCGTTACAAAATTCCAGCGAAAAGCAGCTATGCATGGCATACCGTTGAAAATCGTGTTGCCGATGAAGAATACCAATACGACCGTTGGTTAACACGTAAAGAAATTGATTTAACGGCAGCAGAAGATTTCCGTAACTCGACCAATACTTTTGGTTGGATTGTAGAAATTGATCCATTTGCAGCCAATGAGCGTCCTGTAAAACGTACTGCACTCGGTCGTTTTGCACATGAAGATTGCCGTGCGAGCCGTGCGATCTCTGGTCAAAACCTTGCATTTTATATGGGTGACGACTCAACAGGCGAATATATCTACAAGTTCGTTTCAGACCAAAAATGGGATGCTAAAGATGTCAACGGCGGCTATGCTGCAGGTGACAAATACATGGATAATGGTAAGTTATATGTCGCAAAATTTGACTTCAATGAAGCGACACAAACTGCTACAGGTGAGTGGATTGAACTTTCAATCAATAACCCACTGATTGCAAACTATGACAAATATCGTTTTGCTGACCAAGCCGATGTACTTGTGAATTCACGTTTGGCAGGTGATGCTGTCGGCGCGACCAAAATGGATCGTCCTGAATGGGTCGCAGTCAATCCAAAAAATGGTGAAGTTTATGTGACCTTAACCAACAACGGTAGCCGTGGTCATAGCTATGGTACTGATGCTGCTAACCCACGTAACTATTTTGACAACGACAGTGGCTCAACTTCTTTACGCGGCAATATTAACGGTCACATTATTCGTTTACGCGAAAATGGCGATACAACCACAGCATTAAACTTTGTATGGGATATTTTCTTATTTGGTGCTGAAGCTGACTCACTGAGCAATGTCAACTTATCAGGTTTAACGGATGCCAATGACTTTTCAAGCCCAGATGGCATGTGGTTTGACCCACGCGGCGTGCTTTGGATTCAAACCGATGATGGCGCTTATACCAATGAAACCAACTGTATGATGCTAGCAGCCCTACCAGGTCAAGTTGGGGATGGACAAATTGCGCAAGCAAAATCAGGTGATAATACGCAATTAACTCCAGCTGGTGCAGTTTTGGATGACTCAAAACTACGTCGCTTCTTAACAGGTCCAAGCGGCTGTGAAATCACAGGTGTGACCATGACGCCTGACTACAAAGCAATCTTTGTTAACGTGCAACATCCGGGCGGCACGTGGCCAAATAATCACCCTGCTGAGTTAAATTTAAGTCGTGGTCGCGGTACACGCCCACGTTCAGCAACAGTGGTTATTACCCGTAAAGACGGTGGTTTAATTGCAGGTGAAGGCTTAGAACAGCCTCAAGCTGCAGCACAACCAGCTTAGTCAGTCACTTAAAAAAGATCCCTCAACATGAGGGATCTTTTTTTATATTAAGGCTTGTTGAATGTTCTTGATGTGCCCTATACCGTCACCGTGTTGAGTTTTCTCGCTCCAATGCCAAGTCTGATCTTTTAAACGTAAAAAATTAGAACAGCGTGTCCCGTAGTTTGGACTTTGAATAAAAGTGGATGAAAGTAATACTTCCATTTCCAAAGACAACCCCGTTTCTGGCAGTAATTCTGGTAACACTTGGCGCTGATCTTCTAAAATATCCCAGACCGCAGACTCTATCCCTGTTTGCTGCTGTTGTAACAACGGTAACAGCTCTTGGGTAAAACGTTTACGCAAATGACGGGTCTTTTCCCAAGGTTCATACATCAGACCATTAGAGACCACATATACACCATTTGGTAAAATTTGCGGTGCTTCACCACGGTTACTCATATACACCGCCTGATGCTGATCACCACAGATCAAGTTAAAGCCAGCATAATCACATTGCTTAGTTTCAAGCTGCTGAGCAAAACGAATAGGTGCTAAATCTGAATTTAAAAAATCATTGACCAAATGCCCACGTGAAGTCGGGTAACTTTTTTGATCATGTGCATTTCTAAAATTGGTCAGTACGGCCCAACGGCCTGTTTTGCTCACCCCCATCCAAGTACCGCCTTGTTGTAGATCACGTCCGGCAATCACCTCCTGATCTGGCCAGCTATTTAGAGTTTGGCTTGGCCGTGCATAAAACTCATCACGATTCGAAATCAGGCATAGGGGGGTATCATCAAGCACCTGCCATGCTAAAGCTACGATACACATTCAATACTCTCCAATCTTTACACATTGAATGTACAACATTTTTCCAGACTTTCGGCTAGAATCTAACGAAAACAATATCAAGGAATTTACATGCTGACCTATCCAAATATTGACCCAGTTGCCATCGCAATTGGGCCATTACAAGTACATTGGTACGGACTAATGTATTTATTGGCGTTCTTATTTGCTTGGGGGCTGGCGACCTATCGTGCTAAACAACGTCAAGGTTGGACAGCAGATATGGTCTCTGATTTAATTTTTTATGGTGCACTGGGTGTCGTGCTCGGTGGTCGTGTCGGCTACGTGTTTTTTTACGGCTTTGAGCAGTTTTTGGCAGACCCACTGTGGTTATTCCAAGTTTGGACCGGTGGCATGAGCTTCCACGGCGGTTTCTTGGGTGTGGTCTTGGCCATGTTACTGTGGTGTAAAAAATACAAGATGTCGTGGTTTCAAACCTTGGACTTTATTGCTCCATGTGTACCCACAGGTTTAATGTTTGGCCGCATTGGTAATTTTATTGGTGGCGAACTCTATGGCCGTGCCGTAAATAATCCAGACTTTCCTTTAGGTATGGTATTCCCTACAGATCCCTTACAGTTGGTGCGTCATCCCTCACAGCTTTATCAAGCACTGGCTGAAGGCTTAATTTTATTTATTTTACTGTGGTGGTTTAGTTCTAAACCGCGCCCGCGTATGGCAGTGTCTGCGTTATTTTTAATGGGGTATGGTTTAGCACGCTTTATCATGGAATTCTTCCGTGAACCTGATAACAGCCAATTATTTATTGCTTGGATGAGTAAAGGCCAAGCCCTGAGCCTACCTATGATTCTGGTGGGAATTTGGATGATGTGGTACGCCTATAAGAACAACGTCTATGATTGGGGGCCAAAACGAGCTAACCAGTAGCCCTTCAAGATTAAAAGGTGAAGCAATGACTTCACCTTTTTTATGCCAATTTGCTACATTAAACTCCCGTTTATTGCTTTAGGCCAGTTATGCTTGAGTTTTGGTTTGATCCGCGTGTGCCTGTTGGGCGTAAATTTATTTTATTGGCTGTTTTAGCCTTGGTGACTGCCGGATTGTATCTGCTAGCCCCATTAGACTTCAGTGCAATTTTATTGTTTGTAGCCACAGGCTTAGTATTTTTAATTTGTCGCTATTGCAAAATACACTTGAGCAAAACACCGGATTTACTCGCGCGCCTCTTGCATTGGATTCCGATTGCCTTATTAATGGCCCTCATTTTTATGCAGTTTAAACACGGCGATATTTTGATTTTAGGTGCACAAGGGATTGGCTTTATGGCTTTAGCAGTTTGTGTGTTTTCACCTTTTTCTTTATTAAAAGCACAGGATTAAACATGCTCGATTTTTGGTATTCGGATCAATGTCATCGACAGATCAAGCTAGGCCTTTGTGTCGCGGTATGTTTGGTGATTTATATGTGCGCTAAAGTGGCTGAACTGAGCCTTGTGTTGAGCTTAATGAGTTTAGGCTTAGGTGCCTTGCTGCATCTATTCAGACAATTGAAGTTAACGCTTCAACAAAAAGGACGCTATAACGCAGGCTTTGATGCCCTATTTTTTATTTTGCCACTCGTTTATTGGCTGATGCTCATGTTTTTATTACCCACACAACATTTTTGGGCGCTGATGCTACAAGCCATTGGCTTTAGTGTGCTTGGCTTGTTTGTGGTGTCCATTTACAGCCATCGCGCCCGACGTTTCGATTAAAACGCTAAACGGTAATATTCATATTTCACGTTTTGGTTTTTATACACTGCATGGCTACGTTGTTTAAAATCAGACACCCAAGCCGAACCAGAATAAGCTGCAATATGGCCATAACGGTTTTTGGCAGTACGGTCGATAATATAAATATCGCCTTTTTGCGGCTGATCAAAAGACAAGTTAATTTTGCGATAACCAATCTTAGTTAAAGTCGAACCCCAATCAGCAGCTGCAACAGGATGACTTTGGAAACGTGCACCTGCCGCTTGTAGTGCTAAACGCACACTACGTGCACATTTTTGCGTACTGGTTTGACGGGTAATACCTTTCAAAAAACTGGTCATTTTATTGATATCAATACGCTGACCATTAAAGCTATAGACATTCTTTTCCGGCTTTGCAATTGACTTTGGGGGAGTTTGACCAGCCTGCGAACGAATTACAATATTGGCTTGGACAGGAGCATGCACTTCACTCATGTTGACGCTTTGATCATAAACCATTCTACAGACACCTTCCTAAGCTAAATTGAGCTTACACAAATTTTGGAGCTGGCATGTTAACCATGTTTATTCATTTTTTCATATTATAAAATGTAAGAAAAGGTTAAAAAATCAGCTAAAACTCTCCACATTTATTTAAAAAATATTATTAATCATTGAATTAAAACTTAAAGATATGAACTGAATATTTTTTGTATGTAGCAAAAGGTAAACAATTAATCGTTTTTTTATCTTAATTAATCGTTAAAACAAATTAGCATTCAGAATTGAGCGATCTAGCCTGCTCAAGCCACCTACATGCTGAAAGCCATTTGCATGTAGGCGGCTTATCTGTATCATTAGCTGATTCCTATTTTTATTTTATTGCATCGCTATTTTAACTCCCCCTGAAATAGCATGAATAAACATTAGCCGAGAGTTCTATGCGTCAATATTTAGACCTTTTACAACATATCCTCGACAATGGTGGTGATAAGGGCGACCGTACAGGCACAGGAACACGTTCTGTATTTGGTCATCAAATGCGCTTTGATCTCGCTAAAGGTTTTCCTTTATTGACCACTAAAAAAGTTCATTTCCGTTCTATTGTGATTGAACTGTTGTGGTTTTTAAAAGGCGACACCAATGTTCAATATTTAAAAGACAATAAAGTGAGTATTTGGGATGAATGGTCAACAGCAGAACAAACTGCACGTTTTGGCCGTCCTGAAGGTGAGCTTGGCCCAGTCTATGGTCATCAATGGCGTAACTTTGGTGCCACTAAAAATAGCGACAACAGCTATAATCAAGATGGTTTTGACCAAATCAAATGGCTTATTAATGAAATTAAGACCAATCCAAATTCGCGTCGTTTGATTGTGTCTGGCTGGAATCCTAATGAAGCTGGACAAGTGGCACTGCCACCTTGTCATACCTTGTTCCAATTCTTTGTCCATAATGGCAAATTGTCGTGTCAGCTGTATCAACGTAGTGCCGATGTGTTCTTAGGCGTGCCGTTTAATATTGCTAGCTATGCCCTGCTGACCCATATGATCGCGCAAGTCTGTGATTTAGATGTAGGTGATTTTGTTTGGACAGGTGGCGATACGCATTTATATACCAACCATTTTGAACAAGCACAATTACAGCTCACACGCGAACCAATGGGTCTGTGTCAACTTAAACTTAATCCTGAAATTAAAGATCTGTTTGAGTTTAAGTTTGAAGATATTGAAATTGTGGGTTATGAATCGCATCCGGGTATTAAAGCGCCTGTTGCAGTCTAAGACTTAAACGCGCTAGCTTATAAATCCCTCAATTGTTGAGGGATTTATTCTATGGTGTCTATTATTTTTATTAAACTTTAAACGCATTGAAAGAGTTGTTATGGCATTTCAAAATTTAGAAGTGGTGCATGTGGTTGCCATGGATCAACAGCATTGCATTGGTAAAGGCAACGACTTACCTTGGCATATTTCTGCAGACTTACAGCACTTTAAAGCCATTACCCAAGGTGGTGTGGTGGTAATGGGACGTAAGACTTTAGAATCTATGGGCCGAGCTTTACCTAAGCGTGTTAATTGGGTGATTACCCGTGATCAAAACTGGCAATTCTCAGGCACAAAAGTCGCTTACTCGATTGAAGAGGCTTTAACGCAAGCTGTCGCAGATGTAAAAACTTCAGAAAAACCCAATTCTATTTTTATTATTGGGGGTGGTGAAATTTTTAAACAAACTTTAGATATTGCCGATCGTTTAGAACTGACGCATGTACAACTTGATGTACAAGGTGATGCACATTATCCGCAAATTCCATCTGAGTTTAAGAAAGTCGCGTCAGAACAACATATTGATGACAAAACTGGCATTGCTTTTGAGTTTGCCACTTATCAAAAATAAGGTTTTATTTGAAGGTCTTAAAGACTATGCGCCAGCCACATACTAAAACCTTCATGACTTGGCTATTACATAGTGGTTTTAGTGTTTTTGTGGTTGTGTCATCGTTATGGCTATGTATCGCGCTTTGGGTGCAACAACCTTTTGGGGTGCTGCTATCACGCGTGTTGATTGGTATATGGCTGGCTTTTGCTTTAAGCGTACTTGGGGTTTATGCCACCCATTTTTTTAACCGTAAAAAGGATGTGTTAGTGTATATCTTGGGGTTTATCATGGCCTTAAGCTGGTATATCTCGCTCGAACCACAGCAAAATCGCGATTGGAACCCTGAAGTTGCACGTTTGCTTCATTATGAACAACATGGCGATATAGTTAGCTTGCATAACGTACGTAACTTTGCTTGGCAGCCAGATGGCAGTTATATCGAACGCTGGGAAACTCGTCGCTTTGATTTAAGTCAAATCTCAGGCGTGAATATTATTACCTCTTATTGGATGGGGCCTCAAATCGCCCATACTCTCGTCAGCTTCGATTTTTATAATGCTGCTCCCATTACCTTTTCTATTGAAATCCGTAAAGAAAAAACAGAAGACTTCTCTGCAATTGGTGGCTTTTTTCGACAATTTGAACTCAGCCTCGTTGCGGCTGACGAAAAAGATATTATTTATACCCGTAGTCATATCCGTGCTGAGCAAGTGTATTTTTTTCCAGTTAAGATGGCAGCAGCTGAACGTCGCGCGCTGTTCCAAGAATATCTCCATAAAGCGGATCAATTGGCTCATACCCCAAAGTGGTATAACACCTTGACCAGTAACTGCACCACCTTAGTTTTTGATATGGTGCAGGCCGTCTCCAAACAAGCGCTACCTAGCGATTACCGCTTACTGGTTTCTGGCTATTTGCCCAATTACTTACATGATTTAAAAGTAATTGAGCCTAATATTGATATAGCCACCTGGTATCAACTGGCTCATGTAAATCCTAAAACTCATGGCCAACAGTTAACGAGTGCCCAATATTCTGCCCTGTTGCGCCAAGGTGTAGTTAAACCTTAATTTTTGTAATTTCTACTTACATTGTCATTATATTTGCATAAGATAAGCAAGTAATTCACGACAATAAGAGTATCTAACATGTTAAAAAAATTAATCACGGTTGCTATTTTAGGCACAACAGTGGCCATGACTGCGTGTTCGAGCACACCAATTCAAACAGGCCCTTCAGAAACCATTACACAGAGTAATCTATTGCAGTTGAAACATGGTACATGGATCCTCACCCATATTGGTGCCATGCAAGTGACCACCAAGCCAAGCACCACCAACATTCCAAGCTTACAATTTAGTACTGATGGTCGTATTTCAGGGGCCGATGGCTGTAACCGCTTAATGGGCAGCTATAGCGCAGGGCGTGATACCTTAAATCTGTCTCAAATTGCCACTACACGTATGGCCTGTATGGATAAGACCTATGTACCTGAAAAATATGTAGAAGCTTTAAATAAAGTCACCCATTATCAGGTGTATAATAAAACACTCAAATTATTAGACAAAAATGGTAATGCCTTGTTGCAATTTAGCAGCGCTGTGCAACCTCGCTAAAAAAAAGCCTGCTATTGCAGGCTTTTTGTACATTTGATTACATGATCAGATTGTACTTATATAAATTAAGCTTATATTAAAGCTTATAAATCAACAAAATTTGGGTTATATAACATGCAACAAGCTTTATTTGGCGGTGGCTGTTTCTGGTGCGTGGAAGCGGTATTTTTACGCTTACAAGGTGTCAAAAAAGTAACAAGTGGTTATGCTGGTGGCACGACTGAAAATCCAAGCTATGAACAAGTCTGTACAGGTGAAACCAATCACGCAGAAGTGTTATTAGTTGATTTTGACGAAACTGAAATTACTTACGCACAGTTGCTCGATGTGTTCTTTGCAACACATGATCCAACAACGTTAAACCGTCAAGGCGAAGATGTAGGTACACAGTACCGCTCGGTGATTTATTACTATAGCGATGAGCAAAAACAAGCCTCTGAACAGATGATTGCTAGCCTTAAAGCAGAAGGCTTAGACATTGTGACTGAGTTAAGCCCTGTACCAACGTTCTATCCTGCTGAAGATTATCATCAAAACTATTTTGAAAAGAATCCAACCCAAGGCTATTGCAACTTTGCCATTCCGCCAAAATTATTAAAGCTACACAATAAGTTTGCACATTTATTGCGTGACTAATATAAAAAAGGACTGCTAAGCAGTCCTTTTTTATGTTTATTTAATTATTTAACAAAAGTCGTCCAAACAAAATCTTGATCTTTGCCTTTAAGAGTCATTTTAAGCTGATCATCTTTATGTAAAGCTGCCACACCGGCAGGCGTGCCTGTCATCACCACATCGCCCGGATTTAAGCTAAAGACTTGGCTGATGTCTTTGAGTAGCTCAGCAATACTAAAAATCAGTAATCCGGTATCACCATGTTGGCGCAGTTCATCGTTAATTTCTAATGTATAGTGAATTTGATCCCATGCTGGCATATGGGCTACATCAACCCAATCCCCTAGCATACAAGCACCATCAAAAGCTTTAGCACGTTCCCAAGGATGACCTTTGGCTTTTAATCGATCCTGTAAGTCACGTAAGGTTAGATCTAAACCCAAAGTCACTGCACCAATGGCGTGTAAAGCTTGTGCGCTATCCGTAACACGTGACAGTGGTTGGTCAATACGTAAAGACAGCTCACATTCATAATGACAACTGCCTAAATCCTGATTCCAAGTAATACCCTGTGCCAATTTACTTAAACTACTGGCTGGCTTTAAAAATAATACCGGTTGATCAGGTACAGCATTCCCTAACTCTTGGGCATGCGCTGCATAACTGCGTCCTACGCAGACAATTTTAGAAGCTGATGTTGTCATTATGAGTTCCTCTTATTTTTTACTAAAGGTATTACTAAAAATAGCCTGCTCATTCGCATCACGAAAAGCACGTTTGGGTACAATCACCACCATACGGCTCTTGAGTTCAAGCATATAGGTCAATTTACCTTCCGCAAAATTAACCACATCACTATAAGCAATGGTCTTTGTACCCCCATTGGCAAAGATTTGCGCGTGATCTTGGTATAAATCTAAACCTTGTTCACTTTTGCCAAATTGATATTTCACAAATTGACGTTTAAACATCATAGGTAAAAACCAATAGCGCATTAACATTTGTAACACGAGGAAAAATGCGCCCAGCGCCACGTAATAACGACCAACGCCATCAATCCCTAAATAAAACCCCCAGATTAAAATTGCAATACTCACCAAAGGGGTAATAAAACGGGTGATTTGTTTCTTGCCAAATGTGGCAAGGGCAAAACCATCTTGTGATTCTTCTAGATTTAAGTAATAACGCAGCGAGAGACTAGGTGAAGTGTCCGACATAGAAATATCAATAGCAAATAAAGTATGGGCAAATCTTACACCATAATTTCAAGCTTGTTGATGCTTCGTGATAGAAACAATAGACGTAAAAAAACCGCATCAATGTGCGGTTTTTCAGAATTCTTATAAGATTGGTGCGCTCAGAGAGATTCGAACTCCCGACCCCTTAGTTCGTAGCCAAGTGCTCTATCCAGCTGAGCTATGAGCGCGACGTCTTGATGAGGTGTATTATAGAGAAGTTTTAAAGCTTGTGAAGCCCTTTTTCACAAAAACCTAATCAACTGCACAGATATCAGCCGAATTGCTACTTTTTAGCTATTTATTAAGCAATTTTAACTAATTTAGGCTTACAAGCCGCACAAAAACTCACCTTTTTGCCACTGCTGATTTGATAAAAATCATCCACTACACCATCTAAATTGTCTTGGCAGACAAAACAAGGTTTATTAGATAAATAAATGACTAAATCTAAATGTTGATATAGATGCTGTCCATCGCTATACAACTGCTGTAGCTGCGCTTGTTGTGGAAACATTCCTTGCCCCCTACATTTTTAAATCTCCATAAACTGAGTTTAATCAAACAATGTTATAGGACAATAGTAATATCTACCAAAACATAGGCTTATCGCTAAAAATTAGGAAATTAGGAAATTAGGAAATTAGGAAATTAGGAAATTAGGAAATTAGGAAATTAGGAAATTAGGAAATTAGGAAATTAGGAAATTAGGAAATTAGGAAATTAGGAAATTAGGAAATTAGAGCAAAGTCAAATTTTAGGCACAAAAAAACCGCTGCTAAAGCGGTTAATTGTTCAAGTTGGTGCGCTCAGAGAGATTCGAACTCCCGACCCCTTAGTTCGTAGCCAAGTGCTCTATCCAGCTGAGCTATGAGCGCGTAACTTGTGTCGTCTTAACAGACTTACGTTTTTCATCTTTACTTATTGGTGCGCTCAGAGAGATTCGAACTCCCGACCCCTTAGTTCGTAGCCAAGTGCTCTATCCAGCTGAGCTATGAGCGCGACATAAGTAAAGTTGGCGGTGAGAGAGGGATTCGAACCCTCGATACAGTTGCCCGTATGCATCCTTAGCAGGGATGTGGTTTCAGCCACTCACCCATCTCACCGTAACGTGGTGGCAATATTATAGAGGAAATGCATTTCATGCAAGCACTGTCATGCAAAAAAGTGAAAAAAATCACCCAACAAGACATTTTTTAACCATCTTTTATTTTTTTTAGCTTTTACTGTTTATAAACTATCCGTTTATACAAAAAAACAAAGCGAAAACACATTATTGCAGCCAATTACGTGCAGTCTAGGCTGTGATGTCTTATGCTAAAGCCATCCACTGATAAGAAACTGAAGATATGATGAAAACTTGGGTCGATCCAGAAGCAAAGGCAGAAGCCGAACGTTACGATAATCCCATTCCAAGTCGTACTCTGATCCTAGAGACGATTACTCAATTAAAAAATCCACAGTCGCATGCTGACCTGGTGGAACAGTTTGAAATTGCCGATCAAAAAAGTATTGATGCCCTGCAACACCGATTAATTGCAATGGTACGCGATGGTCAGCTAATGAAGGATGGATTTAAGTTCCAGATTGCTGCTGAACAACCGACCCATGAAGCGACTGTCTATATCAATAGTAAAGGCTTAGGTACTGCGAATATTAGCGGTCACGATGATTTATTGTTACCTGAACGTGAATTACGCCAAGTGTTTAACGGCGACCGTGTCAAAATCCGTCAAACTTCGGTTGACCGTAAAGGTAAAGCTTGGGGCTTTGTGACCGATGTGGTGCAACATCGCGTTAAACAAATCATTGGTAAAGTGTCGATGTATGATGGCGAATACTTTGTACAACCCAGTGCACCAAATAGCCATCAACCGATTACTTTAGAAAAAGAGTTGATCGAACACGCCAAAGTCAATCTAGGTGATTCAATTCGCGTCGCCATTGATACGTATCCGACTAAGGAAGAGTTTGCCACTGGGCATATTGTGCAGTCGATGGCCGATAAAGCCGATACTGAAATTATTATTCCACAAACGATTTTAGAGTTTGGCTTACCTTACGAATTCCCTGAGGACGTTATTAAAGAAGCCGAAAGTTTTAAAGAACCTACAGCCAAAGACCGTGAAGGTCGCATCGATTTACGTGATTTAGCCTTAGTGACGATTGATGGCGAAGATGCACGCGACTTTGACGATGCAGTGTATGCCGAAAAACGCGCAGGTGGTGGCTACCGTGTTGTGGTCGCGATTGCCGATGTCAGTCATTATGTACGTCCAGGTCAACCTTTAGATGATGAAGCAGTCGAGCGTGGTACATCAGTGTATTTCCCGCACTTTGTCTTGCCCATGCTGCCAGAAGCGCTCTCTAACGGTCTATGTTCGTTAAATCCAAACGTTGACCGCTTATGTATGGTGTGTGATTTAAAACTATCACGTGCAGGTCGTGTCACGGGTTATGAATTCTATCCATCTGTGATGCATTCTAAGGCGCGTTTAACTTATGACCAAGTAGCACAGTACTTTGATGGTGACAGTACAGCCATTACCGAAGACCGTAGCGTACGTAAGTCACTGAACACCCTGTTCCAACTCTATCAAGTGCTCAAAGTGCTACGTGCTGAACGTCATGCCATGGAATTTGAAACTGTTGAAACCTATATGACCTTTGATGAGCTCGGTGGCATTAATCAAATTCTGCCACGTAGCCGTAATGAAGCACATAAACTCATTGAAGAATGTATGTTATTGGCCAACGTAGCCGCTGCAGAATATGCGCTGAAAAATGAAGTGCCAATGTTGTACCGTATTCACGAGCCACCTGAATTCTCACGTATTCAAAAAGTGCGTGATTTTGTCAAACTACTCGGTTTATCGTTCCCAGAACAACCGACCCAAGCTGATTATCAAGCCGTAATTGACGCGACCAAAGAGCGTATTGATGCACCAAGTATTCATGCCGTGTTATTACGCTCTATGATGCAAGCTTATTATGGCCCAAATAACGCGGGTCACTATGGTTTGGCTTATGATGCCTATACGCACTTTACTTCGCCAATTCGTCGTTACCCAGATTTGCTGCTACATCGTGCCATTAAAGCCCATCTTAAAAATAAACCATCGCCATTATCAGGTGGTGCTTTAGATGAAGCGGGTACACATTTCTCAGCAACAGAACGTCGTGCCGATGAGGCTTCACGTTCTGTGACCACATGGCTCAAATGTCACTATATGCAGCAGCATGTTGGGGAAGATTTTGTTGGTCATATTACAGCTGTGGCTGAGTTTGGTTTGTTTGTCACCTTAAAAGATTTATATGTCGATGGCATGATTCATGTCAGTCAATTGGGTGATGATTTCTTTGTATTTGATCAGATGAGTCAAAGTTTAATTGGTCAAAATCATGGTCAAAGCTTTAGCTTAGGCGACGAAGTGAAAATTAAAGTCGCTGCGGTCAATTTAGAAGAGCGTAAAATTGACTTTGAGCTGTTACAGCAATTAAGTCATGCAGGTCGCCCAGTACGTAGTCGTGCGCCACGTAAAGCTGCACCGCGTGCTACGCCACGTCCTCGCCCACAAGTCACTGAACAAACCTTTAGTGAACGTCCAAGCAAAGGCGATACAGGCGAAGATGGTGAACAGCCCATTAAAAAGAAAAAGTCAAAATCTAAACCCAGTGCCTACAGTAAAAAGTCTGTTAAAAAACATGCAGGAAAATCTGAAGCGAAGGCTAAAGATAAGTTAAAGAAAAAGGCAAAAAAGAAAAAGTCCAATGCTAAGTCACAAAGTGACTAAATAAAAAAGAGCGCCACGGCGCTCTTTTTGTTGATCAGGCTTGATTTTATCGAACATAAGCCCTACATCTACTACTAAGACAAAATTGAGTAATTTAAACATGACATTACAACAGGCCACTTTGCCAGTGCCAAAATTCGACCAAATCAGCCTTGAACAATTACAACAACAAATCCAAACTGCCATTAGCCAAGGTCAACAATTCTTACAAGATTTAAGCAGCGTGCCTGAGAGTCAAGCTGCGCGTTTAAGCATCCTTGAACAACTTGATCAGCTCGAAAACAATATGAGTGAAGCATGGGGGGTGTTATCGCATTTAAATGCTGTCATGAACAATACTCAAACCCGTGAACTCTATCAAAGCCTGTTACCAAGCTTAAGTGCGTATTACACTGAGCTGGGTCAACATACTGTTTTATATCAAACCTTTGAACAAGTGCACGACTCCGCTGAATACCAGAATTTAAGTGCAGCACAACAAAGTGCGATTAAATTGGCCTTACGCGATTTTAAACTCTCAGGTGTGGCTTTAGAGGGTCAAGCCAAAAAACGCTATGCTGAAATTTCAGCACGTTTATCACAGCTTTCATCTGACTTTTCTAATCATGTTTTAGATGCCACGCAAGCCTATTTTAAGCCATTATGTCATGATGAACTCAAAGGCTTGCCAGAAAGTAGCGTTGAATTATTAAAGCAATATGGTCAACAACGTGAGCTTGAGCAACCTGTCGCAACGCTGGATTTCCCATCTTATCTGGCCATTATGACCTATGCAGAGGATCGTGCTTTACGTGAAACGCTATATAAGGCCTATACCACACGTGCTTCAGATCAATCTGCGCAAACAGAATTTGATAATACCGATGTCATGCAAGAAATCTTAAAGCTGCGTCAAGAAATGGCGGCTTTACTGGGTTTCAACAACTACGCCGAGCTATCACTTGCCAGCAAAATGGCGCCGGATGTGGCGACTGTACAAAAGTTCTTAGAAGATTTAGCCGAGCATGCCCGTCAGCCTGCAACGCAAGAAATGAGTGAATTAAAAGCAATTGCGGCAGCAGATGGTATTACAGATTTACAGCCTTGGGATACCACTTTCTATTCAGAAAAACTCAAAGTTCAGCAATTTAATTTATCGCAAGAAGCGTTAAAACCCTATTTCCCAGCACCAAAAATCTTGCAAGGCTTATTTAGCATTGTGAAACGTTTATATGGTATTGATGTGGTTGAACGTCAGGCACCTGTTTGGCATGCTGATGCGCGTTATTTTGAGCTTGAAGATCAAGGGCAAGTCCTAGGTGGCTTCTATTTTGACCTGTATGCACGTAGTGGCAAACGTGGTGGTGCATGGATGAGTGGTTTCCGTTCACGTATGCAAAGCCAACAAGGCTTACAAGAACCAATTTGCTATATGGTGTGTAACTTCACCCCACCGGTTGGCAATCAACCTGCCTTACTGACCCATGATGAAGTCATCACCTTATTCCATGAATTTGGCCATGGTCTGCATCATATGCTTACTGAGGTAGATAATATCTCTGTAGCAGGCACGCACGGCGTAGCATGGGATGCTGTTGAGCTACCAAGTCAGTTTATGGAATTTTGGGCATGGGATCAGGAAAGCTTAAACTTGCTTAGTGAGCATATCGAAACACAGCACACTCTACCTGCCGATTTACTCAAATCTCTATTAGATGCGCGCTTCTTCCAATCAGGAATGCAAACTTTACGTCAAATTGAATTTGCTTTATTCGATTTAAATATTCATCAAACGAATCCTGCATTGGATGCACAAGGTATCCAAAATACTTTAGATGCTATCCGAGCCAAATTTAGTGTAGTGCCGTCTGTATCTTATAACCGTTTCCAACATAGCTTTAGCCATATTTTTGCGGGTGGTTATGCTGCAGGCTACTATTCATATAAGTGGGCGGAAGTGCTCGCCAGTGATGCTTTTGATCGTTTTGAACAAGAAGGTATTTTTAATACCCAAACCGGTCAGGAATTCCGTAAAGCCGTACTTGCTGTAGGCGGTCGTGATAGCGCCTTAGATGCCTTTGTCAATTTCCGTGGCCGTGAGCCTAAGATTGAAGCGCTATTACGTCATCAAGGTTGGACGAATAAGGTTTAAAGCGCGTAAAATACGCTTCAATTTCTAAGGATAAGGTGAGGATCATGACCATGAAGCGTCGTTTTATTGCAGGTGCTAAATGTCCACGCTGTGAAGCCCAAGACCGTATTGTGATGCTCACAACAGCCGATGCTGAATGGATTGAGTGTATTGAATGCGACTACTCAGAGAATCGCCCAACTGAGGTTGAAGAACCGCAAATGCCTGAGCTTCCAGATGAAATTGGTGTGATTCAATTTAAACCACGCCAAAAATAATCGTATGCAGCGTCAAAGTTCATCACTACTTTGGTGGATGATTGTTTTACTTACCGCAATCAGTATTGCGGTAAGTAGTTATCTCTTTTTAAAACAAAAGACTGAGCCATCTGCGCTCAACGACGCTTCACAGCAAACGCAACTGTTTAAGACAGATGTAAATCCTGCATCTACACCCAAACTAGATGTACCTAAATTTCAAGCGACTCCCAATCAAGTTTTAATCGAAGAAGAATTACTCAGTGAGGCTATTCCAGAAGACGCCAGCTTGGCACAGGAAGAAATTGCTAAACAACTTGATCTTCAGCAACAACTCATCGCGCAAGAAGAAGCCTTACAACAGCAACATCTAACTGCTGATGAATTGATTCGCCTGAAAGAACAGCAGATTAAATTACTAGAACAACTACTTGCCGAATAAGAACATACAAATCTGCTGTCATGTTGCGTTAAACTGAAGCAAACACTACGCGATCTTTGCCTGATGCCTACCCCTGCTTCCTCTCAACTTATTAAAGCACTGGCTTGTCTGACTTTAGCTGCATTTTTATTTTCGGTGATGGGGGTCTGTATTCGTTATGCATCACAGAGTGTAGATAACGCTACCATTGTGTTTTTTCGCAACTTTATTGGTGTATTTATTTTTCTACCCCTGCTAATTAATAAGGGGCTAAGCTTCTTTAAAACTGAAAAATTATGGATGCACACTTGGCGCTCTGTGGTCGGTTTAACTGCCATGTATGGCTTTTTCTATGCCATTGCCCATCTTAAACTTTCAGATGCCATGGTATTTACCTATTCATCTCCCATTTTTATTCCGCTGATTGCTTGGTTATTCTTAAGAGAAAAAATCACGCCCAGTATGTTAGTTGCCGCAGGCCTAGGTTTAGTAGGTGTATTATGCGTTGCCAAGCCTGATAGTGGACTATTTAACCTGATGTCAGGCATTGGTTTAGGTGCAAGCCTCTTGGCCGCTATGGCCTTTGTTACCGTGCGTGCCTTAACAGCCACTGAACCACCAGAGCGGATTGTGTTTTATTTTTGCTTGATTGGCACACTTATTTCAATGTTACCTATGTTTTGGTTATGGCGACCTTATACTGGGCTAGAATTAAGTTTACTCATTACAGCTGGCTTACTGGCCAATATTAGCCAACTGTTTTTATCACATGCTTATAAATTAGCACCTGCCGGACAAATTGGCTCTGTAAATTATATTGCGATTATTTTTGCTGGAATCTGGGGCTATGTATTTTGGCAAGAGTTGCCCGATGGTTTAAGTTTAATTGGCTTTAGCTTAATTCTAGTTGCAATTTTACTGTGCAGTCCGCTATTTAAAAAACGCACTAATACAGCTTAGCCAATACCTTTAAACGTTTCCAGTCTTGCCAAGACAATTGATCACACCAAATGGCTAAAGGCGGATGTTGTTGAAAAAATATAATAATATATAGCCCATGATCGATGATTTTTTTAATTTGATCACGCTGCTGCTTGTCGTTTTGCTTGCTTAAGGTCCAATCCTGTTCGGCTAAATAGTCAAGTTGAAGGATGCGATCTTGATTATAAAAATATAAGTAACTCAAGACCAAGAGCAGTATGCCAGCGCCCAATAGCCATAGGCTCAGTGTCATTGCCAATACAGCAATGATCACTGAAGCAAGCACAAACTGAAAACATAACGCTAAATAACTACGTTTCAGTTGAAAGCAGCTGTTAGCCATGAACGTAATGTTTAAGCTTATTAATTAAGGCACGCATTGCTGGACGTGGTGGCTCAGACACCTCCATAAACCAGTCTAATAAATCCGGATCTTCTTGTTCCACCAAGGCAGCAAAGGTGGCTTTTTCTTCAGCATCTGCTTGTAAATAATAGTTTTTCACATAAGGATCGAAATATACATCAATTTCTTTTAACCCACGACGCGCACGATAAATTACCTTACGTTCTTCTAAACTCATTTCTTGCATTGCATTTTCCAACAGTAACGATCTATTTTTAAGTGTAACCGATTTAAAAGCTGATGTTCAGTGCTTAAAAAACAAAGTGCCATCATCAAAGCTTGCTTTACGCAAATGCTTTTGATCTGCAAAATAATTATGCTCAGTTAACCAAGGCGCATGACTACCCTGCTTAGGCAATAAATGCCTTGCCCGCTGAATATAACCAGAATTCAGCCCGTCCATAATGGTCTGCTCAGTCATCTGTATATCGGCGCTGCTCGCAAGCACTTGGCTGTAGGCATTTTTTTGCATAAAGCGCCAAAGACGACATAAATACTGTGCAACTAAATCTACTTTCAAGGTCCATGAGGCATTGATATAACCAATAATAAGGGCAAAGTTGGGCACATCATTAATTAAAGTACTGTGATAAAGCATACGCTGAGCTATATCAATTGGCTGATCATCTACATACTTACTGCAAGCCACCTAAAACCTGTAAATTTAAACCGGTAGCACTCACAATGAGATCCGCATCTAAATATTGTCCTGACTTTAAAATTAAACCATGTTGGCTCAATTCAGCAATTTCGTCTGTGATAATCGTGGCTTGCTGAGTGTTTAAGGTTGCAAATAAATCACCATCAGGCACTACACATAGACGTTGCTGCCATGGCATATAGTGCGGCTGAAAGTGCCTTAAATCTCGCCTATTTTGTAATTGGCGATCAACTTGCTTAAGCAGTAACTTTTTTAATAATCTAGGCTGCTTCTGCGCAACATAATATAAACTACGCTGAGTCAAAATATTACGACCGCGAACAATTTGATAGGCTAACTTGTCTGGCAGTTGAGCGCGCAAGCTTTGATATAAACGATCCTCAGCTGCAACACTCACGACATAACTAGGTGAGCGTTGTAGCATAGTGACATGGGCTGCGCCGCCTTTCACCAAGGCAGGCACTAAAGTCACTGCTGTCGCCCCACTCCCAATGACTACGATTTTTTTATTTTTATAATCGAGCTCCTGTGGCCAATGCTGCGGATGAATCAGTTGTCCTTGAAAATTTTCTTGACCCTGAAAATAAGGTTGATAGGGATTTTGATAGTCATAATAGCCCGTACAGCCCACCACAAATTGCGCCCAGATTTCAGAGCAGCGACCTGTCGAATCTTGAAGGCTTAATTTCCAGCATTTTTTATCCGAATAATAATGTGCCTGCATGACACGCGTATTAAATTGCATCTGGGCTTTGAGTTGATACTCCTCAACCACTTCCTGCAAATAATTTTGGATCGATACAGCATCAGCCAGTAAAGTATTTTTATTCCAAGCTTTAAAAGCAAAGCCAAATGTCGCCATGTCTGAATCAGAGCGAATACCCGGGTATTTAAATAAATCCCAAGTACCACCAATGCAATGACGCGCCTCTAAAATTAGAAATTTTTGCTGCGGGTTATTTTTTTTAGATGAACGGCAAGACCAATACCGGAAATTCCAGCACCAATAATAACGGTGTCTATGACTTGTGGATGCATTGCTCATCCTTAACTGAGCTTAAACAGCATTTTATGATCTAGAAAAATAATTGTTAGAAGAGTTTTAGTTACAAAAAGACAATAAAAAAGACCGGTGAAACACCGGTCTTTTTTAGAACAACTGAACAGTTCTTGCGAAATTATTTAACTTCGCGATCTACTAGTTCAACGTAAGCCATCGGTGCAGCATCACCTGCACGGAAGCCCGCTTTAAGAACACGTAGATAACCGCCGTTACGCTCTTTGTAACGAGGGCCAAGAACGGTAAATAATTTACCAACAGTTGCTGCTGAACGAGTACGAGCAAACGCTAAACGGCGGTTTGCAACAGTATCGTTTTTAGCTAAAGTGATTAAAGGCTCAGCTACACGACGTAACTCTTTTGCTTTAGGCACAGTAGTTTTGATTAACTCGTGCTCGAACAAAGAATTAGCCATGTTTTGGAACATCGCTTTGCGATGACTGCTTGTACGGCCTAATTTCACACCACTATTACGATGACGCATGGTGATAGTCCTACTTAATTAACGGCTACGATAGGCAAAGCGATCGTCCATGCGGAGGCTAGCCGGTGGCCAGTTCTCTAAACGCATGCCGAGCTGTAAGCCTTTCGATGCCAGAACATCTTTGATCTCAGTAAGCGACTTTTTACCAAGGTTAGGAGTTTTGAGTAACTCAACCTCAGTGCGCTGAACAAGATCACCAATGTAGTAAATGTTTTCTGCTTTCAAACAGTTAGCAGAACGAACAGTAAGCTCTAGATCATCTACTGGACGAAGCAAGATTGGATCAACTTCCTCGCGAGGTTCTTGAGCAACTGGTGCTTGATCTTTTTGCAGGTCAACAAAAATCGCGATTTGTTGTTGCAAGATCGTTGCTGCCTTACGAATTGCTTCTTCAGGATCAACAGTACCATTTGTTTCAAGATCAATGATCAGTTTATCAAGGTCAGTACGTTGTTCTACACGAGCGTTTTCCACTGTGTAAGACACACGTTTGATCGGGCTATAAGAAGCATCTAACTGTAAGCGACCTACAGGGCGAGTTTCGCCTTCAGGGAAGCGTGAGTCAGAAGTCTCATAACCACGGCCTTGAGCAACTTTAAGGCGCATTTTAAGATTGCCAGTAGCACTTAATGTGCCGATCAAATGCTCAGGGTTAACCACTTCAACATTATGAGGTAAACGAAGATCAGCGGCAGTTACGTCGCCAGGACCTTGTTTCTCTAATGTTAAATAAGCTTCATTTTGATCGAACAGCTTAATAGACAATCCTTTTAGGTTCAGCAAGAGCTCGACGATGTCCTGCTGCAAGCCTTCCAAAGTACTGTACTCGTGCTCAACACCTTCAATCTCTACTTCAACCACAGCTGCGCCAGGTAAAGAAGAAAGAAGGATGCGACGTAAAGCATTGCCCAGAGTATGACCAAAGCCACGCTCTAAGGGTTCTAGAATAACTTTTGCCGAGGTCCCGCTTGCCGCTTCGACCTTGATCGCTTGCGGAGTTAGAAACTCATTTGCAGTACGCGTCATTATTGCTACCTCAAGGATTATTTAGAATACAATTCTACAATCAAGCTTTCGTTGATTTCAGCAGGTAAATCAGAACGATCAGGTGCAGATTTGAATGTACCTTCAAGTTTTGAATGATCTACTTCGATCCATGAAGCTGTACCACGTTGAGCAGCTAATTCAATTGCGTTTTTGATACGTAATTGTTGTTTAGCGCCTTCGTGAACTGCAATCACGTCACCAGCTTTAACTTGGATAGAAGCGATGTTAACGCGACGACCATTTAAAGTGATTGAACGGTGAGATACTAACTGACGAGCTTCTGCACGTGTAGAACCAAAACCCATACGATAAACAACGTTATCAAGACGGCTTTCAAGTAACTTTAATAAGTTCTCACCAGTTGCGCCTTTAACACGAGCTGCTTCTTTGTAGTAGTTACTAAATTGACGTTCTAAAACACCGTACATACGACGTACTTTTTGTTTTTCACGTAATTGTAGTGAGTACTCAGATTGTTTGCTACCACGAGCGCCGCCATGTTGACCAGGCGCTTTAGCATGTTTTTTAGTCTTAACGTCAAACGGTTTAACGCCAGATTTTAATTGCAGGTCTGTCCCTTCGCGGCGAGAGAGTTTGCATTTTGGACCAATATAACGAGCCATGAATGTTTCTCCTTACACGCGACGTTTTTTAGGTGGACGGCAACCGTTGTGAGGAATTGGTGTCACATCGGTAATGCTGTTAATCTTATAACCCACTGCGCCTAATGCACGAACCGCAGATTCACGACCTGGACCAGGACCTTTTACAAGGACGTCCAAGTTTTTCAAACCGTAGTCTAAAGCTGCTTTACCAGCAACTTCAGCAGCTACCTGAGCAGCGAACGGAGTTGATTTACGTGATCCACGGAAGCCTTGTCCACCTGAAGTGGCCCAAGCCAATGCATTACCTTGACGATCGGTAATCGTTACAATGGTGTTATTAAAAGACGCGTGAATGTGTGCAACACCTTCAGAGACGGTACGAGTGACCTTCTTGCGTGTGCGAGTATCTTTAGCCATCTTTTAGCTTCCAGAAATCTTACTTTTTAATCGGTTTGCGCGGACCTTTACGGGTACGTGCGTTAGTTTTTGTGCGTTGACCGCGGACAGGCAAGCTACGACGATGACGAAGACCACGGTAGCAGCCTAAATCCATTAAACGTTTAATGTTCATGGAAATTTCGCGACGTAAGTCACCTTCGGTAGGAACCTTAGCAACTTCTGCACGAATCGCATCAAGCTGAGCATCGTCCAACTCACGAATCTTAGTAGTTGTTTCGATACCAACAGCAGCTAAGATTTGCTTAGCAGTGTGGCGACCGATACCAAAGATATACGTAAGGGAGATAACAGCATGCTTGTTATCCGGAATGTTTACACCGGCAATACGAGCCATTCACTTTCTCCAAAAAGGCAGTAGAGATAATCAACCGCCCCACAAAAATCTTGAGGGGCGGATAATAACCTAATTAGCCTACTGAAATCAACAGGTCTTGATTAGATTAACCTTGACGCTGCTTATGACGAGGTTCTGCGCTACAAATTACGCGAATAACCCCATTACGACGGATAACTTTACAGCTACCACAAATTTTCTTTACAGAAGCTTGTACTTTCATGATGAAACCTCTAAGTGCGCTTATCCCTTAGGATGAGCAGTCGTTTTTCTCATTAGGGTTTGATTATCATATTGATGCGAGGTGAGATGAGCTTGTAGCTGAGCCATAAAGTCCATCACCACAACAACTACAATCAGTAACGATGTGCCCCCTAAGCTAAATGGAATACCAAATGAGCTTTGTAGCACCATTGGCATCAAACACACCACTGTAATGTAGATCGCGCCAATAAAGGTCAAACGATTGAGAATATGATCTAAGTAACGAGCAGTTTGCTCACCTGGGCGTATACCGGGCACATAAGCTCCACTACGCTTTAAATTCTCGGAAACTTCTTTCGGGCTAAATACTAGCGCAGTATAGAAATAACAGAAGAAGATAATTAACGCACCAAAGAGTACCAAATATAGTGGTTGTCCAGGCGACAAAACGAGTGCCAAATCTTGTAGGCCACGCTTAATTAAACCTGCATCAGGATCGGCACTACCGACCCACTGACCTAAGCTCGCTGGGAACAAAAGCAATGAGCTGGCAAAAATTGCCGGAATCACACCCGCCATATTAATTTTTAATGGCAAATGTGTCTGTTGCGCGGTAAACACACGACGACCTTGTTGTTTTTGAGCATAGTTTACCGGAATACGACGTTGCGCTTTCTCGATAAACACGATTGCTGCCAATACCGCTAATGATAACAGAGCGAAGATCGCTAAGCCAATTAAACTTGACTGTCCGCTGTCAATAGAGGTGAAAGATTGCATTACCAATGTTGGCAAGCCTGCAACAATACCCGCGAAGATAATCATGGAAATACCATTACCTACCCCGCGTTCAGTGATCTGCTCACCCAACCACATCAAGAACATTGTACCCGCAACCAATGAAGTGACGGCTGGAATGTAAAAAGCAAGTCCTGACGTTAAGGTAATCCCTTGACTAATCAGACCTGCACACATACCAATCGACTGCACTAAGGCTAAGAACAGCGTTCCTTGTCGTGTATATTGGTTAATCTTACGCTTACCCTGCTCGCCTTCTTTTTTCAAAGCTTCGAGCGATGGAACCACCGTTGACATTAACTGCACAATAATAGAGGCAGAAATGTAAGGCATAATCCCAAGAGCAAGAATAGACATTCGCTCTAATGCACCACCTGAGAACATATTAAACAAACCCAGGATTGTGCCTGAGTTTGCATTAAATAAATTCTCAAGGGCAGCATTATCGATACCCGGTACTGGAATATGCGCTCCTAGTCGAAAGACCAGCAGCGCACCAATGAGAAACATCATTCGGCGAATAATTTCACGATATTTCACGTGAAATGGCTGACCTTTCATCATGTTAACATGACCTGTAGAACTAGGAGTCATAGACACTGGAGATTACTCCTCGACTTTACCGCCAGCAGCTTCAACAGCAGCTTTAGCGCCTTTAGTCAACACAACACCTTGAATAGTGAATGCGCGAGTAATTTCACCAGAAAGTACGATACGAGCACGTAACATATCTTTACGTACAACGTTTGCAGCTTTTAAAGTTTCAAGAGAAACGATATCGCCTTCAACTTTGTTAAGCTCAGATAAACGTACTTCAGCAGTTTTCAATGCCTGTTGGCTAGTGAAGCCGAATTTAGGCAAACGACGATAAAGTGCTGTTTGACCGCCTTCGAAACCAGGACGAGTACCACCGCTCTTACGTGAGTTTTGACCTTTGACACCACGGCCACCAGTCTTACCAACGCCAGAACCGATACCACGGCCTAAACGAAGGTTGTCACGTTTAGCACCTTCTGCAGGTGCAATTGTATTTAAACGCAGAGTCATGGCTTATTCCTCTACACTAACCATATAGTATACTTGGTTGATCATACCACGGTTAGAAGGCGTATCTTGCACTTCTACAGTATGACCAATACGACGCAGACCTAAACCTTGAAGGCTAAGCTTGTGATTTTTCAAGCGGTGCGATGCAGATTTAGTCTGGGTAACTTTAATCGTTTTCATGATTGATTACCCTTGAATTTGTTCTACTGATAAACCACGTTTCGCAGCAACTTTCTCAGGAGAAGTCATATCACGCAAACCATTGAAAGTCGCGTTTACTACGTTAGCAGCGTTAGTAGAACCATAACATTTAGTCAGTACGTTACGTACACCCACAGCTTCTAGAACTGCACGCATAGCACCACCAGCAATTACACCAGTACCTTCAGAAGCAGGTTGCATGTAAATGCGGCTTGCGCCGTGACGAGCGTTGATCGGGTGTTGAACAGTACCGTCAACAAGGTCAACAGTAATCATGTTACGACGAGCAGCTTCAAGTGCTTTAGAAATAGCAGCTGGAACTTCACGTGCTTTACCACGACCAAAACCTACGCGACCATTACCATCACCCACAACAGTTAATGCTGTGAAAGAGAAGATACGACCACCCTTAACAACTTTGGCAACACGATCAACGGCTACCAGCTTTTCAACAAGACCTTCGTTTTGTTCAACTTTAGCCATGATTAGAACTCCAAGCCGTTTTCACGAGCAGCATCAGCCAAGGCTTTGATACGACCATGATATTTGAAACCAGAACGGTCAAATGCAACTTTAGTTACACCAGCAGCTTTCGCACGCTCTGCAATTAAAGCACCAACTTTTTGAGCCGCTTCAACGTTACCAGTTGTACCAGCACGTAGAGTAGCGTCTAAAGTAGAAGCTTGCGCTAATACTTTGCCACCATCTGCTGAGATAACTTGAGCATAGATGTGACGCGGAGTGCGGTTTACACACAAACGAGTCGCACCCAACGCACGGATGTGCAAGCGTGTGCTTTTCGCACGACGCAAACGGGATTGTTTCTTTTCGTTCATAAGAACCTCGCGCCTTATTTCTTCTTAGCTTCTTTACGAAGTACAACTTCGTCAGAATAACGAACACCTTTACCTTTATACGGCTCTGGTGGACGGTAACCACGGATATCTGCAGCAACTTGACCTAGAGCAGCTTTGTCAGCTGATTTAAGTACGATTTCAGTTGCTGTAGGAGTTTCAGCAGTTACACCTTCAGGAAGGTTGTAATCGATCGGGTGAGAGAAACCAAGGTTAAGGTTAACAACGTTACCTTTAACCGCAGCTTTATAACCAACACCGATAAGCTGTAACTTACGTTCGAAACCTTCGCTAACACCTTTTACAAGGTTGTTAAGCACAGCGCGAGCAGTACCAGCTTGCATCCAAGCGTCTTTCGACTCAGCTTTTGGAGCAATAACTAGAGTACCGTCTTCCTGTTTAAGCTCGACCAGCGCATGCAGGTTGAAAGACAATGTACCTTTAGTGCCTTTCACTTCGACCTGCCGGCCGTTCTGAGTAACTGTAACACCGTTAGGTACAGTTACTGGGGCTTTAGCCACACGAGACATGAGGAATCACCTATTAAGAAACAAAAGCAATAACTTCACCACCGATGCCCGCAGCACGTGCAGCGCGATCAGTCATGATGCCTTTGCTTGTAGAAACAATTGCAATACCTAAACCTTGCTTAACGCTTGGAAGTGCATCTTTACCGCGATATTGACGTAGACCAGGACGGCTTACGCGTTTCACAGTTTCGATAACTGGTTTGCCTTCGAAATATTTTAAAGTCAAAGTAAGCGTTGCTTTACCTTCGGCATCAGCAACCGCTACTTCAGCGATATAACCTTCTTGTTTAAGAACGTTAGCGATCGCAACTTTTAACTTAGAGTTTGGCATAGAAACAGTTTGTTTCTTCGCCATTTGCGCGTTACGAACACGTGTTAACATGTCGGCAACGGTATCTTGCATACTCATTTATAGTGCTCCTTACCAGCTTGCCTTAACAACGCCAGGTACATCACCTTGCATTACTGTATCACGTAGTTTGTTACGGCTTAGACCGAACTTACGGAAGTAACCGTGAGGACGACCAGTCAAACCACAACGGTTACGTAGACGTACTGGAGATGCATTACGTGGTAATGCTTGTAATTTCATCATCGCTTCGAAACGTTCTTCGTCTGATGCATTTACGTTTGCAATCGTTGCTTTTAATTCAGCACGTTTTGCAGCAAATTTTGCAACAGTAGCTTCGCGTTTCAATTCGCGATTAATCATACCTTTCTTAGCCATATCGACCTCTTATTTGAACGGGAAGCCGAATGCACGCATAAGCGCACGGCCTTCGTCATCGGTGCGAGCAGTCGTAGTAATGGTAATGTCCATACCACGAATACGATCAATCTTATCAAAATCGATTTCAGGGAACATGATTTGTTCCTTAAGACCCATTGAGTAGTTACCACGACCGTCGAATGATTTCGCAGAGAAACCACGGAAGTCACGGATACGAGGGATCGCGATAGAGATCAAACGGTCTAAGAATTCGTACATACGTTCGCCGCGTAAAGTAACTTTACAACCAATCGGCCAACCATCACGGATTTTGAAACCAGCGATTGATTTACGCGCTAATGTAAGCACTGGTTTTTGACCAGCAATTGCTTGCATATCAGCTAAAGCACCATCAAGGAGTTTTTTATCAGCAGAAGCTGCACCAACACCCATGTTGATAGTAATTTTTGTAATGCGTGGAATTTCCATCACATTCTTAACGCCCAATACTTCTTGTAACTGAGCTTTAAGTTCGTCGTTGTAACGTGTTTTAAGTCTGGCCATAGCCTAATTCAACCTATTACTTCGCTACCGCCACTGATTCACCAGTAGATTTGAATACGCGAGTTTTCACGCCTTCTACTACTTGGTAACCAACACGGTCAGCCTTTTGGGTTGCAGCATTAAAAATTGCCACGTTTGAGATATGAAGCGTAGCTTCTTGTGTAACGATAGCGCCTTCAGCACCCGTTGCACGGTTCGGCTTTTGATGCTTCTTAACCAAGTTCAAGCCTTCAACAAGAACGCGGTCATTAGAAACTGACAATACAGTACCCTGTTTGCCTTTTTCTTTACCTGCGATCACAATTACTTGATCGCCCTTTTTAATCTTAGCCATGAGTGCCTCTTATAGAACTTCAGGAGCCAATGAAATAATTTTCATGAACTGTTCAGTACGAAGTTCACGAGTCACTGGTCCGAAAATACGAGTCGCAATCGGCGCTTTGTTGTTGTTCAAAATAACAGCAGCGTTATCGTCGAAACGAATCACTGAACCGTCTGCACGACGGATGCCGAATTTTGTACGTACAACTACAGCATTCATCACGTCGCCTTTTTTAACACGAGCGCGTGGAATTGCTTCTTTTACAGTAACTTTAATGATGTCGCCAACAGAAGCATAACGACGATGTGAACCACCAAGTACTTTGATACATTGTACGCGGCGAGCACCACTGTTGTCTGCTACGTCGAGCATACTTTCGGTTTGAATCATTGCCCTACTCCAAAACCGAGCAACATCGGTCAGAATTTCGAAAGGCTCAAAGAGTACTCGAAATTGACCGATGATGCAAGAACGTTAATTACTCAGCTGCTGCTTCAATAACTTCAACTAAAGTCCAAGACTTAGTTTTAGACATTGGGCGGCATTCTTTGATTGTTACAACATCACCAGCTTTAGCTGTGTTGTTTTCATCATGAGCGTGTAATTTTGTTGAACGGCGGATTGATTTGCCATACAACGGGTGTTGAACGCGGCGTTCGATAAGAACAACGATAGACTTGTCCATCTTGTCGCTTACTACTTTGCCTGTTAACGTGCGAACTGTTTGCTCACTCATTGTCCGTTCCCCTGTTTTTCGGTAAGGAGGGTCTTAATACGAGCAATAGTTTTACGAGTTAACGCAACTTCATGCGATTTACCCAATTGACCAGTTGCTTTCGCCATACGAAGACGGAATTGGTTAAGCTGTTGCTCATCAAGCAAAGCTTTCAACTCTTCTACCGACTTTTCACGTAGATCTTTAGTTTTCATTACATCACCGTCTTAGTAACGATAGTCGTTTTGAACGGAAGTTTAGCAGCAGCAAGAATAAATGCTTCACGCGCTAATTCTTCGTTTACGCCATCAATTTCGTACAAGACTTTACCTGGTTTGATTTCACAAACCCAGTATTCCACAGAACCTTTACCTTTACCCATACGAACTTCTAATGGTTTATTAGTGATCGGTTTGTCTGGGAAAACACGGATAAAGATCTTACCACCACGTTTAATACGACGGCTGATTGTACGACGAGCTGCTTCGATTTGACGTGCAGTCATACGACCACGTTCAAGCGATTTAAGCGCGATAGTACCGAAAGATACTGAGCTACCGCGATGCGCAAGACCAGTGTTACGGCCTTTTTGCACCTTACGGAATTTCATACGTTTAGGTTGCAACATGGATTATTCTCCTTTTTCAGCAGAACGATCATTGCGACGACCACGACGCTCTTGACCTTCACCACGACCGCGACCGCGTTTAGCTGGACGTTCTTCAGCAGGAGCTGGGTTCATGACTTGTTTCATGCCACCAAGGATCTCACCGCGGAATACCCAAACTTTAACACCAATCGTACCGTAAGTAGTCTCAGCACGTACTGAAGAGTAGTCGATGTCCGCACGAAGTGTATGTAGAGGTACACGACCTTCACGATACCATTCTGTACGAGCGATCTCAGCACCACCTAAACGGCCTGAAACTTCAACTTTAATACCTTTAGCACCAGCACGCATAGAGTTTTGAACCGCACGCTTCATAGCACGACGGAACATTACACGTTTTTCTAATTGAGAAGCGATACCTTCAGCAACTAGACGCGCGTCTAAGTCTGGACGATCGATTTCGTTGATGCTTACTTGCGCAGGAACACCCATAATAGATGTTAATTCGCGTTGTAATTTCTCAATGTCTTCGCCTTTTTTACCGATAACGATACCAGGACGAGCAGTGCTAATAGTAATTTTAGCAGCGCCAGTAGGACGTTCGATAAGAATGTTGCTTACCATTGCGTTCTTAAGTTTTTTGTTTAAAAACTCACGAACTTGCAAATCTTTAAGCAAGTATTCAGCGTATTGTTTCGGACTCGCATACCAGTTAGCGTTATGACGTTTCACAACACCTAGGCGGATACCGATTGGATGAACCTTCTGACCCATATCAAACCCCTACCTTAACGGTGATGTGACAAGTACGCTTAGTAATACGATCTGCACGGCCTTTAGCACGTGGCATAATACGTTTTAGGCTCATGCCTTCATCAACGTAGATCGTAGAAACTTTAAGATCGTCTACATCTAAACTGTTATTATGTTCAGCGTTTGCAATCGCAGATTCCAATGCTTTTTTAACTAAAACAGCAGCTTTTTTGTTGCTGAAGTTTAAAATGTTTAAAGCATGCGCAACAGATTTGCCGCGGATCAAGTCTGCAACCAAACGTGCTTTTTGTGCCGAGATAGCGGCACCGCGTAATTTAGCAGTAACTTCCATCATAGCACCTTAGCGTTTAGATTTCTTGTCAACACCGTGACCACGATAGGTACGAGTTGGCGCGAATTCACCGAGTTTATGACCAACCATATGTTCAGATACGATTACTGGAACATGGTTACGGCCATTATGAACAGAAATTGTTAAACCAACAAAATCCGGGAGGATCATCGAACGACGCGACCAAGTTTTGATCGGCTTACGGTTATTAGCCGCGATAGCCGCTTCAACCTTAGCGAACAAGTGCGCATCGACGAATGGGCCTTTTTTCAGAGAACGAGGCATTGTCAGATTCCTTTACTTGTTACTTAACGCGACGGTCGCGAATAATCATCTTAGTCGTACGCTTGTTGGTACGTGTCTTGTACCCTTTAGCTTTTTGACCCCATGGGCTTACAGGTTGAATACCTTTGTTACGCCCTTCACCACCACCGTGTGGATGGTCAACTGGGTTCATCGCCATACCACGAACGGTAGGACGAACACCACGCCAGCGTGATGCACCAGCTTTACCTAGTGAACGAAGGTTGCTTTCTGAGTTAGATACTTCACCTAACACAGCACGGCATTCAACGTGAATTTTACGCATCTCGCCTGAACGAAGACGAACGATAGCGTAAGAACCGTCACGACCCAACAATTGAACTGAAGTACCAGCAGAACGAGCTAATTGCGCGCCTTTACCGATTTTAAGTTCGATGTTGTGAAGAGTAGAACCGATAGGCATGTTGCGAAGCGGTAAGCAGTTACCTGGACGAATTGGAGCATCGTTACCAGATTGTACTTTATCGCCAGCGCGAAGGCCTTTAGGCGCGATGATGTAACGACGTTCACCATCAGCATACAATACAAGTGCAATGTGTGCAGTACGGTTAGGATCGTATTCAATACGCTCTACAGTTGCAGGAATACCATCTTTGTTACGTTTGAAGTCAACTAGACGGTAGTGCTGCTTATGACCGCCACCAACGTGACGAGTCGTGATGTGACCGTTGTTATTACGGCCGCCAGTACGCTTTTTAGCTTCTACTAATGGAGCGTATGGTGCGCCTTTGTGAAGATGGTCGTGAACGACTTTCTCTACAAAGCGACGTCCTGGAGACGTTGGCTTACATTTTTGAATAGGCATAGTTTTCGTCCTTATTCCGCTGCGCTTTCAGCGGCATCGCCCAAGTCAGCCATTTCAACATCTTGGCCAGCTTTCAGGGTGACGTATGCTTTTTTAACATCAGAACGACGTCCGATAGTTTTACCAAAGCGTTTAGTCTTACCTTTAGTGATCGTTGTGTTAACTTTAACAACTTGAACACCAAATAATTGCTCAACAGCTTTTTTGATTTCAAGTTTAGTTGCATCAGTCGCAACTTTAAAAACTTGAACACCAGCAGTTTCGCCTAAAACTTGAGCTTTTTCAGAGAATACAGGTCCTTGAAGGACTTGATATAAACGTTCGTTGTTCATCCGAGTTCTACCTCAATTTTCTTAGCAGCAGCTACAGACATAACAACTTTGTCAAACGCAATCAAGCTAACAGGATCAATCGCAGTCGCATCAACCACATCAACGTGTGGAATGTTACGAGCAGCTAGATACAAGTTCTCATCAACAGCATCAGTAACGATTAATGCGCGAGTGGCATTTAAGTCGTTAAGTTTTGCAAGCAATTCTTTAGTTTTTGGAGCAGCAACAGCAAACTCTTCAACTAAAACTAAGCGATCTTGACGAACAAGTTCAGCTAGGATGCATTGCATAGCACCGCGGTACATTTTACGGTTTACTTTTTGAGACCAGTCTTGTGGACGAGCAGCAAAAGTTTTACCACCGCCAACCCAGATTGGGCTACGAATAGAACCAGCACGTGCACGGCCAGTACCTTTTTGACGGAATGGCTTTTTACCACCGCCAGATACGTCAGCACGAGATTTCTGAGCTTTCGAACCTTGACGACCACCAGCTAAGTAAGCTGTAACAACTTGGTGTACAAGAGCTTCGTTAAATTCACGACCGAAAGCAACTTCAGATAATTCAACAGCAGAGCCGGAAACAGTATTTAAATTCACTTTATTTCCCCTCAGGCCTTGATAGTAGGACGAACAGTTACGTCGCCACCAGTAGCACCAGGAACCGCGCCTTTTACAACAAGAACTGAACGTTCAACGTCGATAGCAACGATTTCAAGACCCTGTGTAGTTACGCGTTCCGCACCTAAGTGACCAGGCATTTTTTTGCCTTTGAATACGCGACCAGGAGTCTGGTTTTGACCTGTAGAACCGATAACACGGTGAGATACAGAGTTACCGTGAGTAGCATCTTGCGTACGGAAGTTCCAACGCTTAACACCACCTTGGAAACCTTTACCTTTAGAAGTACCAGTTACGTCAACAATTTGACCTACTTGGAACAATTCAACAGTAAGCGTACCACCAACTTCACGACCTTCAAGATCAGCTTCTGTAGCGCGGAATTCTTGAACTAGACGACCAGCAGCAACACCCGCTTTAGCGAAGTGACCTTTCTGAGCGTTAGTTACGCGAGATTCGCGACGTTCACCAGTAGTGATTTGAATCGCTTGATAACCATCAGTTTCAAGCGTTTTGATTTGAGTGATGCGGTTAGGATCAACCTCAATCACTGTTACAGGTACAGAAACGCCAGCATCTGTAAAGATACGCGTCATACCGCACTTGCGACCGACTAAACCAATAGCCATGTGCATAAACCTCTAAAAAAGCGGCTTAATTAACTTAGAGCGTTAATTAACCTAAAGCCTTAACCCAATGCGATCTGAACATCAACACCAGCTGCAAGATCTAACTTCATCAACGCGTCTACAGTTTTGTCTGTAGGTTGAACGATGTCGATCAAACGTTTGTAAGTGCGGATCTCGTATTGGTCACGCGCATCTTTGTTAACGTGTGGTGATGTTAAAACGTTAAAACGTTCAATGCGTGTAGGCATTGGAATTGGACCACAAACTTGTGCGCCAGTACGTTTTGCTGTTTCTACGATTTCTTGAGCAGATTGATCAATTAAACGGTGATCAAAAGACTTAAGACGGATACGAATTCTCTGGTTAGACATACCAGTTAACTCCAAGCCAAATATATAAAGAATCACTCTTGACGCATCTCACCCCACTAATTTAAGGCAAGTGTCAAGAGCAGTGAATTATCACTAAGGTCGTGATCGATGCCACGACTGTAACGATAGTTAACTACTTTCTTCGCAGTTAACCCCCTTCCTATTGAAGGGTCGCTTATTATAGCTATTGTTTAATGCATAAGCAAATCCCTTTTTGCCCTTTTATTTGTTTTTTCCATATATTTTGTTATTCGATTGTTTAAACAGCATTCAATAGGCACTTTTCCTCAAAACATAGTCAATAGCTTGGTTTAATATTTGATTTCCTTGAATAAATTTGTTTTTTGATGATTTAATCAACGTATTGACATCTTGGACATATTGACCAGAAAAAATGGACAATTCTTCAGCATTTTCTAGAAATAATTCCAATACTTCCGGGGTAATTTCTGGATGAAACTGAAAACCCAAGACGTTCTTACCAATCTGATACATTTGGTTACGACAAGCTTCATTTTCGGCCAAATGCACAGCCCCCTTAGGAATTTCAAAGGTTTCACTATGCCATTGTAAAACCTGTAGCTGCTCTGGAATTTCAAAACAGTCCTTCGGTACGGTTTGGATTTTACGAATAGTACTCCAGCCTAGTTCTTGCTGTTTATTACGACTGACCGCGGCACCTAGTGCATTGGCAATCAACTGCCCCCCCAAACATAAACCAATGGCTGGTTTACCTAAAGATAAATAACGTCTTAACCAACGCTTTTCTACAGTCAACCATGGATAATTCGCTTCGTCATTGACACTCATCGTACCGCCCATAATGATGAGTAAATCCACGTCATGAATATCGGGCAAGGCCTCAATGTCTAAAGGTCGGTCGACAGGCAAGGCGAAGAATTCTGTTGCGGTAATTTTGGCATTCTTTTGTTTTAGATATTCGTAACAACTACCAAAACCCTCTCCCGCAATATGTTGAAAATAATGTACTTTTAACTGCGGTTTCATGCTTTTGTTTAACCTATTGTTATTGCTTTAACAGAGGTTTTGCAAAAATAGCGCCAACTTTTAAAATTTCATCCGATTTTTATAAAAACTGTGACTTGTCTAGCAGGATCAATGACTTTCTCTTAAGCTAAGTGCCATATACAGTTTATTTTGAGCACGGACGTGAAGAAAAATCCACAAACCCAACTAATTCATGCACCACGAAATGCCCCTCAGTACATTACAACTGTGCAACCTCCCCTCTATCGTGCATCGACCATTATTTTTAAAGACACCAATGCACTATTTAATCGTCACTGGACGGATGAGTATGACTATAGCTATGGCACGCATGGCACACCTACCACCTTTACCTTAGGCGATCACATTGCTCAAATTGAAGGGGGTACACACCATCTGTTATGCCCAAGCGGTTTATCTGCGATTAACTTGGTCAATTCATGTTTTTTAGGTCATGGAGATGAAGTTTGGGTAGCAGACAATATTTATGGGCCAAATATGGAGCATTTGCGCAATCTAGAAACACGCTATGGAATTAAGGTCAAAGTGTATAACCCGATTGATGTTAATAGTTTTAATCCAAGTGCCAACGCCAAGCTGATTTGGCTAGAAGCAGCGGGTTCTTTAACCTTAGAATTTCCAGATTTAATTGGTTTAGTAAAAAAAGCTCAAGCACATCAGATGCTCATTGCACTCGACAATACTTGGGGTGCAGGTTTAGCTTTTAACGCCTTTGACTTTAGTAATGAACATTTAAGCGTCGATATTACGGTGCATGCCCTCACTAAATATCCAAGTGGCGGTGCAGATATTTTGATGGGTTCTGTAGTCACGCGTGATCAAGCATTGCATCATGCCCTGTATCGTACCCACGCTCTTCAAGGCATTAGCGTCTCAGGCGATGACGTGGCACAAATTCAACGTAGTTTGGCTTCTATGCGATTGCGTTATCAGGCACAAAGTCAAACGGCTTTAAGCCTACTCAAGTGGCTCAAACAACAACCGTACTTAAGTCAAGTGCTGCATCCTGCCGATCCTGACAATATGAGTCATGTGTATTGGCAACAGGTTTGCCAAGATGGAGAAAGTGCAGGTTTGGTCAGTGTTATCTTCAAAGAGCACTATCAGTTAGCCGATATACGCCGTTTTTGTGATGCGCTGCAATTATTTAAACTGGGCTTTAGCTGGGGTGGCCCGGTCAGTTTAGTGATGCTCTATCAATTGCCCCATGTCCGTAGTTTAGACAACTCACATTTAGAAAAAGGGATTTTGGTGCGTTTTTGCGTAGGTTTAGAGGATGCTCAAGATTTAATCAATGACTTAGCGCAAGCTTTTAATGTATTAAACGGATAAATTGAGGTTTATCTGCAAGATATGGAATATTTAAAAATATCCCATATTTTTTTTATGGTTTTATTGATATCAGCTCTTGTCAAGCCAACCATAAAGATATATTTTAAATACATCTTTTAAATCTGTTTTAGAGTGAGTGTAGTGATGACACCGCAATATATTGAACTTGTAAAAGCCACTGTACCTGTATTACGTGAAAATGGTGTTGCACTCACCCAATACTTTTATCAGCGTATGCTTAATAATCATCCTGAATTAAAGAACACTTTTAACTTAGATCATCAAACTACAGGACGTCAGCCACGTGCCTTAGCAGCAGCTGTATTGGCCTATGCAGAAAATATTGAAAATCCAAGTGTATTGGCTAAAGCTTTAGAGCGTATTACCAGCAAACACGTCAGCTTGGATATCCAACCTGAACAATATGCGATTGTGGGTGACAACCTGTTGCACTCAATTAGTGAAGTGTTAAATGTGCCTATGGATTCTGAACTCATTGCTGCATGGAAAGCCGCTTATATGCAGCTAGCAGATTTAATGGTCGGCATGGAAAAAGCGAAGTATGATCAGCTAGCCGCACAAAATGGCGGTTGGGCAGGTTGGCGTGAGTTTAATATTACTGCTATAGATCAAAATGTAGTGCCAACCCACTTTACTGTGACAGCGGCTGATCAGCAAGCAGTATTGGCAGCACCGCTCAACGCGCTTATTTCAGTACGTGTACGTGTACCAGGTCAAGAATTGCATCAACCTCAACAATTTAAGTTAAGCCGTGTAGATCACAACACCTACCAATTTGCTGTTGAAGCAGAAGAGTCAGCATCAGAATTTTCAGTCGCAAATATCTTAATTGAACATTATCAGTTGGGTGATAGTGTTGAAGTTTCAGCACCGATTATGCTGTAACTGCCCGGCGCTTTGCTTTCAATTGTATTGTGGTTAAACTAGGGCTCCGGCCCTAGTTTTTTTTGCAATGCAGCTCAACAAATTTACTGACTATGCATTACGTGTATTGATGTATGTTGCTCCAGCACGTGAAGCACCCTACACCATCGCTGAAATTGCGCAAAATTTACATGTTTCAGAAAACCACTTAACTAAAGTGGTACATTTTATGGCCAAACAAAATTGGTTGATTACCACACGTGGCAAAGGTGGCGGGATTCGTTTAAACCCTACAGTATTAGACATAGGCTTAGGCACATTGGTACAAACCTTACAAGGTGATGCACAAATCGTAGACTGTCAAAAACCTGAGCCATGTATTTTACTACCGCGCTGTGGCTTAAAAGGCATTTTGCATCAAGCCTTATTACAATTTTATCAAAGCTTAAATCAATATACTTTTGCCCAAGCCCTGAGTCTGCCTAAGCACACCCAGCATCCACTGGCAATAGACATCTTCAATGTTTAATTCGCTTGCCTCGGCGACTTCCTTTATAATACCCCTTGGTAAATTAAGTTTGAAGTTAGGTTATGCATCAGCACCGAGGAAAATCACGTAACAGTAAAGTGGCCAATGCGCCAAAGCAAAAGATTACTTATGAGAAAAAAGTTGATTCTGCAATTACTGAATATGCTGTACGCTCACTCAACTGGCTTCGTAAAGCTGAATTTTTAATGAGTGCACCTAAGCTTAATTTATGTGTGGAAGATACTGGCTATGAAGTGGCTTTTGCAGGTCGTTCTAATGCAGGTAAATCAAGTGCAATTAATGCTTTAACCAACCAAAAGCAGTTGGCGCGTGCCTCAAAACGTCCGGGTCGTACCCAGATGATTAACTTTTTTAGCTTAGGTAATCCAGACCAGCGTCTGGTGGATTTACCCGGTTATGGCTATGCCGCTGTACCTGAAGCAATGAAAATCGTGTGGCAAAAAGAGTTAGAAAATTACCTGATTCATCGTAAAAGTTTACAAGGCTTGGTGTTGTTAATGGATATTCGTCATCCATTACAACATTTTGACGTAATGATGTTGGAATGGGCTTATTCACGTCGCCTATTTGTGCATGTGTTACTGACTAAGTCGGATAAATTAAACCGTGGCCCAGCTTCAAAAGCTTTACAAGAAGTTAAAGCACAGCTACGCAAAATGAAGCTGGACTTCTCGATTCAATTGTTCTCTTCACTGAACAAAGAAGGTTTACAAGAGTTAGCCAGCGTTATGGCAGGTCGCCTAAACTTTACTTTAGAACAGCAAAACAATATTGATCTCAGCCAAATTCCTGAAGCATCTGAGGATGATGAAGAATTTATTGAAGGCGATGATGTTGATTTTATTGTGGATGAGCCAGATAACGCATCTGATTCCCTTAAAAAATAAGCAGATTTAAAAAAAGCCACAGCATAGTCTGTGGCTTTTTATTGGGTCGCTACTATTGAGAGAAAAATCGCCTTAAACACAGGCTAAAACAGCTGAGTAAAAATGCTAAACTTCATCACAGCACAGCCTATTTACTCATAAGCCACGCCGTGTACTATTTGACTGGGCTGTCCACTAAGTCGTTGTTTGAGGCGTTTTGGTATGCTGATCTACCACTACACTAATCATCATATCGCCTTGTACGTTGACCACCGTTCGAACCGTATCCAGCAAACGGTCAATTGGTAATAAAATCGCAATGGCTTCTGCAGGTAGACCCACCGATTGCAGCACCATAATCATGGTGACCATACCAGCACTTGGAATACCAGGTGCACCCAACGATGCAATCATGGCAGTTAGACAAACAATAAGTTGCTGACCGAGTGTTAAATCTAAACCCATTAAATTAGCGATAAATAAAGCTGCGGCTGCTTCATATAATGCCGTGCCATCCATATTGAGCTGTGTACCAATGGGAATCACAAAACCTGCAGTCTGCGGACGTACACCCAAATTTTCCTGCGCACATTTTAATGACAAAGGCATAGTGGCCGAGCTTGAGCTGGTCGCAAAAGCAGTAATCAATGCAGTTTTAGTGCCTTTAAAAAAGGTGATTGGATTCATTTTGCCAAAAATCCACAGCAATAATGGTAATACCACCGCCCCATGGAAAATCGTTGTTCCTGTGACCACCAAGGCAAATTCAGCCAAACGTGTCAGCACACTAATATCTTCGGTGGCAATAAGTTTTGCGAGTAAGGCAAAGATGCCAATTGGCGCTAATTTCATAACCCAGCCAATCATCATCATCATCATGTCAAAAAACTGCTGGCTTAAACTACGCACGCCTTTAAAGCGCTCGCCACCTTTGACCAAAGCCACACCAACAAACAGTGCAAATAACACTACTGCTAGTACATTGCCTTCGCTAAAGGCTCTAAACGGATTGATTAAGGTATTTTGAATAAAGTTGGTAATAAAAGAACTTGGGGTTAAGGTATCTGGGCTTTGATGCTGGCGCATGGCATCTTGGAACATCGCAATATCAACCCCCTTACCCACATCAAATAGATGTGCACAAGCCAGACCAAGCGCTAAGGCTAAAGTGGTGGTGGTGATACAACATAAAACCGTAATTTTCCATACCCGCCCAAACTGACCACCCGCTTGTAAATTGGATACTCCAACTACAATCGAACTAAAGATCAAAGGAATTAATAGCATTTTAAGTAAGCCAATAAAAATGCTACTGGCTATCCCAATGCCATAAAGAGAGGCAGAAAAAAAGGCAGTCTCTGGGAAGAAATTTAAAATATATCCAAAGATGAGTCCCAAAATTGCTGCCACTAAAATTTGAGTATTTAAGCTCATAATTTAATCTATATATTGTTGCAATTTAGCAGCACTATGCCATGCAGCATTTTGAATTACGACTATTTTTTGTCAGCTAAAAGCTGTGCTGTGTTTAATATGCACGATGTAGTGCTGTAACCAATCAGCTTGGCATGTAATGTGCATATCAGGTGCATCCAAGCATTTATAAAGCATCTATTGAGCTATTTCGCCTATTTATGGCGCATCAATTTCAACCATGCACACTTTTTAGGCACAAATAAGGACTAAATCATGAAAAAAATCATGCTTACTGCACTATTAATAAGCATTATGGGACAAGCCATGGCACATAGCCAAAATGGTAAAAGTAACCAAGGCTGTCATAGTCATGGCAAAGAATTAGCCCATTGCCATTAAAAATAAGCCGCGCTATGCGGCTTATTTTATTGTCATGAGCTTATTGGGTTTCAATTTCACGTAAGCGAATTAAACCTTCTTGAGTGGTACTACACACCAACTCCCCATTTTGCCACATGCGTCCAAAATTTAGCCCACGTGAGCTGCTGCTTACGGTCGCATCCATGTCGTATAGCATCCATTCATCGGCACGAAATGGCTTATGGAAATACATGGCATGGTCAATACTGGCACATTGTAAGCTTGGCGATAAATAACTTAAACCATGCGGACGTAAGGCCGTGGTCATTAAGGTAAAGTCTGAGTAGAACGCAGCAATGGCTTGATGTAAGGCCACCGAGTCGACATCTGCCGCAATTTTATCGTGGGTACGTAAATAATGGGCATATACTGGTGCTTCAGGTTGCGGATGGAAAATATTACCTACATCCACCGCAGGGCGAATTTCGATATGCCGTTCACGCATAAAGCTGGCACGTACATTTTCTGGTACAAAATGAATAAAACCTTGTTTTAGTTCTTGTTCTGATTTAAGGGTTTCAACTGGTGGATAATCTGGTGCTTCGGTTTGGTAATTTAAACCTTCTTCAGGGTGGCTAAATGACACCATGCACATAAAAATGGTACGTCCATGCTGAATGGCGCGCACTTGACGGCTAATAAAACTTTTACCATCTCGAATACGATCTACATGATAAACAATCGGCGCATTAACATCACCACCAAATAGAAAATAAGCATGCAATGAATGGGCGGGCCGATCTGTGGTATAGGATGCTGCACGTAAGGCTTGTCCTAAGACCTGACCACCAAATACACGCTTACCCACCAAATTACGGCTTTGACCGCGAAAGATATTCTCTTCGAGTTTTTCTAAACTCAACAGCTCAACTAATTCTTGGGTTAATGCATTCATGGCCAACCTATCTCATCTAACGACAGCAATTATTTTCTAGCATAAACTGAATTGTGGGGTTAGCGCGCTTTTTCAAGCTGAGCCATACCTGCTTTTTTGATGTTTTTTTTAAATTAGTCTGATTTTTACTGCCGAATCTTGGCAAACTTGGTTATATTGCTCAAACAAACAGCGATTATTTGTTTACAATTGCTGATGTTTTGCGCGAATAACAATAGCAAGGAGTAACTATGCCCAAGCGCGGATTTGGTCAAATTTATCGTCAGATGTCGAGTAAATTACTGGATTTGGTGGTTACACCGCAGGTTTTAGGCGAAGCACCTGAACCCGCACCTCCCAGCACAGACAAGCTGACCTGCTATGTATTACAAAACTATTCGCGTAGTAATGCTTTATTGGTTGATGCTGAAACACGGCGCTTAAAACTGAAGCCCGCATTAAATCCTTTGCATATTCAAGATTTGCATGAAAAAACCTCCGTGATCTTTTTACAGCATCATCCAGAAGATGTCTTACACCCTGAGCAACATGCCTTTCCACCACGTTTATTGCGTTTGGTGGAACTTTTGCAAGAACAGCCTGCGTTAGATATTGAACTGATTCCTGTGACGGTACTGTGGGGACGCGCACCAGAAAATGAAGATTCTTGGCTCAAACTGCTGTTTACCGACAACTGGGCCCCACCAAGTCGCTTCAAACAATTGCTTAATATTGGCTTACATGGCCGTGAAACCTTTTTAGAGTTTCATCCAGCAGAATCACTACGTGATTTAATTGAGTATGCCCATACGACGCATCCCAATTTATCGCCTGTGACTTATATTGTGAATCATCTAAATAATTTTTTAGATGCGCAGCGTAAAGTGGTGTTAGGGCCAGATTTGTCTGATCGTCGCAATGTGATGCACAGCTTAATTAAATCTGAAGCGATCCAAGAAGCCATTCGACGTGAAAGCACGCGCAGTAAAATTAGCTTATTGGATGCCGAGCAGCGTGCGGTAGGTTATTTATCTGAGATTATTTCTGATTATTCTTATCCAACCGTACGTTTTGCAGAACAAGTCCTCACCCGACTTTGGACACAGCTTTATGACGGTGTAGAAGTGCATAATTTTAGTACTGTGCGTGAGCTGGCTAAAGATTATGAAATTGTCTATACCCCGTGTCACCGTAGTCATATCGATTATCTATTGCTGTCTTATGTGATTTTTAAGCGTGGTTTACGCGTACCCCATATTGCTGCAGGCGATAATTTAAATTTGCCTTTTGTCGGTCAACTGTTACGTGGTGGTGGCGCGTTTTTTATTCGGCGTAGCTTCCGTGGCAATGGTTTATACACTTCTGTATTCAAAGAATATCTATATAGTATTTTGTCACGCAATGCGCCACTTGAATATTTTATTGAAGGTGGACGTTCACGCACGGGGCGTTTGTTGCCGCCTAAAACTGGCATGCTTGCCATGACTGTACATGGCCATTTACGTGGCAAGGCCAAACCCATTGCTTTTGTACCCACCTATATTGGTTATGAGCGCCTCATGGAGGGCTCAACCTATGTAGGTGAAATGCAAGGTAAGCCCAAAGAGGCAGAATCTATTAAAGGTATCTTACAAACCTTACGTAAAATAGAACGCATCTTTGGAAAAGTGCATGTGAATTTTGGGGAACCCGTGTTTTTAGACGAGATGTTAAAACAACATCATGCCCAAGAGGTAATAATTGCTAAAAATGACGATCCTATTCCAGAGCCCGTTTCAGAAGCTATTAATGACGCAGCACAAGAAATCTTAAAAAATATTAATAGTGCTGTGGTGATTAACCCTGTGTCATTGTTGGCACTGATCTTACTGGCTACAGATAAACATACCTTAGACGAAGCCGTTTGTATCAAGCAGTTAGACGGCTATCGTAAGCTACTTACCCAGTTACCTTATGATGCGCGTATGCAAATTACCGCTTTATCTGGACAAGAAATTATTGCCTATGGTTTAAAACTTAAATTAATTAAACGGATTCGCCATGTATTAGGCGATATTATTGCGATTGAAGATAATCAAGCGGTGTTATTGACCTATTTCCGTAATAATATTGTGCATGCCTTTACCCTACCATCTTTGATTGCTGCCTTAGTCGAGCATAATGGGCAAATTCAACGCCATGATTTAGCCAATGTGATTCGTTTACTGTATCCATTTTTAAAAGCAGAATTATTTTTAAAATGGCAAAGTCATGAACTCAAAGATGCCATTAGCGCCTACACTGATGCCTTGGTGGCGGCCGATCTATTGCTGGCACAAGGTGAAGATTTAGTTGCCCCTGCTCCAAATAGCGAAGAACGCGCTCAATTACAGATTTTAGCTGCACCTGTGATGCAAAGTTTAGAGCGTTATTACATGACCTTGGCTTTAATTACCCAACGTGGCTCAGGCAACATTTCTGCACGTCAGGTCGAAGAGTTGAGTTATTTAATCGGACAGCGTTTATCGGTGCTGTATGAATTTAATTCACCTGAATTTTTTGATAAAGCCTTATTCCAAAGTTTTATTAAAGAGCTGACTAAGCAAGGCTATATTCGCTTAGAAGGCGGCGCAATTATGTATGACAGCAAACTCACCGATGTGGCTAAATACGCCAATTTAGTCCTTGATGATGCGACCTTACAAATGTTGCAACATATCACCACCTTTAGTGATGCAGAGTTACAACAAGCTTTAGATGCATTAGCAGCTGAGCAAGCCGCTAAACGACGTTTATTGCGTAAAGTGAAAGGCAATAAATAAATCGATCAGCCCCGTTTACGGGGCTAACTCTAATAATTTCTGATAGTCTAAAAAACAATCTTCATGCTCTAACTCAAACCCCATCTGCTGCAAATTGGTGGCATAAATACGTTTTCCAGATAAACGATCACTTTCTAATACCAATTCAGGCAAGCCCAATTGCTGCTGAAACCATTCAATGATTTTATGTAAAGGCAAGGGTTGATTATTACTCACAATATAAGATTTTCTTGGATGTTTCACGTGAAGCATATTTGCTAAAAAACGTGCTAAATCATCAATATGAATGCGGTTACTATAATGAATATGCGGATAGTTTAAAGTGTTTTGAGCAAGCTTCACCATACGCGCAGCCGATGTCCCATAAATTCCTGTCGGACGCACAATGACACATTCATTTGGATAAGCCGCTTGCCAATGCTGTTCCATTGCATGCAATACAGCGCCTTGTGCATCAATGGGTTTAATCTCAGATTCATCATCAATGCGCTCACCGCTATTTTCACCATAAACCCGCGTAGAGGACAGTACCATCACCCGTTGAATGGGATGCGATTTTAAGGCTTTTACAATCGGTGCAACCGAATCTAAATAGGTATGTTGATAGCCTTCAATGCTGCTGTGTTTCGGACTTAACAACACATAAGCCACATCAATCGGCGCAAGCTGACTCAAATCTAAGGCATGCACATCTTGGACATAATGCGTAGCAAAAGCATCATCTTTAGGCGATAAACTTATGCTACTGATTTGATGTTGTGTAAATAACTGTTGAGCCACTCGCTCAGATGTTTTACCGTAACCTATAAACAGAATATGCATGATGTAGCACCCACTTTAGCTAAAATTTATTTTGAGGGGACATGACTGCCATCCATCAATTGCCTGGCGTAGGTCACGCCGCAGCGGCTTTACTTGAAAAATTACATATTTTTAACAGTGACGATCTGCTGTTTCATTTGCCACGTGACTATGAAGATCGTAGCACGATCATTGCCATGAACCAATTAACTGTAGGACGCAGTTATTTATTAGAAGGCATTGTGCGTGGGGTAGATTTCCCAGCAGGCAAACGTAAATCTATGGCGGTGTTGCTCCAAGATGATTTTGGCAAAGTCACCTTACGTTTTTATCATGTCTATAAAGCCTTAACAGACCGTGCACAAGTCGGTAATCGCTTGCGCGTTTTTGGTGAAGTGCGTGTCGGTGCGCGTGGTTTAGAGCTGTATCATCCTGAAATTGAACTGGTGCAAGCACATACGCCCTTACCTAAAACTCAGCTGACCGCGATTTATCCGAGTACCGAAGGTTTAACCCAAGCCAAAATTCGTAGTTTTGTCGCGAAAGCCTTAGAACTACATGCCGATGATTTACCTGAATTATTACCTGCAAAATTCACCAATGGCTATGACTTAAAACAGGCGCTGTATTATTTGCATCAACCACCGAGTGATGCCAATATGCTGCAATTGGCGCAAGGTTCCCACCCTGCCCTACAACGCCTGATTTTTGAAGAATTGGTCGCGCATCAACTCAGCCTCCTCACACGTCGTGCTTATATTCAGCAAATTCAAGCGCCAAGTTTTAAGCCAAGCCAAAATCTCGCCAAACAACTGCTTGCCGCGATGCCGTTTGAAATGACAGCTGCACAAAAACGCGTGTCTAAAGATATTGTGCAAGATTTAAAACTCAATAAACCGATGCTACGTTTGGTGCAAGGTGATGTAGGTGCTGGTAAAACTTTGGTGGCAGCTGTAGCCGCTTGTCATGCTTTAGAAGAAGGTTGGCAAGTGGCACTGATGGCACCGACTGAAATTTTAGCCGAGCAACACTATTTAAACTTTAAAGCATGGTTTGAACCTTTAGGCATACAAGTAACTTGGTTGTCAGGCAAGCAAAAAGGCAAAGCCCGCCAAGCGGCCGAACAAGCAGTACAAGATGGTTCTGCCAATTTAGTCATTGGTACGCATGCTCTCTTTCAAGACAGTGTGCAGTTTGCCAAATTAGGTTTAGTCATTATTGATGAACAGCACCGCTTTGGGGTCGATCAACGTTTAGCACTGCGTAATAAAGGCGTACAAGGCACAACCCCGCATCAATTGGTCATGACCGCAACCCCTATTCCACGCACATTGGCGATGTCCGCTTATGGTGATTTAGATACCTCTATTATTGATGAATTGCCACCGGGACGTACTCCGATTCAAACCGTGGCTGTGCCCTTAGAGCGCCGACACGAAGTCTTAGATCGTATTGCCACAAACTGTATGCAGGGCAAGCAAGCCTATTGGGTATGTACTTTGGTGGAGCAATCCGAAACCTTAGATGCGCAAGCGGCTGAAGCGACATTTTTTGAGATTCAGCAGCGTTATCCTGAGCTGAAAGTTGGCTTAGTACACGGCAAAATGAAAGCCGATGAAAAGCAAAGCGTGATGCAACAATTTAAAGACAATCAGCTACAGCTTTTAATTGCCACCACAGTGATTGAAGTGGGTGTGAACGTGCCCAATGCATCCATTATGGTGATTGAAAATGCTGAACGTTTAGGTTTGTCACAATTGCATCAATTACGCGGTCGGGTGGGACGTGGCGCAACGGCAAGTTTTTGTGCATTATTGTATAAACATCCGTTGTCACAAAATGGACAAGAACGTTTAAGAATTTTACGTGAAAGTAATGATGGCTTTGTGATTGCCGAAAAGGATTTGGAAATTCGCGGGCCGGGTGAGTTATTGGGAACCAAACAAACAGGAGATTTGGGTTTTCGGGTGGCCAAACTCGAGCGTGATGATCATCTACTCAATCAGGCGCATTATGTGGCACAGCAAATTTTAAGCCATTATCCTGATCATGTAGATGCACTATTACAGCGTTGGTTACCCGAAGCCCCACGTTACGCCTATGTTTAACTTTATGCCAACATGCCAACTGTGTGAGTTAAGCCCAAGTGTTAAAGCCAGCCTGTGCCTTGATTGCTGGCGCAGTTTGCCGTGGCTTAAAAAAGAAGTCCTACGCCAAGAAATGCAGATTTGGGCGGCTTGTTATTATGAGTATCCAATGGATCGTATGATTCAGCAGTTTAAATATCAGCAGCAATTGCATTATCAAAGCTTGCTCAGTGGCATATTAGCAGAAGTGAAATATGTCGGAATTCAAGCCATTGTGCCAATGCCGATTTCGCTGTCTAAACTGGCCGAACGCGGCTTTAATCAAAGTATTCTAATTGCTAAAACTTTAAGTCAAAAACACAAAGTTCCGATTTGGCAACCGGTTTTACGCCATGCCGAGCATTCACAAAAAGGGTTAAGCCGCCAAGAACGCTTGACCCATATTGAACAGCAATTTTACCCCGACCCTCACACTAACACCCGCTTTAAACGGGTGCTGATTGTGGATGATGTAGTGACCACTGGCAGTTCCATTCACGCTTTAACTGAGCAATTAAAATTGCTCGGTTGTCAGCAGATTCGTGCCGCGTGTTTAGCTGCGGCTGAGGGCTAAATGCTGTTTGACCCACGGCATCACCACTTGTGTGGTTAATGGTGCCAATTGTGTGGCTTGGTCATCTAAATCGACCCACTTCATTTCGGCAATTTCCGCAGCAATCTGTGGGGCTTGAGCTAAAGTCACATGGTAGACATAAGACACCAATTGATGATCTGGTTCATTAGCCGTTTGGGTTTCAAAGCGGCCAATAAATTGCTCAATTTTAGCTGCACTACCAATTTCTTCAGCAATCTCACGCAACATAGTCACTTCAGGCGCTTCATTGGGCTCGAGTTTACCGCCCACTTGCATAAAGCAGGCAGTATTTTGCTTACGTACCAACAGCAATTGCTGTTTATCATTGACAATAATTGCTGCTGCTACTGTGATGGTTTTCATACAGGTTTAACGAGCTCTTGTTGGTCAGTGACGCCCCATTTTGGTAAAGGTGGCGTATAACTGTCAAACTGTTTTAAGATCCGTTCGATGTCATCAGACACGATTAAAGCATCACTAAAACGATGTTGAGTAAAACCCTTATCAGCCGTCATATAAATAAATTTAAGTAAATCATCATAAAAACCATTGACGTTTAAAAAGGCATTGGCTTTTTGATGAATCCCCAATTGTGCCCATGTCCATTGCTCAAAAATTTCCTCCATGGTGCCAGCACCGCCCGGCATAGCAACAAAAGCATCGGATAAATCCGCCATTAAGGTTTTACGTTGATGCATGTTTTGCACGATATGCAACTCAGTTAAATTTGGATGGGCAAGTTCACGATTCACTAAAGCTTCAGGAATCACTCCAATCACCTCTCCACCAGCTTGTAAGGCACTGTCGGCAACCACGCCCATTAAACCCGAACGCCCACCCCCATAAACCAAGGTTTTGCCTTGCTCAGCAATACTACGTCCTACCTGTTGTGCTTGTTCAACATAAATTTGCTCTGCCCCCAAAGCAGAACCACAAAAAACAGCAATGGATTTGATCATATTTGGCCCTCTATAAAATTTTTGTCATATTTGCCGCATAAACTTCAGCCAGTTTTTGTAAAAAAACCAGCAGCATGGCTGTGCTTTCTTTAGATCCTTGTCTAAAATACACCCATTGGTTTACAACTCTGCGCAAAGGAAAAGAATAATGCTTGAAGCCTTTTATGCCACAGAGCGCGGTAGTTTAGAAGATGCTACGATCAATGGCGGTTTTGATTTACACCCCGATCTAGTTTGGGTAGATCTGATTGCCCCCTCACAAGAAGAACAACAGTGGGTCTTAGATGCTTATGAGCAAAACTTACCCACCTTAAAATCTTTAGAAGATATTTCTTCTAGCGCACGCTTTTACCGTGATGACGATGGTATTTTGCATATTAGTACGTATTTTTTAACCAAAAACAAAAATTATCAAGTGGATGGTGAGCCAGATGATAACTCTGGTATTTTATCTACGGTACAAACGGTCGCTTTTATCTTACATAAAGATCGCTTATTTACTTTACGTGGTGAAAAACTGGTTGCCTTTCGTGCCTTTCGCGCCCGCGCGCGGCGTAATGATTATGAAATTGATTATAAAGACCCGACTTGGGTGCTACTTGGCTTACTTGAAGCCAAACTGGATGAATTGGCTGATATTTTAGAAGATGTACACAAAGATTTAGAAAAATACTCAACCGAAGTCTTAAATAACCGCCACCGTGAACAAATTCTAGATTTAGATGACATGATTACCCGTTTGGCACAGCTAGAAGATATGCTGGGTAAAGCACAGCTATGTTTAATTGATTTACGCCGTGTATTGACCTTTTTAGCTCGTCCACGCGCGTTAGGCAGCCATATCTATGATGCTGATATTCGAGAATTGAGTGAAGATGTGCGCTCATTGGTAGAACATGATGCCTTTTTATTCCAAAAAGTGCGTTTCTTACTGGATACCACCTCTGGATTTATTAACACCGAACAGAACGATACGATCCGTCGCTTCTCAATTTTACCTAGTATGTTAGCGCCTCCTATGCTAGTAGCCAGTGTGTACGGTATGAATACGGATGTACTACCTTTTGCCAAAGGCACCACCAGCTTTATTGCGGTGAGTTTGATTATTGTGGCCTTCTTTATTGGGCCATTGATTTACTTTAGATGGAAAAAATGGATTTGATGCAATCCACTCTAACCTCCTAATCATAGTAAAAAAGCACCTTACGGTGCTTTTTTTAAATCAATTTTAAGTCGGGCTCTAAATGACAAGATTGAATAATCTTCAACATTTTTTCTGGCACAGCCTGAAAATGCAGTCCCTTCGCTTGCGGTGTTTGGCGTAACCAACGCACTAACACTGCCAAAGCTAAGGTACTGCCTTGCTCTAACTCAGCTAAATTGACAATTAACGGCAAGTTTTGCTGTTGAATCAACTTTAAACCTTGCTGGTAATAGGCTTCGGCATTGGTAAAGTCAATTTTACCACTCACCCATAAAGTTTGATGTTGCAGGCGTAGCATTATTTTTTCACAACTGCGTCAGCATTGGGTTCAAAAGTCGCAATCGCTTTGTCTAAATTATTACCATTACGTTTGACGTTGGCTGCAAACTGATTACGGAACTGTAAACCTAAATCAATGCCTGCAACGTTAATATTACGAATTTTCCATTGGCTGCCTTTGTCGACCAATTGGAAAGACACTGGGATTTTTTCACCTTTATTATTAAAATCAATGGTCACAACAGGATTTTTGTTGTTCGCTACAGCTTTATATGAACGTATGCTATAGGTTTGATTGCTATATTTGGCAAATGCAGAACCGTAGTTTTCAATTAAAGTTTCACGGAAATTTTGTTCAAACTTGGCACGCTGCGCAGGTGTACTTTGTTGCACATAAGTTCCCATGACGGTACGCACAAATGCTTGTGAATCAATATAGGGATCCAAGTTTTGACGCACAATCGTTTTTACTAAAGCTGGGTTATTTTGTAATTTGCTGCGGTCTGTTTGTAAACGTTTAATCAAGTTATCTGCTACTTGTTTGACAAATTCAGGCGGCGTTTGGCTAGGAGCGGCAAATGCGGTTCCTGCGAACATGCTTGCTAAAATACTTGCTGTGAGGGTCTGTTTCATTAAAGTTTTCATATTGGTCTCCTTTGCTTAGTCTGCAACAAATGATGCTTCTGGTTCTTCAGTTGAAACTTGACTAGTATCAGCCGTCTTATTACCGCCTGTAATAAATTTACTAATCAAATCTTCAAGGTCCATGGTACCTTGGGTGTTAATGATGCTGCCACCACGCGGTAGATAATTTAAACCACCACCTGGCACCACTTTCAGATATTTTTCACCCAATAGACCATTGGTTGCCACGATAATGTAAGCATCTTCATCAATACTGGTAATGGATTTCATGTTGGCCATCAGTTGATTTTGCATCGCTTTTTGTTGCTGAGGATTCGCTTGAGTATATTCTGTGCTGTAACGCAGCTCTTCTAAAGCATTTTCCTGTACAGTTTTGAGTTGTTCTTGGTTAAATGAAGTCAAACTGCCATCTAAGTCAAAATGCACTGTGGCTAAACGGGTGACTGGATCTAAAGTAATATCACTCACGCGGCCAATGGTGACCCCACTCATGGTGACTTTAGCACGCGGCTTTAAGCCATTGACGTTGTCAAATTCAGCTTGCATGCTATAGGTATCACGTAAATTATTGCCAGTTAAGCCACTGACTTTCATGGCCAAAAAGAACATTGCAATTGCAAATATGATCACAAAAATACCAACGGCCAGTTCACTTGCACGTGATTTCATTACACACCTCCAAACATGACCGCAGTCAACACAAAATCAAAACCTAAAACACATAAAGATGAATACACCACAGTTCGTGTGGTGGATGTCGCAATTCCCTCAGAGGTCGGTTCGCAGGCATAACCCTGATAGACCGCAATCCAAGTACACAAAATGGCAAAGACAAAGCTTTTAATTAAAGTGCCCTGAAAAATATCTTCGTAAAAACGTACGCTACTTTGCATACCGCTCCAAAAAGAACCTTCATCAACCCCTAAGAAATCTACCCCAACCAATTTACCACCCATAATCCCAATAGCAGCAAAAATGACCGATAGCATGGGTAAACTAACAATACCCGCCCATAGACGCGGTGAAACAATACGTTTAAGCGGATCTACCCCAATCATTTCCATACTTGACAGTTGTTCGGTGGCTTTCATTAAACCAATTTCAGCAGTTAAAGCTGAACCTGCACGTCCGGCAAATAACAGTGCTGCGACTACAGGTGCTAGTTCACGCAAGAGTGTTAAAGACACCATGGTGCCAAGCATCGATTCAGAGCCCACGTTAACTAAAATGGAGTAACCTTGTAAGCTCAGAACCAAACCAATGAATAGACCGGACACCGCAATAATCAGCAAAGATAAAAAGCCGACCCTATACATTTGATAGATAAAAAGTTTAACCCCAAGCCAAGTGGGCATTGAGCATAGAATCTGCAGCAACATGATACTCGCCACCCCAATGCCACGTACACGTTCAATGACGCGACGACCCAATAAGGCAATTGCATTCATGTTTGACCCTCAGCAGTTAAATAAGGCTGATGACTAAATTGATATTCAACCGGCCCTTCAACAGAACCTGTTAAGAATTGACGGACAAAAGGTGAAGTATGTGCTTTGAGCTGTTCAGGTGTGCCCTCACCTTGAATCTTACCTTCAGCCACCACATAAATATAATCAGCAATCGATAAGGTCTCTGCCACATCGTGCGACACAATAATGGTGGTTAAGTCCAAAGCATCACGTAAAGAACGAATCAGCCGAGTCAGCACACCCATTACAATAGGGTCTTGGCCGGCAAAAGGTTCATCATACATAATCAGTTCTGGATCAAGAGCAATAGCACGCGCTAAAGCTACGCGGCGGCTCATCCCACCTGAAAGCTCGGCAGGCATGAGTTGTTCTGCACCACGCAAACCCACCGATTCAAGCTTTAAAGCCACTAACTCTGCAATTAAATGTTCAGGCAGCTGGGTATGGGCACGAATCGGGAAAGCCACATTTTCATAAACCGACATGTCGGTAAATAAGGCTCCACTTTGAAACAGCATTCCCATACGCGCCCGCGCCTTAAACAGTTGCTGACGTGACATTTGGGCTATATCTTGACCATCAAGCAAAACTTGTCCCTGATCTGGTGTCAGTTGTCCACCAATCAAACGAAGAAGTGTGGTTTTACCTGTGCCTGAGGGCCCCATAATCGCAGTGATCTGACCGCGGCGGATATTTAAGCTAATGTTGTCATAAATTATTCGATCCCCACGCTTAAAGCTTAACTGCTTTATTTCAATAAAAGCTTGGGCTTGGGATACTGTATTATTCATACTGCTGCGTATTCCTGCATTTTTTCAGCAGGCATACTATAAAGGATTAGATCATTTTTAGGGCAAGAAATATAGAACGCTGCGTTGTAAAAATGTCAGCTGCTGAAGTTGGATTAATTCAAATAGCCATAACAAAATACGACAAGATTGCACAATAACAATAAGCCACTGATATAACGCATCATGAATAGTTTTCCGTATCCAAAATAAGCAAAATGATAGCTAGACAACTAATTATCACTTTTTAATAAAAATTTGAATGAGTATACATTTTGAATAATAAATTTCAATCTATCAGACATAAAAAAAGACCGATATCAATATCGGTCTTTCTTATAGGCTAATTTAACAATTAGTCGTTAAATTTGCGACGTGGACGGTCTTCGCCAAATGTGCGCTCGCCACGTGGTTTGTCATCAAAGCTACGACGTGGACGATCTTCGCCACCGAAAGTACGCTTAGGACGATCATCACCAAATGAACGTTGTGGACGATCACCAAAATCACGACGTGGACGATCTTCACCGCCGAAAGTACGTTTAGGACGATCACCGTAACCAGTTTCGCGAGCTGGTTTGTAATCTACACGGTTACCACGGTTGTCATCATTAGAACGAGGACGATCACCGAAACCACCTTCACGACGTGGTGCTGGACGGTCGCCAAAATCGCGTTTTGGACGGTCATCAAACGAACGTTGTGGACGGTCGCCAAAATCACGCTTTGGACGGTCATCAAACGAACGTTGTGGACGGTCGCCAAAATCACGTTTTGGACGGTCATCAAACGAACGTTGTGGACGGTCGCCAAAACCGCCTTCGCGACGTGGACGATCATTGTTGAATTCACGACGTGGACGATCTTCGCCACCAAATGCTGGACGCTCACCACGTGGTTTGTCATCAAAGCTACGACGTGGACGATCATCACCGCCTTCACGACGTTTAAAGTTGCTTTCGCCTTCAAAACGACGACCGCCACCAAAACCGCCACGACCACCGCGACCACCGTCACGACGACCACCACGGCCAGCACCATCACGGCTACCGCGTGCAGGCGGTGGAGATGGCTCAAGACCTTCGATTTCAGATACGTCTAAACGTGCATCAAGGAAGTCTTCTAAAGCACGAATCTTACCGCGTTCACGGTAAGTTGCGAGTGTAATCGCTTTACCAGTACGGCCAGCACGACCTGTACGGCCAATACGGTGTACATAGTCTTCATTCTTCATTGGAAGACCGAAGTTAATTACGTGAGAGATTGTTGGTACGTCAAGACCACGTGCTGCAACGTCAGTTGCAACTAAGATCTTCGCACGACCTTCACGGATGCTGCGTAAACGACGGTTACGTACAGTTTGTGGCATTGCACCGTGAAGTGCTACAACTGAAAGACCTGCTTCTGCAAGCTCTTCAGCAAGCATGTCAGTATCTTCTTGGGTTGAAGCAAACACAACTGCTTGATCAACGTCTTCTGCATTTAACCAATGGGTAAGCAATTTTTTCTTGTGCTCAAAACCATCAGTCCAATGTAAAGTTTGCGTAATATCAGTGTTGGTAGAGTGACCCGTTTCGATTGAAATACGTTGTGGATCATTCATCATACGTTCAGCAAGCGTAATAATACGCGGTGCAAACGTTGCAGAGAACATTAATGTTTGTTTACGGTTAGCAGCATATTCGCCAATTGCTTCTAAGTCTTCAGAGAAGCCTAGGTCAAGCATACGGTCAGCTTCGTCGACAATTAAAGATTCAACTTTATCAAGTTTAATTTGACGACGATTTACTAAGTCAATTAAACGACCCGGCGTTGCAACAACAACTTGCGCGCCTTTTAATTGTTGGATTTGTTTACCAAACGGCATACCACCCATAATTGCAGCAATACGAACACCTTTCATGTGACGTACAAATGCGATTGCGTCTTGGCTTACTTGTTGCGCTAATTCACGTGTTGGTGAAATCACCAAAATAGTCGGCTGAGTAATCGCCTTCATGCGCTCTTTAAACGGAACGAATGCATCTTCAGATGCAAGTGCGTTTAAAGTTGGGAGTAAAAACGCTGCAGTTTTACCTGAACCTGTTTGGCTTGATACAAGTAGGTCTTTACCTTCTAACGCTGCAGGAATCGATTGTTCCTGTACTGGAGTTGGCGAAGTAAAACCTAAAGCTTGAATCGCTTGTTGTAAAGATTCATGTAAAGGAAAATCAGCAAAAGTTTTGCTCATAGAGTGTTTCACCCGAAATTTGGGTGCTCCATTAAAATAAAGTCAGATGGACATCGACAAAAAGCGGTACAGCAATAATCGCTGACAAATATGAGAATCAGCGGCGATCCGAGTAACGACGATGTGATAACGCACGCTTGTAGTACGGCATAACCTGAATAGAATCGCTTTAGCGATTGGGGCGCGAGATATCGTCCTCTCTTTGGACCGAACGCGCATACACAATGATTAGAAGAGAAATGTTCAGGTAACGAACAGAAATTAAGTGCGTTGCCGGATTATAGCAGAGTTAATGAAAATGTCATGCCATTTGCTCAATCTTTAGCTAAAATTTATAAAAAATTTAATAAGTTCATGTTTTTAATAATTATTTTAATTGTTATTTTTTTGTAAAAATATAGCCCTGCATGGAGGGCTATATTTTTAATGTCTTTTTGCTCGATCAAAGCATTCTATTATTTTGCAGCATCACCCCAAGCTGGAACAACAGCTTGCATAAGTGGCTTAAGCATTTTCATAGAACAAGCAAGCACTTGGCCATTTTCCATAGATTCAGAGCCACCACGTGCATCTACTACAGTACCACCGGCTTCTTTCACAATCAGTTCGCCAGCTGCGATGTCCCAAGGTTTTAAACCAAGTTCGAAGTAACCATCAAAACGACCTGCAGCTACATACGCTAAATCCAGCGCAGCTGAACCTGTACGACGGAATTGTGCACCTGCTTCTGATACATTTAGTAATGCATCAAAATGGTTTTTCGCATAAGAAACCACTTCGCCGTTACGAACTTTACGGTAAGCATGACCTACAGATAAGAATGTGTTGCTTAGGTTGTCTTTCACGTTAACGCGAATACGGCGTTGATTCAACATAGCACCGCGACCACGGCTAGCAGAGAATAACTCATCTTTTACAGGGTCATAAATAACACCGTGTTGAGTTACGCCTTTGTGTTGAACAGCAATAGAAATACAGAAATGCGGAACGCCGTTAATGAAGTTTAATGTGCCATCAAGCGGATCGATCACCCAACACCATTCGGCGTCGTGACCTTTACCTTCTTGGTAACCAAATTCTTCACCTAAAAAGCTGTGGTTTTTATAGCTCTTACGTAGCGTATCAATGGTTAATTGTTCCAAATAACGGTCTACACGCGTTACAGGACCATCGATGCCTTTTTCTTCGACTTGTAGATCGAGCTTATGACGATTTTGATGCGCTTTCAAAAGCTCTTGACCAACTAACTGAGCCGCACGCGCAGCCATCACCACCATAGGTTCCATTGAACACCCTACTACAATATATTGAAGACGATAAAGAATAATGCATAAAAGCCCCGACATTTTAGCAAAGATCGGGGCTTTTGGGCAAAAAAATTAATTTTTACGATGAAACAGGCTGTTTAAGCTTTAACCATGCCGATTTAATAGACTGAGCGATGCCTGCGCTATCAAGACCTGCTGCAGCTAACATTTGGCTATGGCTAGCCTGTGGCATGAAGCTATCATCTAAACCTAAATGAATGATTGGTTTAACAATTTGTGCATGAGCAAAGTATTCACTAACACTACTTCCTGCCCCTGCCATCACCGCATGCTCTTCAACACTGGCAAATAAATGCGTGTCTATAGCTAAGCGATCGAGCATTTTTGTATCTAATGGTTTCACAAAACGCATGTTCACTACGCGTACAGCAACAGCAAGTTGGGTTGCCAGTTGCTCTGCTGCAGCAATGGCGGGTACTACGCGACTACCAAATGCAAGGAGGCTAATCTGCTCATCTAAATCTGGATTAAATTCAGCCACAATTTCAGCCTGACCCAGTGGGATGGCTGTCATCTGTGTGTCTATATGCACGCCTATACCATTACCACGTGGGTAACGTACTGCGGCAGGACCCGGGTACATATAGGCGCTATGTAACATTTGACGACATTCATTTTCGTCTTTTGGCGCCATAATCACCATATTTGGAATGGTGCGCATATAGGCATAGTCATAAGCACCGGCATGGGTTGGGCCATCTTCACCGACTAAACCCGCACGGTCAATCGCGAAGGTTACATCTAAGTTTTGCAAAGCAACATCATGCACTAATTGGTCATAGCCGCGTTGTAAAAATGTTGAATAAATAGCAACCACAGGTTTTAGCCCTTCACATGCCATACCTGCCGCTAAAGTCACTGCATGTTGTTCAGCAATCGCTACATCAAAGAAACGCTCAGGATATTTTTTGGCAAACTTCACCATTCCAGAGCCTTCACACATGGCTGGGGTAATGGCCAATAAACGTGAATCTTGTTCAGCTTGATCCATCAACCACTGGCCAAACACATCTGAGTATTTAGGTGCAGCCGCTGGCGCAACAAGGGCATTAATTTTAGTGATGGCGTGGTATTTGATTTGCTCTGCTTCAGCAGGAGCAAAACCTTTACCTTTTTTGGTGTAGATATGAATTAAACGCGGGCCTTGACGTTTTTTTAAGGCCTCAAACACTTGACTTAATTGTTGTACGTTATGACCATCAAATGGGCCAAAATAGTCAAAGCCAATCGCTTTAAAAAGATTATCGGCTGCATCGGTTGCTGCTTGATGTAAGCGTGAGTTGTATGACCACTGTGGATGCGGCTGTACATAGGCCTGACCATCTTGGCTAATATTAATCGATTCACCGCGCGCCCAAATGGCAGCTAAATGCTTCGCAAAACCACCAGTGCTACATGAAATCGACATATCATTGTCGTTTAAGACCACCATTAAATTGGCATTATGCGCTACAGCATCGTTCATGGCCTCAAAAGCCATGCCAGCAGTCATGGCACCATCACCAATAATGGCCACCACATCACGTTGAATATTCTGGTAACGACTGGCCAATGCCATGCCTAAGCCAGCTGAAATAGCCGTTGAAGAATGCCCCACCCCAAAGGTGTCGAATTCAGATTCTTCACGTGCAGGAAATGCAGCTAAACCATCTTTGGCACGAATGGTAGTGAGCTGTTCACGACGACCCGTTAAGGCTTTATGCGGATAAGCTTGATGCCCTACATCCCAAATCAAACGGTCATGTGGGGTGTTAAAGCTATAATGTAACGCCACTGTAAGCTCAATGACACCAAGGTTTGCGCCAAAATGGCCACCACTTTGTCCTGCAGCATACAAAATGTATTGACGCAACTCATCCGCCACTTGTTCGAGTTGGCTGCGGTCGAGCATACGCAGTTGCTCTGGATGATCAATCGTATCCAGCAACGGAGTTACAGGGCGATGAGTTGGAATTTCTGTATACAACATATGTGGCAAAGCCTTCTAAAGCCTGGCAAATTTTATAGCTAGGTCAAATGGGTTACTCGAACATATCGTCGAATGATAGCACCTTAAATCAGCCACATTTTTAGCGATGTCCTGTTAAAACAAATTTCTCGCGGGCATGGGTAGGTAGATTATCCTGAATAATCTCACTATTTATCAACTATTATCGTGTGCTTTATACAAAAAAGAAAATCTTCTGCATAAATTCAGCGTAGCAATTCTACTAATGTCCAAGCATTGAGCTATACTTTAGCCAATTTTTTTTCTTTGACGGGTTTTGCAGTGCCAATTCAATTTGTCGCAACGTCTCGATTACCGACCGCTTTTGGTGAATTTAAGCTTAGCGTTTTTCAAGATCCCGAAACGGGAGAAGAGCATGTGGCATTGTCTAAAGGTTTAGATCTGCCACCTGAAGGACCAGTCTTGGTTCGCGTACATTCAGAATGTTTAACCGGTGATGCCTTTGCTTCGCTCAAATGTGATTGTGGTCCACAATTGCAAGCCACGCAGCGTTTAATTAATGATGCTGGTCAAGGTGTAATTTTGTATTTACGCCAAGAAGGACGTGGTATTGGTTTAACCAATAAAATTCGTGCTTACGCCTTGCAAGATCAAGGACATGACACTGTTGATGCAAATTTAATGCTGAATTTGCCTGCTGATGCACGTACCTATGAAATGTGTAGCATTATGCTCGATCATTTACAGGTCAAAGAAGTCAAACTTATTACCAATAATCCCTTAAAAATTGAAGCATTAACTTCACAGGGTATTGATGTAGTCGGTCGTGTACCCTTAACGGTAGGTTTAAATCCATTTAATGAACAATATTTAAAAACCAAACACGATCGTATGTCACACATGTATCAAAAAGACGATTTTTAAACCAAAGCAACTGTGTTGTAAAAAAGGGATTTTTAGCTTTAAAAATCCCTTACTTTTATTAAGGTTTTATGTTTTGATGGTTAAGTCCCCTATTTTTGATTGAGGCGTCACTTATGCAGCATCCAACTTCGGCTGATATTCAACGCGTTCGCGAATTTCTCCTAGATTTACAAGCACGAATTTGTGCAGCACTCGAACAACAAGAACAGCAAGGTGGCGGTCATGCAACATTTGCCATTGATGATTGGCAACGCCCTGAAGGCGGCGGTGGTCGCTCTCGGGTTTTACAAAATGGCAGCGTGATTGAAAAAGGCGGTGTGATGTTCTCCCACATCAACATCTCAAAATTGCCAGCTTCGGCAACTGAGCGTCATCCGCAAATTGCTGGTGCAAAAGCGCAAGCCATGGGTGTGTCTTTGGTGATTCATCCTAAAAACCCACATGTACCCACTTCACATGCCAATGTACGTTTATTTGTGGCAGAACCTGAAGGACAAGATCCAATTTGGTGGTTTGGCGGTGGTTTTGACTTAACGCCTTTTTATCCAAATGATGAAGACGTTTTATCGTGGCATCAAACTGCATATGACCTGTGTGCACCCTTTGGTGAGGAAATTTATCCAAAACACAAACAATGGTGTGATGATTACTTCTACTTAAAACATCGTGATGAGCAGCGTGGCGTGGGCGGTTTATTCTTTGATGACTTAAACCAATGGGACTTTGAAACCTGCTTTAACTATATGCAAGCGGTAGGGAACGGCTATTTAGAGGCGATTTTGCCCATCTTTCAACGTAACCAAGCCAAACCTTATAGCGAAGCACAACGTGATTTCCAGTTATATCGCCGTGGTCGTTATGTAGAATACAACTTAGTCTACGACCGTGGCACTTTGTTTGGCTTACAAACGGGTGGTCGAATCGAATCTATCTTAGTCAGCTTACCGCCTCTGACGGGTTGGTCATATCGTCCAGAATGGCAAGAGGGTTCGCCAGAAAAACGCCTGACCGACTATTACTTAAAACCACATGATTGGCTCAATGAACTTAAAAAATAATGACTAAAGGCTATTTTCGAATAGCCTTTTTTATACATATTTAATTACAACCTGCCACAGACTTAAAGCATAAAAACCTTTAAGCTAGAAATTCTTGATTTTTACAATAAGGGCAGCCTTATGCTTGCGTCCTTTTCCAACCACAAATCATTGTGGTTGGTGCTTCTCTTAGCCGTTTTGGGCATCTCTTTTGGTATTACCCTTGCTTATGAAAGCTTACTCTCAGATGGTATTTCTATCAGTATTAGTGCTTTAGCTGGCATTTCTTTATTTGTATTAGCCAGTATTTGGCTGTTTGATGTAGTGAACGATATTTGTAACCCTTAATGCTTTTGCCGTATAGTTGCAGCAAATTTGTGCACACGGAATTGCAATCATGACCAAACAATTCGCGGTTATTGGCAACCCTATCGAACAATCACGCTCACCTGATTTACATCATGCCTTTGCTAAAAAAGTCGGTATTCAACTCAGCTATGAAAAACGTCTTGCCCCGCTAGATGGATTTACTGAGAGTATGCATAGTTTCTTTAAGGCAGGTGGTTGTGGCATGAATGTGACCGTACCCTTTAAAGAGCAAGCCTTTGCTGCCTGTGATCAGCTAAGCGAACGTGCCAAGATTGCAAAGGCAGTCAATACCTTATGGATGCAAGATGGTGTATTGCATGGTGACAACACCGACGGCCAAGGTTTAGTGGCGGCAATTCAAGCCTTGAATTGGGACTTACAGGATAGTTCTATTTTAATTTTAGGTGCCGGTGGCGCCACACGTGGTGTAATTTATCCTTTAGTCCATGCTGGGGCAAAGAAAATTGTGGTTGCTAACCGTACGTTGGCACGTGCTGAACAATTAGTCCGAGATTTAAAAGATAGTGTGCCTGAAGCACAACTCAGCGCGATTAGCTTAGATCACTTAAGCGGTGAATTTGATTTTATGATAAATGCGACCTCTGCAAGCTTAAGCGGTGATGCACTGCGCTTACCTCAAGAACTTACTTTTAAACATGCTTATGAAATGGCCTATGGCAAAGCATCAAGCTTTTTAGATCAAGCGCGTGCGCGTGGTGTCCCCTCTACCGATGGCTTTGGCATGCTGGTGGGTCAGGCGATTGAATCTTTTTATATCTGGAACGGCGTACGTCCTAATTTAAAAGATTTTTTATAAGCTATTTGAAAAGAGCCTATTAAGGCTCTTTTTTGGCTTTTTGTTGCAGTTTTATTGATTATTTTGCCAAAATTTTAAACCTATTTTTTCTTAACACTCTCTTAGCACACATATCTTCACAATATTTTTCTACCTTTTTTTATGATTAAATTTAATATCTTAATAACAGATTAAAAATAATCAGTACAGTATTTAAGCATTATCAAGCTTCACGCAACTGAAATAATTCTAGCTTAGATTGGCTTTTCTGACACTTAAGCTAGGCAGGTTTATCAATGTAATTCACCTGCAAATATGAATAATCAAGTACTCAACAACAATGTTTACAATGAGGGATTACAACTATGCCAACATATAAAGCTCCCCTACGCGATATTCGTTTTTTAATGAATGAAGTGTTTGACTATCCTAAACACTACCAAACACTAAGCAATGGCACAGCGGCTGATCCTGAAACTGTAGATATGATTTTAGAAGGTGCAGCTGAGTTTTGTGAAAACATCCTCTCGCCCTTATATCAAAGTGGTGATGAAGAAGGCTGTCATTTTAACAATGGTGAAGTAACCACACCTAAAGGCTATAAAGAAGCTTATGATCAATTGGTACAGGGGGGCTGGCAAGGGCTGTCTTATCCTGAGCAATATGGCGGTCAAAACTTACCGCAGTCCTTAAATTTAATTAAGTCGGAAATGATGGGCACTGCCAATTGGTCCTTTCAAATGTATCCCGGTTTAAGCATCGGTTGTATGAATACCATTATGCAATACGGAACCGAGGCCCAAAAAGATACCTATATGCCAAAGTTGGTAACAGGTGAATGGTCAGGGACCATGTGTTTAACTGAGCCACAATGTGGTACTGATTTAGGCCAAGTTAAAACCAAAGCTGAACCATGTGAAGATGGCAGTTATCGTATTAGCGGTACTAAAATCTTTATTTCGGCAGGTGAACATGATCTTACTGAAAACATCGTGCACATTGTGTTGGCGCGTTTACCCGATGCACCACAAGGTACTAAAGGCATCTCCTTATTTATTGTGCCTAAATTTTTAGCCAATCCAGACAGCAGCATTGGCGAGCGTAATGCTGTGACCTGCGGTTCGATTGAACACAAAATGGGAATTCGTGCCTCTGCTACTGCTGTTTTAAACTTTGACAATGCCACAGGCTATTTAATTGGTGAACCTAACAAAGGCTTACATGCCATGTTTACCTTTATGAACACGGCGCGTATTGGCACCGCAATTCAAGGTATTGCGCATGCAGAGCTGTCTTTTCAAGGTGCGCTGCCCTATGCCAAAGAGCGCCTATCAATGCGCGCGCTGTCAGGTAAAAAAGAGCCCGATAAAGTCGCCGACCCGATTATTTATCATGCCGACGTGCGCCGTATGCTGCTGACACAAAAAGCGGTCGCTGAAGGCGGGCGAGCCATGATTTATTATGCCGCACAAATCTCTGACAAAATGCAAGATGCATTAGAGCGTGGCGATTCAGCAGCATTTAAAGAATATGATGATCAACTGGGTTTTTATACCCCCATTTTAAAAGGCTTTTTAACTGAGCTTGGTTATGAGTCTGCCAATTTAGGGATGCAAGTCTTTGGTGGACATGGCTACATCAAAGAATGGGGCATGGAGCAAATTGTGCGTGATGCACGCATTGCCACCTTATATGAAGGAACCACCGGCGTACAAGCTCTAGATTTAATTGGTCGTAAAGTGATTTTAAGTTCACGCGGTAAAGTGATTCGCGAATATACCGCCGAAATTTTAAAATTCTGTAGCAATCAAGCGCGTAACAAATATATGCGCCGTTTTGCTTGGGATCTCACCAAACTCTGTGCGCAGTGGAATACGCTAACACTGCGTATTTTATTGGTAGCACGTAAAGATCGTGATGTAGTGTCGTCGAGTTCAATGGATTTTCTCATGTTCTCAGGCTATGTGATGATGGCTTACTTCTGGGCACAACAAGCTGCAATTGCCTCAGAGAAGATTGGGCTTAATCAAGGTCCAGAAACGATTGAATTTTATAAAGCCAAAATTAAAGTGGCCGATTTTTATTTTGAGCGTCTTTTGCCACGTACCCAAGGCCATGCCGAAGCAATGGTCAATCCATCACGCACCATGACCGCACTCAACTCTGAGCATTTTAGTTTTGACTATTAAAGGTCACAGCGCAGCATAGTGCTCTCTGATCAATTTTTTAAACACAAAAAAGCCCAATATCATGTTGGGCTTTTTGATGAGAGACTGTCCAATCTACCACTCTTGTACTACCCATCTTTAGGTATAAGTAGAAACAGTGAGTGTTGTATATTTTTAGAACTTCCTATTCTCAATAAAGTAAGAATAAGCCCTCTAGATACAGACCTAGACGCCCACCACATGAATTCATATACATTCAAGCTTACAAAAATTCTTCCAAGACTGAGTTTAAAAAGATATGACCTTTTTCGCTACATGCTAAACGATGAGGTTCATTGAGCATTAATTGACGCTGACGTAGCGAATCTAATACAGGTTGTAGCGTGTTTAAGCTTAAGCCTGTCCGTTCTGGGTAAAGTGCAGCGTCGACGCCGTGATTTAAACGCAGTGCATTCATCATAAACTCAAACGGCATGTCAGCATCTTCAATACGTTTATATTGCAAATGTTCAGCAGGCACTTTAGCTAAGTAGTCCTTAGGTAAACGGGTTTTTTGGAAACGATATACGCCATCTTGTTGGGTAATTTTACCGTGTGCACCTGCACCAATCGCTAGGTAATCACCAAACTGCCAGTAATTGACATTATGCGCAGAGGGTAATTCTTTACGCCAAGCAGACACTTCATAGTTGACAAAACCATTGGCTTTTAAATAGGCCTCACCTGCTGCCTGAATGTCCTCTAAAACCTCATCTACGGGTAAAACTGGCTGAGTACGGAAAAATACCGTATTGGGTTCAATGGTCAATTGATACCACGAAATATGGGTGGCACCATTGTCAACCGCAAGCTTTAAATCCAATAAAGCTTGGTCTAGGGTTTGCTCAGGTAAGCCATGCATTAAATCCACATTTACCCGCTTAAAGCCTGCTTCTTTGGCGTGTCGAATTGCTAAAATCGCATCGTCATCACTATGAATACGACCCAATTTTTTGAGTTGTGCAACATTAAAGCTTTGTACGCCAAGTGATAAGCGGTTAATCCCTGCCTCTAAATAATCTTTAAAAGGATCATGTTCCACAGTGCCGGGATTGGCCTCAAGGGTAATTTCACAATCTTCTTCAAAAGCCACTAAACTCTTAAGCTGGGCAAACAGCCAAGTATAGCCTTGCGCTGAAATCAACGACGGTGTGCCGCCCCCAATAAAGACACTATGAATTTTACGCCCTTTGGCAAAATCCACTTGGGTTTTAAAGTCAGCTACTAAAGCATGTAAATATTCTTGCTCTAGCTCGAGCGACAGTTTGCCATCCGGTACGGCATGCGAATTAAAATCACAATATGGACATTTACGCACACACCACGGCATATGAATATACAAAGATAAGGGCACAGCAAGCGGATTTAATTTGGCCAAGGCACAAGCTCAAAACAACAAAGAGAATGCTGCGTATTTTAACATGACTCTAGCAAGACACCGACGAAAAGCCTGACCGTTTTTGGTTACAGTAAAAAAGCCAATAAAAAGAATGGATCATGTGTATGAATTTATCTACACCATTATTAATGCTGATGCCCTTAGTATTTGCGATTGGCGCTGCCATGACCTTACAGACAGCCATTAACACCCAAGTCAGTCAAATTCTAGCTTCGTCTTTACAGGCGGCATTTTTATCTTTTAGTGTGGGCAGCATCGTTTTGGCGGGCTTAGTGGTGTTAGAAAAGCAACAGCTACCTGAACTAAACAGTATATTCACCCTGCCATGGTACGCATGGTTTGCCGGTGTATTAGGGGTTTATGCAATTAGCGTTAGCATCTATACTGCCCCCAAATTAGGTTTTCTGACTTTTTCAGGTTTGGTCATTTTTGGGCAGTTACTCACCTCTATGTTATTTGATCATTTTGGTTGGTTAGGTGCCGAAAAAAATCCAATCCATTGGCAACGTTTATTGGGTGGCGTGGTCATATTTGTCGGTGTACTGCTCACCCTACAACGCTAGAGGATGAGTATTACTGTGTCACAATTGACGTCTACAGGCTTCGAACTCAAGAAGCTGATGCATTTAATGCTGCCCATCTTAATTACCCAGTTTTCACAGGCCGGTTTTGGTTTAATTGACACGATTATGGCCGGCCATTTATCCGCAGTAGATTTGGCGGCGATTGCGGTAGGGGTGGGTCTTTGGATTCCAATTATGTTGCTGTTTAGCGGCATTATGATTGCGACCACGCCACTGATGGCAGAAGCCAACGGCGCCAAAACACCTGAGAAAATTGCCACCATTGTGCGGCAATCTTTATGGGTGGCATTAATTTTAGGCATTATCGCTGGCTTAGTTTTACAGCTCATGCCATTTTTACTGCCAGTGCTGGGTGTACCTGAAAATCTCTTGCCTAAAGCCAGCTTGTTCTTACATGCGATTGGCTTTGGGATGCCTGCGGTGACCATGTATGCGGCTTTACGTGGTTATTCTGAAGCCTTAGGTTTTCCACGCCCTGTCACCGCAATTAGCTTGATCGCTTTAGTGCTATTGGTACCTCTGAATTTTATTTTTATGCATGGCTTTGGCCCCATTCCAGCGCTGGGTAGTGCCGGCTGCGGTTTTGCCACGGCGATTTTACAATGGCTGATGTTCTTTGCTTTATTGGCTTATATTCAAAAAGCCAAGATTTATACCGCCACCTCGATTTTCAGTCATTTTGAAAAAATGGATGCCTATTGGATTAAACGTATTTTAAAACTTGGGCTGCCAATTGGTTTAGCGATTTTCTTTGAAGTCAGTATTTTTAGTACCGCAGCCATTATTTTAAGCCCTTTAGGTGAAACCATTGTCGCCGCGCATCAAATTGCCATTTCTGTCACTTCGCAATTGTTTATGATTCCCATGTCGCTGGCGTTGGCATTGACCATTCGGGTCGGAACCTATTATGGCGAAAAAAACTTTGTTGCCATGCGGAAAGTACAAAAGCTGGGCTTGCTGACCGCTACCGCTTTAGCGCTCATGACGATGTTATTTATGTGGTTGTTGCGTCCTGAAATTGTCTCTATCTACACCACTGATTTAGCGGTGGCTGAAGTCGCCATGTATTTAATCTGGTTTGCAATTGCCTATCAAATTATGGATGCATGGCAAATTAGTGCCGCAGGTTGCTTACGTGGCATGCAAGACACCAAAGGCCCGATGTGGATCACTATGGTAGCCTACTGGATTGTAGCCTTCCCTGTTGGAATTTATTTATCACGTTTTACCAGTATGGGCGCGCCCGGGGTATGGATCGGTCTAATTGTCGGTTTAACCGTGGCATGTATCTTATTACTCATGCGTTTATATATGAACAATAAGCGTTTAAGTCTGAGTAGCTAAATCTAAAGCGAAGCTTAAAGCTTCGCTTTTTTTTGTGCGTGGATTGCATCTTGTAAACCTTGTGGCATTAAAGTTTCATCAGCAACTTCCTTAATAATGGCTTGTCCCACAATCACATCTGTACCATTAAAGGTCATAGTGGGTGAACCATAGAGTTGATAACCTTCATTTAAAGCCTGCGTAACCCGCGCACAAAAATTGACATCATCTTTACCGGTTAAATAGCGATACACTTGCATGATGCTGACTCATTTTAAAATAAGATTGAGTCTACGCCCTTATACAATCCTTTAACAATTTAAAGTAGGCACAAGCGCATTTGTCGCCTATGATCAAGCTCAATAGTGCAGATTTTTTTCCGAGGATTTACGCATGGCAAAACCGGCAAGTACGCCTGGTCGTCGTTTTCTAAAACTTGCAGGCATGACCGCAAGTATCGCGACAAAAACTGTCTCCAATTCGATACGCAATTTGACTGCGGATGAAGAAAAAAAGAATGCCGCACGCAGTAAAATGTTCCAAGACATTGGAGTTCAAGTTGCTGAAACCTTAGGGGATATGAAAGGTGCTGTCATGAAAGTGGGGCAAATTGCTTCACAATATAAAGATATTTTTCCACCCGAAGTTTCTAAAGCCATTGCGAAATTACAGCGTCAAGCACCGCCAATGCCCTTTAAGCAAATTAAAGCACAGGTGGAAAAAGAGCTCGGTCAACCTTTAGATCAATTGTTCCAGCATTTTGATGAAACTCCTTTTGCAGCAGCCTCGATTGGTCAAGTCCATAAAGCCATCTTAAAAAATGGTGAGCAAGTCGTGGTCAAAGTGCAGTATCCCGGAGTCGAAGAAGCCTGTGAAAGTGATTTGAAACAAGTACGTTTAGCGCTACGTTTAATGGGTGTCTTAAAAATTGAACGTAAACTGCAAGATCGCTTATTTCAAGAAATTCAAGACAGTTTGGATAATGAACTTAATTACGAAATTGAAGCACAAAACCTGCAAGTGGCACGCACTTTTCATCAGCAACTTGACCCTAAAGTCGTGATTCCAAAAGTCTACACTGACTATTCCTCACGCCATGTTTTAACTTTAAGTTTAGAACAAGGTGATAGTATTGAAACTGCCAGTACTTGGTCACAAGCAACGCGTAATGAACTCGGCCGTCGTTTGCTACGTGCCATTGGCCAAGAAATCTTTTATTTAAAACGTTTTCATTGTGATCCGCATCCAGGTAACTTTGCTTTTCGTGAAGACGGCAGCGTCCTGATTTACGATTATGGTGGGGTCAAAACTTTATCTACTGAAGTGGTAGAAAACTTTAAAGCCCTAGTGCATGCTGCACGTGCCCAAGATTTTGTGACCATGGAAGATTACTTAGTACGTTTAAACTCATTAGCAGAAACTGGGAAATTTCCAACCGAGCTCTATGAGTCTTGGGTTGAGATTTTCACCCGTCCTTTAACCACCCATTATGATTTTGCTGCTAACAGCTCACATCATGATGCGATGGAATTGGTGAAGCCTTCACTGAAGTACTGGGATTTATTTAAACCCTCACCCGATACTCTAATGGTGAATCGTACCATCTCAGGCCAATATTGGAATTTGATCAACCTCAAGGTCAATGACAACTTAAACGACGTATTTGATGAGTTGCTGCCGCCCCGAGCTTAGTATACACCCCAAAGTTTTCATCAACTTTGGGTTTACTTTTTACCCCTTTATGTTATGTTATAACATATCTATAAATTAGGAAAAACAATATGCGTCCTGATATTCATCCCCAATATCATGAAGTTTTGTTTCATGACACCAACGCTGATGTGTATTTTGTGATTGGTAGCACCTTGCAAAGCAGTGTAACTCGTGAATACCAAGGTCAGACTTATCCATATATTAGCCTTGATATTTCCAGTGCTTCTCACCCTTTTTATACTGGTGAACAACGTCAAACCAGTAATGAAGGACGTGTGGCGAGCTTTAATAAACGTTTTGCACGTTTTGGCCGCAAAAAAGCGGATTAATGGCTGGCATAGGTCTAATCTCCACATTAGACCTATTTTTAACGCTGCAACAGATACACCATAAGCGTTAACAACAATACCCCTAAAACCAAGCTGGATAAGGCGTAACTTAGGGCAATCATCCAGTGTCCATGTTTTAATAATTGAAAGGTTTCTAAACCAAAACTTGAAAAGGTGGTAAAACCACCCAATACCCCGACCATAAAAAATAAGCGTGCTTCTTGTTGTAAGTTTGGATACTTTTGGCTAAAAGCAAAGAAAATACCAGCTAAAGCACAGCCCACTAAATTGATCCACCACGTAGACCAAGGAAATAGGCTAGTTGGCTTGACCAACATTAAACCTAATGCATAGCGAAGCATCGCTCCAATTGCTCCACCAGTTGCCACCAATAACCACGTCATCATAGTGTTATACAAAAAACTAAAAACTACAGTTTAACCCTGTATTAAAAACAAAGCTTAAGCCTGCTATATTCGAAACACATTTTTTGAGGATAAAAGTCTAATGGCACAGGATTTACTGCAACGTTTAAGCCAAAATCAGGCCCAATTTAGCGATGTTTTGGCTTATATCGAACAACATTACACCCATACCCCAACTGCATTTAAAAATGGTAGCCAAAGCAATGCAGCAGATCAAAATCAAGGCAGTGCTAAAGTGTTTGCCTTTGCGCAGTTGCAACAATTAGACCAAGCACAAACTTTAAGCTTATTTGCTGAACATTATGCTGCGGTGCTAGCCCATCCTGAGGGTACAGATCATCAAAATATCCGCCAATTTATGCAACATGGCTGGGCAGGTATCCAATTTTCGGGTCAAGCATTAACAGCGAAATAAGCATAAAAAAATCCTCCCTAAAAGGAGGATTTTTAACTCAATAGCTTTACTCAATGGTCACTTGACATGACCATTGTGGTGCCGATTGGCTTTCCCAGCTATGTCCATGATGCAAGGCAATTTGGTCATCGCCTTGTGCTTTAGCGGTAAAGATAAAGGTTTTATCTTGTCCTGCACCAACCATAATGGGCTGCTTAGGCTTGGCCACTGCGGCAATATAAGCGCTTTGTACTGAAAATTTTTCCGCACCTACCACATTCCAACTATAGCCCGTTGAAGGGTTGTCATAAACCTGAACAGTAATACTCTCACCTACTTTTAAGCGTAGATTGTCGCTACACGGTGTATCCACTGGATAATGATAGGTCCCTTGTGGTGGTTGGGTTGGCTTTGGCGTGCTCACACAGGCGGTGAGTAAAGTTGCCGCTAACAGCGTTAAAGTGATTTTTTTCATGTTTTCCCCGATTAATCATGCCTGAACTTTTTCGATCCACTGAATTGAATTTACACGAAAAACTTCACAGGCACCATCGCCAATATCAGTTGGAGTTAAAGAGGAACGCCACACTAAATCTTGGTCTTTAATTTCAACTAATTCGCCTTTTAAACGCACCAGATCACCACGCTTAACCTGTTTAATTTGCTGAGCAATTTCTGGGTTGGCTGGCACAATATGCATATTAGATACCATCTGCATGGCTTGCTCAACTGGAACCGGCACTTGTGGCATATTCCAATTTAAATAACGGTCATATTGATTGACTTTAATGGTCCGCGCGATTTCAGGTTCAGCAAACAATCCCCAACTCACCGCATAGTCAATTGGTGAAAATTTGGCTTGTGCATCGTCGGTATAAACTTTAGAACCTAAAATACGAAAATCACCTTTAAAGGGTTGTAACACTTCAATGGATTGGCTTTCTAAAGCAGGCGGCAGACCTTTAGCAATATTATATTCAGGGGCAGCATGCGTCATCGCAATGCCTAAAATGCTGACTACAGCCAAGGTCGTCGCAATTAACACTGTTTTCATCCTGCTTATCCTAAGTTTTATATGTACTTCTAGCTTAAATCTTTAAGCCTAAATCACAATTTAAAATCGGTAACAAAGCTATTGCATTTGCTGTGTTTTTGTAGCTTTTTCATCTGTTTTTAAGCTCACTTATCATCATCTAAACGGCATTTTTGTGGCTGATTTTAATTATTCCTTGAAGCCAAATTTAGCGCTATTAAGATGTTTTTTAACATGCTGATCAGCAATGATTTTAACCCTATCGCCTTATCAATCTATGAGAATTATCACATAAAGATTAGAGTTTAAAAGGTTGATTTAAGCGGTTGTTTTACGCCATATAAGCGCTGTTAATACTTTTGTCCTATGTCATATGCTGGACATAAAACGATGCTATGCTAGAGCTGAGCAGAATAAAACCAGCAGGATCATGAAAACTATTTTAATTGCAAATCAAAAAGGAGGCTGTGGTAAGACCATAACAGCCATTAGTTTGGCAACAGCCCTAGCACAAAAAGGCTATAAAGTGGCACTCGCTGATGCTGACCCACAAAAATCAGCCTTGCATTGGCTTAAAAAACGTCCTCAGGATGCAGCACAAATTCAAAGCCTCGACTGGCGTGCGGATAAGTCCTTTGGCCAAGTTCCCAAAGGCATTGAGTATTTAATTATTGATGCACCGGGCGCTTTATCCGGCACAAATGCTGAACAATTGATTGCCGAAGCAGATGCCATGATTACACCGCTGCAACCCTCATTTTTTGATATTGACAGTACGCGACGCTTTTTAAAGCATATTCAAGATATTAAACGGATTCGTAAAGGCAAAGTGCAGATTCATTTACTGGCCAATCGGGTTAAAGCCAACAGTGCCACCAATAAAGATATGCAGGCCTTTTTTGATAAAGTCGGACAAACCCCTTTGGCATGGATCTCTGAGCGGGTTGCTTATGCACAATTGGCCCAGCAAGGTTTGAATATATTTGATAAATCTCAAAAGACTTATTTAACCATGCAAGATCAATGGCAGCCCGTGCTGAATGCGATTATTGATGATCCAAGCAATTGGTTTTAAATTAAAACCAATTAGACACATGCTTTAACTTGCTGCGCACGATTTTTGCGTTAAGATGGTCAACGACCCATTAATCAATCAGTGACATCAGTGCATCAGTACGCGCCAACAATACAAAAAGTCTTGCTCTTTGGACTGTTTTTCTTCTTGTTGTTTTTGAGCTTTAGTGTGCTCAAATACTTTATTGTTCCGGTGTTATGGGCAGCAATTATCGCGTATATGACTTGGCCCTTATACTGCCGTATTAAGGCTGCCTGTGGTCAACGTGCCACCTTAAGCGCCACTTTAATGATTCTGCTGGTGGTGTTAATCGTCGGTGTGCCAGTAATTTTTGCGATCTTTATGATCCAGCATGAAGGTCGTAGCTTGTATTACGAGTTACAAAAGCAAGTCTTCTCTGGGCATTTATCTGTGCCTGAGGTGATTGCTAATTTACCCTTTATTGGTAAAGAAATTACGCGCACCTTACAAGAAATCAATCAAGATCCCAACAGCATTATTCAATCCGCATCACTTTGGATACAGGGTCATCTGAATTACGGCAAGATTGTATTAAATGAAGTCACGCGCAACATGGTCAAACTCTGCTTTGCCGTACTGACTCTGTTTTTCTTTTACCGCGATGGTCAAACTATTTTAACCCAAGTCAGTCGTGCGTTAGAGATGGTCATTGGCCCACGCGTTCACCATTATCTAGATACCATTTCTGAAACAACACGCGCAGTGGTCTATGGTGTTGGCTTAACTGCGGTTGCACAGGCATTATTGGCGGGTATCAGCTATTTTGTTGCTGGTGTACCAAATCCAATGCTCCTCACCCTAGTGACCTTTATCTTTGCCCTGATTCCATTTGGTCCGCCTGTGGCCTATGGTGCTATATCTCTATGGTTATTTTCACAAGGTCATACCATTGAGGCGATTGGTGTGATGGCATGGGGTGTTTGTGTGGTGAGTACCGCCGACAATGTGATTCGTCCACTGGTGATTTCAGGCGCCACCCAAATTCCATTTATCTTAATTATGTTTGGGGTTTTGGGGGGATTGGCCAGCTTTGGCATGGTGGGCTTATTTATTGGTCCTGTAATTTTAGCGGTGTTATTGGCGATTTGGCGCGAATGGCTGCATGAAAGCAAAGAAGTTGATGCAGGCTTAATGCCTAAAGCCACCCTTGCTCATGATTTGGATGATGCACAAATCAAGTAAAACTTATACAGATTGTCACCGCTTTAGATTGAGTTAAGCACTTGAGTTTGTTTAAATGATTCTTGTTTATAATTACAACCATAGGAAATACAATGTCGTCATTTTATAAACTTGCAGCTCTTACAGCTCTGAGCGCAGCCGTTACTGTGGGCTGTGCCACCACCAATGACCAGGGGAAAATTGTCCCTACAGCACAAAAAACTGTTGAGGTAAATGCCGTATCTGCACAAGGCGTGGGTCAAAAACTCGGTACGGTCACGTTCCAAGACAGCGTTGCAGGTTTAATCATTAGCACCAATTTAAGTGGCTTACCTGCGGGTGAACGTGGCTTTCACATTCATGAAAATGGCTCATGTGCGCCTGCTGAAAAAGATGGCAAAATGGGCGCAGCATTGGCAGCGGGTAGCCATTTAAATAGCAATGGCGCTGCCAACCATGGCACACCTTTATCAGGTCACTTAGGCGATTTACCAGCATTAAAAGTGGCAGAAGATGGCACAGCCAACGTACGTCTAATTGCACCTCGATTAAAACTAGCAGACATCAGTGGTCGTGCAGTGATGATTCATGCCGGTGGTGATAACTATTCAGATGTACCAAAACCTTTAGGCGGTGGCGGTGATCGTATTGCCTGTGGTGTCATCCACTAAGTTTACAAGCAGCTTCGGCTGCTTTTTTATTGTGTTATTAAAAGCCAACGCTACAACAGAGTTGAGCTAGACTGCCAAAGACATCACAACCCATTTACAATTTAATTAAAACTTGAGTTAAAGCAAGATTAAAAATCTCATATAGTATTGTTTTTGCTATTTTTTAAGATGAATATTCAAGCCTTGCGCCTAGTTGGTTTTATTGAAGGTTTATCCTTTTTATTGCTGCTGTTTATTGCTATGCCGCTTAAATATCTGTGGGGAAATCCTATTTTAGTTAAATATGTGGGCATGGGGCACGGTATTTTAGTGATCGCCTTTTTAGCGGTTCTATTGGTTGTCTGTGAACGTGAAAAGTGGTCATTGAATATGTTTGTAGCAGGTTTAGTGGCAGCCATTTTACCTTTTGGTACGTTTGTGTATGACCGTAAATTAAAACAACTTCAAGTTTAAAAAAAATCCCGCAACATGCGGGATTTTAGTTTTAATCTGCTTTATTTTTGCTTTGCATCATCTGCATAATTTTTTCTTCTAAGGCTTGATAAGACAAGACATGCATTGGCATGCGTAAAGTTGCTGTTTCTGCTTGCCAATCGAGTACGCGACCAAAGACATCTTTACGTTTGACTTTTTCACCCACACCTAAAGACAGCGAAAATAAGTTCATAAAACTCCGCGCACCTACACCCACAAAAGGTTCAAAAATCAGTTTGTTATGAATTTCACTTTCTTGTTGTTCCCAGCGCTGAGTAATTGATTCATGATGTAAATGCAGTGCTAAACTTTTCGGATAAGGCTCGACAAATACTACTTTTTCAATCCCTGCTGCCAAAATATGTTTAGCGCAGTTATGACATGGAAAAGTGGTGACAAATAAAGTCGCACCTACAGTCGAAATATTACTACGGCTACAACTGAGTAGCGCATCCATTTCGGCATGTACCACGCGACCATATTCCAAAATATTTTTAATTTTGCTTTGTTTTAAAATCGCTTCAATTTCGGTTTTGACTGAAGCACGGCGCTCATCTGGCATTTCGCGTTCAATCACGTTTTCAATTTTGCCTAACAAATCTTGAATAATACCCTGCTTTTCTTGGGTATTGACGTCATAGCCACGCATATAGTCACGGCCATTGGGCACATCTTCGACCGCGCCCGTTTCTTCATTAAAGTAGGGCCAATAGGTACCCCCTCTAAACTTAGGTACATCATTGGAGCCAATGGCTAAAATGGTTTCATCTTTGGCCACTACTGCCCCCACTTGACGCGATAAATCTGCCGAACGCAAGCTAGCACTAAACGACATATAAGCTGCAAATTCATTAAAAGTAGGCGTGATATACGGGTTTTTAAAAATCAGTTTTAAAAAGCGTAAGCAAGACTCACGTAATTGATTTTGATTATGTTCGAACTTTAAAAAGTAGTCGGCTAGATGGAACGCTTCACTGGTATGTTGCCCATACGAATTGGCCTCACCTTCATCACGTTCAATTAAGATTTTGGCTTTGTTTTCACTCATGCCGTATTTGGTGACTAAAGCATGGGTACGTGCGCTTTTGGCTTCATATAATGACAACTGAAAAAAGCCATTGCCATAAATTTGGCGTAAGGCTTGAATCTCTGACTCGTGTTTTAACGAATCCACAATATAAGCCACACGGCGCTGCTGAATATCTTGCTCAGGATTTTGCTGTTGCCATATTTGGCGGCGCTGATAGATTTTTTTAACAATTTGCAGCGCTAAAAAGTCGGTTTGGTAATCACGGCGCAGTTCATTGCCTTTATCCATATAGTGATGAATACGGTCAAAGGCGCTGCCATTTTGGGTATACGGATAGAATTCGGCGAGGATGTCTTTAGACACGCGAATAATTTCGACTTGGTAGTTAAATTGCTGTTCGAGTAGGTTTTGCACAATGTCACTGAGTTGCCCAAGGCGACTACCCACCGCGCCCACAAGACCAATGACAAGCTCATGGTTGGTTATTTTGATATCTTCGAGCATAGTGCACCAGTAAAGAAAACAGCAGATTCTCTATTCTCTATACTGATGTGTTTTTTTTCAAGTTTTTAGCTGTTTTTAAGCAATTTGCTGTTGTTGAACTTCAAAATTAATTTGAGGATTAGGCTTAAACTGTAGCCATTTTTTCTTCATCCATTTTTCAACTTTATCTTTATCTAAAATGGCAAGGAGATTATTGAGCAAAGAGAACTTTGCCGAATCATCATAATAGTAAACAATCACTCTTATATTTCGATCAAAATCATCATTTAAACTAAAAATATCCTTAATGTATTCTTGATCTGATAAATCCAAAGAATGTCCCCATATACTGATATTAATATCTAACTTTCTATTTTTCTCATTTGCTGCACGTAAATTTCGCCTAGTCACAGGGTAAGCGTCCGCTGAACACACCTTATGAATTCATCCTATAAGCCTTAATTTAGTCCCCACTTAAAAACAAGTGGGGACTAAAATTTATGACTACAAATCACCAGACATCCATCGCATCTCTTGCGAAAAAACGAAGAACATACAGTGCTGAATTTAAACAGCAGATCGTTCAGGCTTGTAAAGCACCGGACGTTTCAATTGCTTCGGTCGCTTTGCAACATGGATTGAATACAAATCTTGTATCCAAATGGATTCGCTTAATTGATGCTAAGCCAGGGAGTGATCGCTCACCACTACCGAATAAACCTGCATTTATTGCCTTATCTTGCTCTGCACCATTAGATCCTACTCCTACTGACATGTTAAAGGTTCAAATTACTTTACCCCACTCAAAAGCAGAAATTGGCTTGAAATGGCAAGTATCAGAAATATCTGCTTTAGCAGAATTACTCAAGGCACTGGCAACATGATCCGCATTGATGAAATCTGGCTTTCTACCCAACCTCTGGATATGCGAGCAGGGATGGATACTGTCATGGCTCAGGTGGTGAGAGCCTTTGGCTACATTAAACCGCATTGTGCTTACCTGTTCTGTAATAAACGTGGCCATCGTATGAAAGTGCTGGTACATGATGGACTGGGCATCTGGCTGTGTGCCAGGCGGCTGGAACAGGGAAAATTCCACTGGGCTCAAGTTCACCAAGGTGAAACCGTGGCCCTCAACCCGGAACAGTTACAGGCATTAATCCAGGGTTTGCCCTGGCAGCGCATTGGACGACAGCAAGTGGTCACAATGCTCTAAACCAAGCTCGGTTATTCTGCTATTCTCCAAACGTTCTATTTCCTCTGCGTCATGACCTCAGGCATACTGCGATCATGAATACGCTGCCTGACTTAAGCCAACTGACCCATGAACAACTGCTGGAATTTACCCAGCAGTTGGCAATGCAGCATCAGTCTCTGGCACAATCAAATCAAGAATTAGAAAAATCAAACCAGCAATTGGATGCCAAAGTTCAGCATCTTTCTATTCTCAATCAAAAATACGAGCATGAACTGGCGCTGTTTAAAAAGCATAAATTCGGCAGTAAAAACGAACATCTCACCGCAAAACAAATCCATCTATGGGACGAAGCGGTCGAAGAAGATATCGCAGCCGTTGATCTGGAATTAGAACGATTAAATGCAGATAAAACCGATGCAGCGACACAGAAAGCCACAGTCAACAAACCTAAACGTCGACTGCTGCCAGATCATCTACACACCATCCGTATTGAGCATGAACCTGCATCAACCCAATGCAGTTGTGGCTGCCAGTTACGTCGTATCGGCGAAGATATCAGTGAAAAACTGCATTTCAGACCGGCACAGTTCTACAAGGAACAGCATGTCCGTGGCAAATGGGTCTGTGATCAGTGTGATACCCTGACTCAGCAAGCGATGCCCGCCTATGTGATTGATAAAGGTATTGCCAGTCCTGAACTGCTCAGCCATGTGCTGGTATCGAAGTATGCCGATCATTTACCGCTGTACCGTCAGCGCCTGATCTATCAGCGGGCTGGCATTGATCTGTCCAGATCCACTTTATCTGACTGGATAGGTCGCTGCGGTGTAGAACTGGAACCTCTGGCCAATGCCTTAAAACAGGTGGTGCTGCAACAGCGGGTGCTGCATGCAGATGAAACACCAGTCACCATCATGCGGATGGGTGATGATGAGAAAAAACCGAAGAAAGGTTATGTCTGGGCCTATGCCACCACACAGTACAATCCGGTTCAAGCCGTGATCTATGACTTTCAGGATAGTCGTTCAGGTCAGCATGCTGAAGCGTTCCTGAAAAACTGGCAGGGTCATCTGGTTTGTGATGATTACAGTGGTTATAAAGCACGCTTTAAATCAGGCCAGGTCGTTGAGGTGGGCTGTATGGCGCATGCGCGTCGTAAATTCCATGAACTGCATGTGACCAAAAAAAGTCAGGTCGCTGAACAGGCATTAGTGCTGATTCAGAAACTGTATGCCATAGAAGCAGAACTCAGAAAAAAGACCGATGGTACAGCAGAACAGCGCCGCGAATACCGACAACAGCATAGTCAACCGGTGATGCAACAACTGTATGAATGGCTCAACCAACATCAACTGACGGTGCCATCGAGTTCTCCCACCGCCAAGGCCATCAATTACACGCTGAAGCGTTGGCCAGCTTTAAGCCGCTATCTGGATGATGGCAATCTACCGATTTGCAATAATTGGGTAGAGAATCAGATGCGACCTTGGGCCTTAGGACGCAAGAACTGGCTGTTTGCTGGCTCGCTGCGCAGTGGCCAACGAGCTGCCAATATCATGACTTTAATCCAGTCAGCAAAGCTCAATGGCTTGGATCCGTATGCCTATTTAAGTGATGTGCTGAAAAGGCTACCGACACACAAAGTGACCCAAATTGAAGAATTACTGCCACACCGGTGGCAACCCGACCAAAATTAAAAAATAGGTATGGGGTTCAGCGGATGCTTAC